>JAGTRV010000225.1 GCA_018262245.1 Pseudomonadota bacterium | reverse complement strand
AGCGCTTGACGCGGAAGTTGTCGTTGCGGGCGCTGTCTTCCGGCAAGGCGCCGCGCTGCAGCTTCATCTTGTGCGCCGCCTGCCAGGTGCGGATGATGACCTCGCCGACCCGGCCCATGGCCTGCGAGTCGGACGACATCATCGAGAAGGCGCCAAGGTCGTGCAGGATATCTTCGGCGGCAATCGTTTCGCGGCGGATGCGGCTTTCGGCAAAGGCGATGTCTTCGGCAATCCTCGGGTCGAGGTGGTGACAGACCATCAGCATGTCGAGATGCTCGTCGATGGTGTTCACCGTGTACGGCATGGTCGGGTTGGTTGAGCTTGGCAGCACGTTGGGCAGCCCGGCCGCCTTGATGATGTCCGGGGCATGGCCGCCGCCGGCGCCTTCGGTGTGGAAGGTGTGGATCGTGCGACCCTTGAAGGCGCCCAGCGTCGCTTCGACGAAGCCGGATTCGTTGAGCGTATCGGAGTGGATGGCGACCTGCACGTCCATCTCGTCGGCCACCGTCAGGCAGCAGTCGATGGCGGCCGGCGTCGTGCCCCAGTCCTCGTGTAGTTTGAGGCCGATGACCCCGGCCTCGACCTGCTCGCGCAGGGCTTCCGGCAGGCTGGCGTTGCCCTTGCCGAGGAAACCGAGATTCATCGGAAAGGCATCGGCGGCTTCCAGCATGCGGTGGATGTGCCACGGCCCTGGCGTGCAGGTCGTTGCAAACGTGCCCGTCGCCGGCCCGGTACCGCCGCCGATCATCGTCGTGACGCCGGAGTAGAGCGCCTCATCGATTTGCTGCGGGCAGATGAAATGGATGTGGCTGTCAATGCCGCCGGCGGTGACGATCATGCCTTCGCCGGCGATGACCTCGGTGCCGGGACCGATGACAATGGTCACGCCGGGCTGGATGTCCGGGTTACCGGCCTTGCCGATGGCAGCGATTCGCCCGTCCTTGAGGCCGATGTCGGCCTTGACGATGCCGGTGACCGCATCGACGATCAGCGCGTTGGTGATCACGGTATCGACCGTTTCAGCCGAGACGCGCTGGCCCTGGCCCATGCCATCGCGGATGACCTTGCCGCCGCCGAACTTCACTTCCTCGCCGTAGATCGTGTGGTCCTTTTCGACCTCGATGATCAGCGCAGTATCGGCCAGACGCAGGCGGTCGCCCGTGGTCGGCCCGAACATTTCGGCATAGGCCTGACGAGTGATTTTCGTGCTCATAGTGCCCCCTGGATCATGCCGCGGAAACCATAGACCTTCTTGTCACCGGCTAGCGCGACCAGTTGCACGGTGCGTGTCTGGCCCGGCTCGAAGCGCACGGCGGTGCCGGCGGCAATGTCGAGGCGGAAGCCACGCGCCGCCTCGCGGTCGAAGCTCAGCCCGGCGTTGGTTTCGTAGAAGTGGTAGTGCGAACCGACCTGGATCGGGCGGTCACCGGTGTTGGCGACGACCAGCGTGATCGTCGGCCGGCCGGCGTTCAGTTCGAGTTCGCCGGGTTCGGCGAGGAGTTCTCCGGGGATCATGTCAGCGCCTCAAACGATGGGGTTATGGACCGTGACCAGCTTGGTACCGTCCGGGAAGGTGGCCTCGACCTGGATTTCCGGGATCAGCTCGGCGATGCCGTCCATCACATCGGCGCGGCCCAGCACCTGCGTGCCTTCATGCATCAGCTCGGCCACCGTCTTACCTTCGCGGGCGCCTTCCATGATGGCGCAGGTGATCAGTGCCACTGCTTCCGGGTAGTTCAGCTTCAAGCCCTTGGCCATACGGCGCTCGGCAAGCAGGCCGGCGGTGAAGATCAGCAGCTTGTCTTTCTCGCGGGGTGTCAGTTCCATGAAGATTCCTCAGGTATTCCAGATTCGGGGGGTAACGGCTGGGCGGCCGCAGCAGGCCGGGCGCAGGATGGCCCATAGCTCGGCGAACCACAGACGGGCGGCCTCGCTGCTGTCACCGAGGTAACGGGCGACGAGCATGCCGGGCAAGGCGCTCAGGCCATGATTGGCGCCATCGGCGGGAATGATCTTGCGGCACGCTTCGAGCAGCGCGCTCGCTTGCATTGGCCATTCCGGGAAAGCGCACAGCAAGGTGCCGCACACCGTGGCGCCGGCCCAGCCAGCGGGGCTGTTCAACATTGGGTCGCTGCCGTCGAAACCGCCGCGCTCGATCCAGATCGGGGCATTGTCGCGGTCAACCCGAAAAAATAGGTCAAAACGGCCATTTACAAAACGCTCGCCCGCCGCCGCACGACCGAGGCACAGGATGTCCCAGCCGATATAACGGCTGTCAGCAGCGAGATCGAGCTGCGTTTCCATCCGCGCCCGCGCGCCATCGAACAAGATGGTTTCCTGCGGCAACCATTCCAGCGTCGCCCCTTCGCCGACCGTGAAAGCAACGCGCTGTGAGGCTTCCACACCGCCGCTGCGATACCACTTGCCAGCGCCCGGTGTGGTCAGTTGGGCATGGGAGCCTTCGCCAACCTCGGCCGAAATCGCCAGATGATCGCCACCGGCGATGCCGGATGGCGGGTGCAGCACAATGGCCTGACAGACCGCGTCGCCTTCGGGGTACAGCGCCTTCTGCACACGCAACGGTCCGCGGTGCCGGTTTTCGCGCAGCACGGTTCGTTCGCCGGCACGGGCGAAGCCAAGATGCAGCTCTGCATGCCAGCTCGGTGAATGCTCAGGCTGCGATATTGGAAGGCGGGAGGTCATGGCCGGATTATCCGGGAAAGCCAAGTCGGCGGGGAATACGCAGGAATACGCAGAGGTGTTTCTGTCAGCTACCGGCCACAAGCGGCCCTATGGATACTGTTCCCCATAGTAGACATTGGCTCGGTGAAGTTGTCCGGATTCATATTGTTCAGCTGACAGCATATATTCCAAATGATTGAGAAATATGGGTTAGGGCAACAAGTCAAGCTTTACCTCTATCAATTGGTATATAACCCCCAGTATCCGTGTAAACACTGTTAGGCAACACAGCAATGCATTCCGAGATGAATCAATTTAACCAAGCGGTTGGTCCTGTGGTCCGCGAGTGGCAATCTCCACCCCATCCGGGGCATGAAATTTTGGAGGGGCGATTTTGCCGTCTTGAACCCCTTGATTCGCGTCATGCTGAAAGCCTTTATTCAGCAAACAGCTTGGACTTTGAAGGGAGGAATTGGACCTATCTTCCGTATGGACCATTCGACACTTTGATAGATTTTCGCGCTTGGATTGAAGAGAATTGTTGCGGCAGTGACCCGGTGTTTTACGCAATCATTGACCTTGCAAAGAAGGAAGCTGTGGGCATCGCAAGCTATTTGCGAATCACCCCGAATAGCGGCTCAATTGAAGTGGGGCACATCAACTATTCGCCATTGCTTCAGCGCACTCCCGCAGCCACCGAGGCCATGTACCTCATGATGGCCAGAGCATTCGAGCTTGGTTATAGGCGCTATGAGTGGAAATGCAACGCATTAAACACTCCGTCTCGTGCCGCGGCGCAGCGGTTGGGATTTTCTTTTGAGGGTGTTTTTCGGCAAGCAGCAGTGGTCAAGGGAAGAAACCGCGATACGGCCTGGTATGCCGCAATTGACAGTGAGTGGCCAGCTCTCAAAGAGGCACTTTTGCAGTGGCTTAGCCCCTCTAACTTCAACGAGCAAGGAAATCAGAAGACACGCCTCTCGGCATTGACCGCGCCAATCCTAAACCGACGCATCGTAGAGACGGTATAGTGAAAACTCATGCCGCCTGACATATGTTCCGGAACGTATGCTTCCCAAATCCGCCAAGTACCGCTTTGGGTCGCCAGCACTCCGTGACGAATGACAGCTTTCGGGAAGCGAAACTACAAGGACCGCTTTACGGCGGCGAACACATAAAGTGGGCCGACGTGTCCCGACCCTAAGCGGAAGTAGACGGTTTTAATAAGAAGACCTTCAGGAACGTCCCTTGAAACGCATTGTTATGCCCGTGCTGGACTAATTGGGTAGAACCTTGTAGCGATGTTTTTGGCCCGTGTTTCATGCATGGAATCATGTAGAAATTTCCTTTTCGCTACAAATTGGATACATGGCAATTCAGATTCATCGAAAGTGCACAACTTAACCAAGTGCTCATCACCAAAATCGATGAAAACGGGGCATTTCGCGTCTAGCCAAGTTTTCCGGGGCCGAACCCAGTCATATTGATGATGGCCGCGATATGAAAGCGCCACTTGTTCCTCGATGTCGTGCAGGCTATGAATCCAGCCTCCACGAACTGTGGCCTTCGTTGCCAACGGGTCATCTTCTCGCGCTTCCGACACACGAAAGAAAAGCCCCTTGTTTGCTCCTCCCATGTGTCTCTGCGCCTTAGACCATACGAGGTCTTGTGCGATGTCCGAATCTGGCGCCGGCAACATGTGGTAGATGTCGAAATTTTGAGCAAAGACGCTGCCATCTAACACCCACACCAAGTTTTGGTAGAAATCCTCTCTGGAAATGCGTTCGTCATCACTTATTGCTGAGTGTTGCAGCTCAACAATGATTCCCGTTGGTGTTTTCACATCCGCCCGATGAATTTCTCCATCTTCGGCCCTGTGTGAGACTTCTCGACAATTTATTGGGAAAAGATTCTTCCACTCCCGATGCCAGGGGGTTTCGTTTTCCCACCAAGGGTCGCAATTCCGCGACCGCTGATGAGCCCAATGATGCATGACCCGGGGACCACACTTAGCAACCATTTCGGAACCGCACTGGGCACACGTTCCACGCCCTTTCGAGAAGGCCTCGGTTGGCTCATCGTTGACCAGAGCGATTTGCAATTGATTTACCTCTTAGG
>JAGTRV010000224.1 GCA_018262245.1 Pseudomonadota bacterium | reverse complement strand
CTTTGTATTGACCTCGACGGCACCCTGATCCACTCAGACATGTTGCACGAGTCGTCCTTGCGCCTGTTGGGCGAGAGCCCTTTGTCGGTTTTGAAAATCCCGTTCTGGCTGGCATCCGGCAAGGCGGTGCTCAAACGGCAACTGACCAATCGCCTGACTTTTGACCCGGTGGCGCTCCCCTATAACGAAGAACTGATCGCCTGGTTGCGCCAGCAGCGTTCCGCTGGGCGGCGTTTGGTGCTGTGCACTGCTTCCGATCAAGGCGTGGCAGATGCGATTGCTGCCCATCTGGATTTGTTCGATGAAGTAATGGCCAGTGATGGCGTCGTCAACTTGGCTGGCCGGCACAAATCGGAAGCGCTCGTCGCGCGTTATGGCGAGAAGGGGTTCGACTATGCGGGGAATTCGGTCGCCGATTTGCCTGTTTGGGAGCACGCCCGCCGCGCAATTGTGGTGAATGCTTCCGCCGGCCTGCAACAGGAAGCCGAGGCCTGTGCCGAGGTCGAAGAGGTGTTCGAGGCACCGGCCAAGGGTTTGGCCGTCTGGCGCAAGGCGTTGCGCGTGCACCAATGGCTCAAGAACCTGCTGCTCTTTGTTCCGCTGTTTGCGGCGCACCGGGTCGGCGAGTTCGACATGTGGCTTACGCTCGGATTGGCGTTCATTGCCTTCAGCCTGTGCGCTTCGTCGGTCTACATCGCCAACGACCTGCTCGATCTGGAAAGTGACCGCAAGCATCCGCGCAAATGCAAGCGGCCGTTCGCAGCGGGTGTCGTGCCGGTTTGGCAGGGGGTGGTCGTTGCACCCCTTCTGTTGGTGGCCAGTCTCGGCTTGGCCAACTTTGTCGGCGGGGCTTTTTTGCCCTGGCTCGCGGGCTATTTCCTATTGACCTGCCTCTATTCCTTCAAGCTGAAGCAGGTGGTGCTGGTCGACTGTCTGATGCTGGGGGTTCTCTATACCCTGCGCATCGTGGCCGGGGCGGCGGCGGTGGAAATGAGCCTGTCTTTCTGGCTGCTTGCCTTCTCCGGCTTCCTGTTCCTTTCCCTGGCCTTCGTGAAGCGCTTTGCCGAACTGCAGGTGCAGTTGCTGCACGGCAAGCACAAGGCTGCCGGCCGGGGCTATTTCACCGACGATGCGCCGCTCGTGCAGACGCTGGGCATCGTCGCCGGCTACGCTGCCGTGCTGGTGCTGGCCCTCTACCTGAACAGCGCCGATGTGCTGCGTCTTTACCTCGCCCCAGAGTGGATCTGGGGCTGCGTGCCGGTCATGTTGTTCTGGGTGAGTTGGGTCTGGCTGCAAGCCCACCGTGGGCAGATGCATGACGATCCACTGGTGTTTGCCGTCAAGGACAAGGCCAGCCTGATCTCCGGCGCCGCCTTTGCACTCTTCCTGGCACTGGGCACCGTTGGGTGGCTGCCGTGAGGGTTGAATCCTGGGGGCGCTTGGCGAGTCTCGAACACGAAGTGCGCTCCCTTGTCGGTTGCAATGGTGTTCTTCCAGCTTTCAAGTCGGGCAGGGGGGGCTTGGCCTATGGCAATGGCCGCAGTTATGGAGACGTGTGCCTGAATCCGGGCGGTGGGCTGTGGTTGACCGCAGGACTGGATCGTTTCTTGTCGTTCGACGAGAGCACCGGCATCATCACCTGCGAGGCTGGCGTCCTGCTGCGCGACATCCAGCGCCTGATGATTCCGCGTGGCTGGATGTTGCCGGTGACGCCGGGTACCCAACTGGTAACAGTGGGCGGGGCGATTGCCAATGATGTGCATGGCAAGAACCATCACCGCGTTGGCTCCTTCGGCGATCACGTGGCCGAAATTCGTCTGCAGCGCACCGATGGCGAGACCATCGTCTGCGGGCCGGATCAAAAACCGGGTTGGTTTGCTGCAACGGTCGGTGGCCTTGGCCTGACCGGGGTGATCATCGAAACCAGTTTGCAGTTGCGGCAGGTTGCCGGGCCATGGCTGGATACCGAAACGCAGCCTTATCAAAATCTTGAGGAATTCTTCGCGCTGGCCGATGGTTCGGAAGAAGGCTGGGAGCACACGGTATCGTGGATCGACTGCATCTCGGGCGGCGGCGGACGTGGCATTTTCATGCGCGGCAATCATGTTGAACACTTTGGCGATGCAGAACCAGCGGGTAAGAAGCTATCAGTTCCATTCGCGCCGCCAGTCTCTCTGATCAACCGTCTGTCACTGCGACCATTCAATACAGCTTATTACCACCTGCAATCGGCAAAGGCCGGGCGTAGCAGAGCGCACTATGAAAAGTTCTTCTACCCGCTGGACAACATCCTGAATTGGAACCGGATCTACGGGCCGCGCGGTTTTTACCAGTATCAGAGCGTGGTGCCCCGCGCAGTCGGCAAGGATGCTGTCAAGGCCATGCTGAAGGAGATTGCGAACTCCGGCGATGGCTCCTTCCTGGCGGTACTAAAGACGTTCGGCAACCGCCGGTCGGTAGGCATGCTGAGCTTTCCGCAGCCGGGCGTCACGCTGGCTCTGGATTTCCCGAACAAGGGCGAGCGGACGCTCAAATTGTTCGAGCGCCTGGATGCCGTCGTGCGCGAGGCGGGAGGGCGCATCTACCCGGCCAAGGACGCGCGGATGCCGCGTGATCTGTTCGAGTCCGGCTACCCGCGCCTGGGCGAATTCATGAATTACCGCGATCCGGGCATCAGTTCGGCCCTCTCGCGTCGACTGATGGGAACTTGAATCGTGATCAAGAAAATCGTCATCGTAGGTGCAACCTCGGCCATGGCCGAGCACTGTGCGCGCTTGTGGGTTGAGGAAGCACCCAAAGACCTGGTGCTCCTCGGCCGCGATCAAGCCAGGACCGAGCGGGTAGCGCAGGATCTGCGGGTGCGTAGTCCGCAATCGACGATCACTGTTCAAACAACCGACTTTCTGGATCCCCAGCGCATTCGTGCATGGGCAGATCAAGTAGTGGCGGATGGGTTGCCCGACATCGTGTTGATCGCCCATGGCTCGTTGCCTGACCAAATGGCTTGCCAGAAAGACTTGTTGCTGTGCGAGGAGGCTCTTGCGGTCAACGGCGTTTCACCGGCACTTTTTGCAGAAGCCTTTGCCGGGCATCTGCAGCAGGCTAACGCCGGAACCGTTGCGATTATCGGTTCGGTTGCCGGCGATCGCGGCAGAAAGTCGAACTACGTTTATGGTGCGGCTAAAGGGCTGGTCACGCGTTATGCGCAGGGGATGCAACACCGCCTTGCCGGAACGAACGTGAAGGTTGTCCTGATCAAGCCTGGCCCGACGGATACGCCTATGACCGCGCAACTCAAGGGCAAGGGGCCCAAACTGGCTGACGTTGAAGGCGTTGCTAAAGCTATTGTCGACGGGGTCGCAAGCGGCACGCCAATCATTTATGCGCCCGGCAAGTGGGCGCTGATCATGATGATCATTCGGCATTTGCCGCGCTTCGTCTTCAACAAGATGGATATCTGATTGATGTCTGGGTTTCGCCGGAATGCGACCGAACTCGTATTCCTGGTATTCGCGCTTGCATTTGTCTCGCTCGCCGTGGTCGGAGCAGTCCGCGCCTATTCTTCAGTACCCTTCTGGGATATGTGGGATGGCTATCTTGACTTCTATGTAAAGGCCAGTTCAGGGGAATGGTCAGCGTGGTGGGCGCAGCATAATGAACATCGGGTGGTGCTGGCGCGGCTTTTTTTCTGGATGGATCTTGCTGTTTTTCAAGGGACGGGGTGGTTCCTCATTCTGGTCAACTACTTGTTGCTTGCCTTGGTCTGCGTCGTGTTTCTGCTTGCATGGCGTGAGCAATCGGGAGGAAAGGTTGGCGTTGTTGGGTTTTTCCTGATTGCCTGGCTGTTCTCATGGTCGCAAGAGAACAACTTGACGTGGGGTTTTCAAAGCCAGTTCATCTTGGCTCAGCTTCTTCCGCTTGCCGCGTTTTACCTGTTGCATAAATCGGTGTCAGCTGAAAGGCATGCGTTGCCCTATTTCGCGGCTGCAACACTGTCTGGCTTTCTGGCAATTGGAAGCATGGCGAACGGTGTGCTGACGCTACCGTTGATGACGCTATTTTGCGTTTTGGTTCGTTGTGGATGGCGCCGTTGCTGTTTTCTTGCTGTCCTTTCGATCCTCGGTTTGTGGAGCTATTTTTATGGATACATTGCACCTGGCGGACATGGTTCTCTGGGCCAAGCGTTAAGAGAGAATCCAGGTGGTTTAATTAAATATGTGCTTGCTTACGTTGGCGGACCATTTTATTACCTTGCAAGAGGTGGTGCTATTGGGCTCATGCTTGCCAAGGTGGCGGGGGGCCTTCTGATTCTGAGTTCTGCGGTATTCGCCTGGCAGTCACTGAAAAATCCCAAGCGGTCGACCCTGCAACTCGCCATGCTGTTCTTTATCCTTTATGTTGGAGGAACGGCGTTAGGTACTGCTGGTGGGCGGCTAATCTTTGGGGTGGAGCAGGCCTTGTCGAGCCGCTACATGACGCCAGCCTTGATGGCTTGGGCAGCGCTGATAGTACTTTGTGGCCCGTTGATCCTGGCTAGCGCACGCTGGGCTGTGGGTTCCGTACTGCTCGCCCTATTGGTTGCGATGTTGCCTCAACAGCTGACAGCACTCGAATCCAAACGGGATGTCATGTTTGAGCGGAATGTTGCAGCCCTGGCGATTGAATTGGGCGTTAAGGATCAGGCACAGATTGGCAACGTCTTTCCGAATGCAGATTGGGCGCTCTCTCTCGCCAAAGTCCCTGTGGAGAGCAACTTGTCGATATTCGGTTTACCGCCACTGGCTGACCTGCGGGAACGTATTGGCC
>JAGTRV010000087.1 GCA_018262245.1 Pseudomonadota bacterium | reverse complement strand
GTCATTGAGGTCAGGCTGCCAGCGCCGGTATCAATGCTTCTTCTTCCTGATGGTTGATGCCGAATTCGCCAAGGATTTCTTCCTTGATGCGGACGAAATTCAGCGCCATGCGATTACGTGGCCGCTCCAGCGGAACCGGCACGATGCGTTTGATGCGGCCGGGGCGCGGTTCCATGATGACCACGCGGTCGCCGAGATAGACGGCTTCCTCGACGTCATGGGTGACCAGAATCATGGTGATGCCTTCGGCTTCCCAGATGTGCTGCAGTTCTTTCTGCAGATTGTATTTGGTCATCGCATCGAGGGCACCGAAGGGCTCGTCAAGGAGCAGGATTTCCGGCCGATTGACCAGGCCGCGGGCGATGGCGACCCGTTGCGACATGCCGCCGGAAAGTTGGTAAGGGTAGGCTTTCTCAAAGCCGCGCAGGCCGACCAGTTCGATGTGCTCCTGGATGGAGCGCTGTTTCTCGCTGTCCGATAAGCTCGAGTTCTGCAGGGCCAGGCCGACGTTCTGTTCGACGCTCAGCCACGGGAAGAGGCGATGTTCCTGAAAGACGATGCCGCGGTCGAGGCTGGTGCCGGAGATCGGCTTGCCATCGAGCAGGATTTCGCCCTTGTAGTCCTCTTCCAGACCGATGATCAGGCGGAGCAGGGTGGATTTTCCGCAACCGCTGGAGCCGACGATGCTGACGAATTCGCCCGGCGCAATGGAGAGCGAAACGTTATCGAGAATGTGCAGGTTTTTGTCCTTGACGCGGTAGTCCTTGTTTAATCGGTTGATGGTGAGGGTGCCGGCATGGGCCATGGTGTTCTCCGTGGGAATGGTGGGATCGGTCAGCGGGCATGCCCGCGCCAGTGCAGCAGTCGTGATTCGGCGCGGGTGGCGAGTTCGTTGAGCAGCATGCCAAAGGCGCCGATGATCAGCATGCCGAAGATGATGAGGTCGACGCGGAAGGCGGCACGGCCGCGAATGACGGTCATGCCCAGCCCTTCACCGGTGCTGGCGAGCAGAAATTCAGCCCCCATCGTGGCCAGCCACGCGAAGATCAGGCCAAGGTGCAGGCCGGAAATGATCTGCGGTGATGCAGCCGGCAGGATCAGTCGGAAAAGCGCCTGGCGCGGGGTGAAGCCATAGACCTTGGCCACTTCGAGCTGGCTCGCTGCGATGGCGCGTACGCCTTCGATGGTGGCCAGGGCGACCGGGTAGAGCGTCGCGAAGGCGATGAAGACGATCTTGGCCAGGTCATCCCGCCCGAAGAAAGCAGAGAGCAGCGGTATCCAGGCGAAGATCGAGATGTGCTTCAAGGTGTGGAAGGTCGGGCCGAAGAAGGTATTGGCCAGCTTGGAGGTGCCGAGCAACAGGCCGATCGTGATGCCGGCTGCGGCACCGAGCGTGAAGCCGCTGGCATCGCGGAACAGGCTGGCGCCGATGCTCTCCAGAGCCAGCCCGCTGTTGATCCAGTTCCAGCCGGCAGCGAGGACGGCCGAGGGCGCAACGATGATGCGCGTATCGACCCAGCCGGCCGCGGTGATGCCTTGCCAGACGAGCAGGAGCAGGGCGGGCAACACGAATCCGCGCGGGTCGATGGACGGAAGTTTGTCTTTGAAGGTTGCCATGGTCAGCGTCCTTTCGGTGCCCAGTTGCTGAAACGGTGTTCGACGAAAGCGAGCGCGAAATCGAAGAGCAGGCCGACGAGGCCGATGGTGGCCATGCAGACCATGACGACATCGAGCTGCATCAGATTGCGGGCGTAAACCAGCAGGTAACCGAGTCCTTCGCTGGAGGCGAGCAGTTCGACGAAGACCAGTGCCAGCCAGGCCTGCATGCAGCCTTGCCGGACGCCACCGAGTACAGCTGGCAGCGCAGCTGGCAGCGCGATGCGCCACAGCGTCTGGGTAAAACTGAATTGGTAGATGCGGCCGACTTCCATCAGTTTGACTGGCACGTTCTCGATGCCCTTGTAGGTCGCGACGGCGAATGGAACGATGACGGCGACCGTGATGGTCGAAATCTTCAGCGCCTCGTCGATGCCGAAGAAGATGATCATCAGCGGCGACCAGGCAATGACCGGGAATTGTGAGAAGAGTGAAAAACTCGGGTAGAGGTAGGCCTTGGCGGTTTTTGACAGGCCCATGGCGAAGCCGATGGCCAGGCCGATCGAGCCGCCGATCAGGATGCTCCAGGCCACCCGTTGCAGACTGGCCAACAGATGGGTGGCCAGTTCACCGGATCCCAGCATGTCGAGTAAGGTTTCCCAGACAAAAGCGGGGGCCGGCAACAATTGTGGGGGCAGCCAGACGCGTTCCGTGGCCACCTGCCAGAGATAGAGCAGGAACAGCGGGAATACGATGCCGACACCAATGCGTTTGAGGTGAACTGCTGCTTTTCCCAAGTCGGGAAAGCCCAGCGCGGGAAGAAAATTGCCTGCTGGTTCAAGTGTCAGCGGCTTTTCCAAACTGTGTGTCGTACTCATTTCATCAGCCCCTTCTTACAATCAAAATCAGTCTGTCGCTTGCTGCAAGTGCCTTGTCCGCGCATCGATGAATTGATGCGCGGACAAGGTTTCAGGAAAGGCGACGGTTTATTACTTGGCGCTGGCCGTGGCCTTGCGTTTGCCTTCGCCGTCGAACTCATCCCAGAAGCCTTCAAGCTTCAGTTCCTTCAACGCAGCCTTCTGGTACTTCGGCTCGATCCAGCCCTCGGTCGGCACGTCGCGGCGGAGGAAGCGGAACTGCTTGGCTTCGGCAATCGACTTGGCGATGCTGGTGGTGTAGTACTCGTCGAGTAGCGGGTTCAGGCGGTCGCGCAGCTTGGAACCGCTGAAATCTTCCTTGTAATCGGAATACGGGTTGCCGGTCTTGCCCCACAGGCGGAATTGCTCGTCACGGTTCTTCTCGTCGACTGACCAGACAGACTCGCGGATCAGGGTGGTCACGAAGCGCTGAACGATTTGCGGATACTTGGTTTCGAATTCTTCAGCGACCCAGATCTGCGACGGTGCGGTCAACTTGGGATCGTCGACCTTGAAGATCCGGCGAACCAGTCCACGTGAAACCAGATCGGTCGAGGACTGTAGTGATGCATCGACGTCCGCGGTAGAAAGCGCCGCTTTCTGGGAGTCGGAAACCATGTCGATGACCTTGAGGTCGCTTTCCTTCAGGCCGGCCTGGGTCAGCAAGCGGTTCAAGGTCAGTTGGGTTGCGGTGCCCTTCTGAACGGTAAATTTCTTGCCCTTCAGGTCTTCGAGCGACTGGATCGGGGATGCGGTGGGGACGACCACATAGTTGCGGCTGAACTGGGAGTCCTTGGCGATGATCTTGGTACTCAGGCCGTTATCCCGGGCGAAGACGAGCGGCAGGTCACCCTGCGTCGCGAAATCGACTTTTTTCAGGGCGAGTGCTTCATTGGTGGCCGGGCCAGCACCGACGAAGAAGGTCCATTCGACCTTGATGCCATCCTTGGCGAATTCCTTTTCGAAAATACCGCGTTGATGGGCGGTGGCCAGCAGGCCGGAGGCGGCTGCCGGTTTGCCGCCGACACCGGCGCTGGAGAAGGCGATACGAATCACCTTCGGGCTTTCCTCGGCGGCGGCGCTGAGTGGCAGGCCAACCGCCAGCAGGGCGGTGGCGATCACGGATACAAGTTTTTTCATGTTCTGCTTTCGATGAAGGTCAGATGGGTTCGATCAGAACCCGTACTGGAACTGGGCGGTCAGGTCGGTGGAGTTGGCTTTGCCCAGCGTGCGGTCGTACTCGGTCCGGGTCAGGCCGATCTGGAATTTGGTGGTTTCGGCAAAGAACAGGTTGTAGCCGATGGTTTGCTTGATCGTCCGGTCGGCATTGACGTAGTTGTTCGGATCCCAGGTGTCGTAGCGGTAATAGACCTGCGACGTGGTCGGCCAGAAGTCGTCGAACTTGCCGACGCGGTTCAGGTTCTTGGACCACTGGGCGATGTCGCCGAAGTTGTAGAACACGGTCAGCACCTGGCCGGTTTTCTTGGTCCGTCGGGTGCGGCGATCGGTCAGGGAGCCCGGGTTTTGCAGATCGTCCTCGCTGCCATCAGCCCGTTCGTAGGTGATACCGATCGGGTTGTGGTTGTAGGAAATGTCGAAGCCCTTGCGGATGGTGCGGGCGTTATCCAACTGGACCGGGAAATTGGTTCCCGTGCTGTTCAGGTTTTTCCAGCCACCGTAGTAGGAAACGCCGAATTTAAGTTCGCGCAGCCAACTGTTGTAGTCGGCCGGCACGGTGAAGGTGACGCGGCCCAGATAATCCTTGCGGGTGTTGTCGTCGGTGGTGTTTTCGCCATTGCCATTGACCACGCCGAAGGCATATTCGAACAGCGGGGCGCGGTAGTTGAAGCCGTAGTCGGCGTTGGGGAACAGATCGCCGCGGAAGATCAGGCCGATCTGGCGGTGGCCGATGTTCTTCAGGTTGCTGTCACCCAGGAACTGAGCCGTCGAAACGGTCGGTTTCAATTCGTCGGAGACCTGGCCTTCCAGGCCGAACGGAATCTTTTGTTGACCAAAGGTGGCGGTCAGCTTCGGGTCTTCCAGCGCGCCGAGGTTCTGCAGCAGGGAATATTGCAGATAGACGTCGGTCAGGCGGGTGACCGTATCACCCAGGGCCGGCGAGTTGGTGCTGTTGTTGTTGGCGAGCTTCGGATTGGCGTAGGTGAAGGCAACCCGGTAATCCAGGTTCTTGCCTTCGGCGTAATCCTTGTACAGGTTGCCGGCAAAGGACAGGGTGGCGCCGACACCAAACCCGCTTTCAGCCGGTTTGCCCTGCGGGTTGTTCGATGTAGAAGCGCTGGGAGCGGTCGAGGTAACGTAGCTGCCGGTCAGCGTGCCACCGATCGTCAGCCCACGGGACGACAGGGCTGTCTTGTATTCACGGTCACGTGCCGTGTTGTATTTGTGGTCCTCCAGCTGGGAACGGACGCCTTCGACGTCCTGCGTGGTGGCCAGTTCGGCTCCCTGCGGAATGGATTCGCGGGTTTTTTCCAGATTGTCCGCCTGCTCCTTGACCTGCTTTTGCAGCGCATCAACGGTGGCGCGCAGGGCAGAAAGCTGCTTGAGCAGTTCCTCGGTTGTTGGGGGGGCTGCGTTGGCACTGCTGGCCAGTGTCAGCAGGGCCGCACCGATCGCTGTCACGATCTGTTTTTTTGGATATTTCACTAAATACTCCCAGTTAGTTCACAAGTTCGCGGGTTTGCCGCGTTATTTGGATTGCCTTGCCGTGCATTCCGGTCCTTGGCGAGACCGGTCTTGGCTGGGATATCTATGGCACAGACCGTGCCATGTTTTAAGTCATTGATTTTGTGTTTGTTTAATTTTCAGGCCTGCACAGTACGGTGCACTTGGCTGCGTGTTGCTGTTTCTGGTGCAGCAGTTGTTGGCCGTGCAGCCAGCGTTTTATTTCCTGCTGGCTGACAGATTTGATCGCTGAGTCTGTCTGCGCTCATGGCCGCTCCAAACGGTGGCATTCGCCGACTGTTTCCAGCGCAACACGACTGCCTGCCTGGCTGCTGCCCGGCAAACAGTTGCGATCCGAATTCATGACGTTGTCGATGATCAATCAGCCCGACGACGTGGGCGAATGATGGTTTGTTAAACCGTTTTATTTCAGTGTGTTGGGATCATTAATTGCCGCTTTTGCCTCGTATTTTTTCGTCTGTTCTTTCGGTGTGGCATGGCGGTTGCTCAACAAGCATCCAGTAATGCGGCTCAGGCGAACTTTGCAGTACGGGTTTGAGGGGGCGGTCTTGTGAATTCTTGTTTGGAGTGGTCAATGAAAAAAATAGCTTATCTAGCCGTGTTGTCGTGCTTCACGACATTTGTGGCGGTTGCCGCAGATGACAATAAAGGCGCGGCGGCGGACACGGTGGTGACGAAATCGGCAAAGCGCTGGTCGCCCTATGAGGCAGTGCAGAAACCGCAGGTGCCGGTGGTTGGGCAAAAGGGCTGGGTACGGACGCCGGTCGATGCTTTCATCCTGTCGCAGCTGGAAGCCAAGGGCCTGAAGCCATCACCGGAGACTGACCGGGCCACCTTCATCCGGCGTGCGACGCTTGATGCCTGGGGTTTGCTGCCGACACCGGAAGAGGTCAAGGCCTTCGTTAACGACAAGTCGCCGGATGCCTACGAAAAGGTCGTTGACCGTCTGCTGGCCTCGCATCACTTCGGCGAGCGCCAGGCGCGTCGCTGGCTCGATCTGGCCCGTTATGCCGACAGCACCGGTTTCCAGAACGACAACACGCGGGCCAACAACTGGCGTTATCGCGATTACGTGATCAATGCCTTCAATCAGGACAAGCCCTTCGATCGCTTCATCAAGGAACAGGTTGCCGGTGACGAACTGTGGCCGGACAGCCAGGAGGCGAAGGTCGCCACCGGTTACCTGGCCGGTTACCCGGATAACCAGAACTCCCGCGATCTCGTGCAGCGCAAGTACCAGATCACCACCGACATCACCGACAACATCGGTGAGACCTTCCTGGCCTCGACCGCCGGCTGCGCCCGTTGCCACAACCACAAGTCGGATAAGTTCAGCCAGAAGGAATATTTCCAGCTGCAGGCCTTCCTGGCCAACACGTCGTTCGATTCCCGCATCCCGTTGGCCAAGGGTAGCGAGAGCGCCTGGGACAAGAAGTTCGTCGAACAGCGCAACAAGTATCAGGAGGTCACCAAGGAAATCCGTGAGGCCCAGCGCAAGGTGCTTGAACCCTACCGCGAGGACGGTATCAAGTACCAGAAGGAGCGCTACCTGACCGATAGCCGTGATTCCATTTTCAAGACCGAAAAGGATTGGAATGCGCTGGATCGCTGGGTGAACCACCGGCACAAGATGGTCGTCGCCGAGACTGGCGATGGCGTTGCCCAATACCTGCGTCTGGCTGCGGAGAGCAAGGAACGCCCCGACCATACGCCGGACAAGGTTGCCGCCTGGAAGGAGTACGACCGTCTGCAGAAGGAACTGCGCAAGTACGACGACCAGCGCCCGACCGGTGGTTCTCTCTACTACACTGCCGCGACTGAGTTGGGTCATTCCGACGCCGCGCCGACCTTCGTGCGTTTTGGCGGTATCCACGAACGCCCGACTGAAGAGGTCCAGCCGGCCATTCCGGCGCTGTTCGGTGGCGACAAGGTCGAGATCAAGCCGACGGCAACGTCTTCCGGACGACGCACTGCGCTTGCCGGCTGGATTGCCAGCCCGAACAACCCGCTGACCGCTCGCGTCTACGCCAACCGTGTCTGGAGCCAGTATTTCGACAAGGGCATCATCGCGACGCCAGCCGACTTCGGCCGTGCCGGTGAGAAGCCGACACATCCGGAATTGCTCGACTACCTGGCGTCGACCTTTGTCGAACGTGGCTGGAGCGTCAAGAAACTGCATCGCGAAATCCTGCTCTCCAGCGTCTATCGCCAGTCTTCTGCCGAGCGTTCCGATGTCGTCAAGGCCGATCCGCAGAACAAGCTGCTCGCCGTCTATCCGCGCAAACGCCTTGAAGCCGAGGAAATCCGAGATGCCTTGCTCTATGCCTCCGGTCAGCTCAATGACGTGGTGGGTGGCCCGTCGGTCTTCCCGCCGGTGGCGAAAGCCAGCACGCTGGGCGCAGCCGACTTCGATGGCAACCGGGCATGGACCGTGTCGAAGGACAAGAACGACTGGAATCGCCGCAGCGTCTATATCTTCAGCCGCCGCAGCTTCTCCTATCCGCTGCTGCAGAATTTCGACCCGGCCAACCCGTCACAGGCTCACCACAAGCGTGACGTGACCACGACGCCGTTGCAGGCCCTGACCCTGTTCAACAGCGACATCGTGATCAATTGGTCGCAAGCCCTGGCCGGGCGAGTGATCAACGAAGCCGGCAAGGACGAATCGGCGCAGATCAGCCGTCTTTACCAGATACTGTTCTCGCGTGAGCCGAACAAGGAAGAAAAGGCTGCGCTGAAGGACTTCCTGGCCAAGGGCGAGGCGGCTGTCCAGCAGAAGGTGGCCGACGGCAAGTTCGAAGTTGCCGTGCCTATCGGTATCAAGGATCAGCGTGCCATCAACCCGGTTCGTGCCGCTGCCTTCGTCGATCTGGTCCATACGGTGGCCAACTCGAACGACTTTGCCTATCGCTTCTAACCCATTCAAAAAAACGAAACAAGGAACCCACAAATGTCCATCAATCGTCGTGACTTTCTGATCAGGACCGGTCTCGGTTTTGGCAGAGCCGCAGCAGCAGCGGGCTTCATTCCCGGTGTCGGCTTCATCGGCTCGGCACTGGCCTCGGAGCTGGCTGATCCGCTGGCGCCCAAGGCACCGCACTTTCCCGGCAAGGTCAAGTCCGTGATCTGGCTGCACCAGAACGGCGCACCTTCGACCCTCGACCTCTACGACTACAAACCGGAGCTGGCCAAGCTGGCCGGCAAGGAAGTACCGGCCTCCTTCCTCAAGGGGATCAAGACCAGTACCCAGGGCGGCGTCGGCAAGCTGTACGTCTCCAACCAGCGCTCCTGGAATCAGTATGGTGAAAGCGGTGCCTGGTTCTCCAACCTGCTGCCCAACCTGGCTCAGCATGCCGACAAGCTGGCCTTCATCAAGTCCAGTGTGACGGTCGGTGCCACCCACGATATTTCGATCCTCAAGCTCAACACCGGCGATGTGAATCCGGGTCGTCCGTCGCTCGGCGCGTGGATCAACTACGCCCTTGGTTCGGCCAACCGCGATCTGCCATCCTACGTGGTGCTTTACAACGGCGACCGTGAACCGCAGGCCGGTTCGGTCAACTGGAGCTCCGGCTTCCTGCCGGCGGTCTATCAGGGCACGCCGTTCCGCCCTGGCGATTCGCCGATTCTCTACCTGGAGCGTCCGGAACTGCGCTCGGCCGCTCAGCAGCGCGGTTCGCTCGACCTGCTCAAGACGCTGAACAACCTCGGTGCGGCGCATCGCCCGGAAGACACCGAATTGCGCGCCCGTCTGCAGTCCTACGAACTGGCCGACCGCATGCAGAGTGCGGCGCCGGAAGCCGTTGATCTGAGCGGTGAGTCGGAAGCGACCAAGAAGCTCTACGGTATCGACGACAAGACCAGCGAAAGCTATGGTCAGGTGCTGTTGCGGGCCCGCCGCTTGGTCGAGCGTGGCGTGCGCTTCGTACAGGTGGTTTCCGGCCATCCGGAAAACATCTCCGATCAGGAACGCCGCA
The DNA here is from genome assembly GCA_018262245.1 of Pseudomonadota bacterium. GTDB lineage: Bacteria > Pseudomonadota > Gammaproteobacteria > Burkholderiales > Rhodocyclaceae > Azonexus. The sequence continues at coordinate 13,005 of JAGTRV010000087.1, read as the reverse complement.
GCTGGGATGCCCACAACGATCTGGACGGCAACCACGGCGTTCAGGCGCGCATGGTGGACAAGCCGATCGCCGGCCTGCTCGCCGACCTCAAGGCCCGTGGTCTGCTCGACACGACGCTGGTCGTCTGGGCCTCCGAGTTCGGCCGTACCTCATGGGGTGAGAGCGGCAGCGGCCGCGACCACAACCCGTGGGGTTACACCCAGTGGATCGCTGGCGGCGGTGTCAATGCCGGTACGACCTATGGTGCGACCGATGATATTGGCCTGCAAGTGGCGGACAAGGACAAAGCAGTCGATACCTACGACCTGCATGCCACGGTCCTCAATCTGCTCGGCCTGGATCACCTGAAAACGACCTTCCTCAACAATGGTCGCTCGGAGCGTCCAACGGTGGTGTACGGCAAGGTCATCAAGGAATTGCTGGCTTAGGTGAAAACGCCGTGATGCGACGGGAACTGTCGGGAAACTGGCAGATCCCGTCGTTCACGACAGGCCTCCAGCCAACAAACATGAAAATTCAGTAAATAGGTTCAGTTGATGCGAAAGTCATTCATAGGTGGAATTGCCCTGTTGCTGCTGGCCGGCAGCGTGATCTCGGCGCAGATCGAGGTCGACGACGATTTCATGCGTACCGTCGAGGACACCAATAAAAGCCTCGCCAACAACATTGCCCTGAAGAATGTTGCAGCCGGGACAGGAGATGCGAAGGAACTCGAAGCCATGTTCGCCATGGTCGAGGCCTTCTATGCTGCCAAGGGCGATGCCCACGATGCCATAACCATTACCCAGAAGAGCAAGGCCTTGTCGCATGAGATCGGTTCCTTGCTCAATGCCAAGGATTTTGATAACGCCAATTTGAAAGCAACCGACCTGTCTCGTGCCTGCAAGGATTGCCACAATTTCTACAAGAAATCCTGATTGGCGATGCGTCGTTATCGAATCATCGCATCGGGCATTTTGCTTGCCCTCCTGGCTTTGCCTGTGCTCAGCGAGGAGGGAAGCGGGCGTCCAAAGGCTGCTGCGGTCAGTCCTTCATTGAAAGGTGATCCACTTGTCGGGAAGCTGAAATCGGAAGATGAACGCTGCCAGGAGTGTCATGGTCACGACGGCAACGCGCAGGATATTGAAGACGGTGTCGGCAATATCGGCAAATATCCCCGGCTGGCTGGCCAGTTGCCAAGCTACATCCTGAAGCAGATGCGGGATTTCCGGAATGGTGTGCGAAGCAACGACACGATGCTGGTCATGGCCCGCAGCGTGAGCGACAAGGATGTCGCCGATATCGCCGCCTATTTTTCCGGGCAGAAAATCAGCAACGAAAAGGCAAACCTGCTGCCGCAGGGACGCAGGCTATTCGTCGAGGGCGATGGTGTTCGTGGCATTCCCGCTTGCGCCGGCTGCCACGGTGAAGCGGGGCAGGGCATACAGCAGGGGGAAGTCATCTACCCTCGCCTGAGTGGTCAACATCAACGCTACCTGGCCAAGCAGTTGACTGAATGGCGGCTGGCCGAACGCAAGAACAGTTTGGGCGGAATCATGAACGAAATCGCCAAAAAACTGACTGACTCGGATATCGAGCAATTGTCTTCCTATCTCTCCGGCCTCTAGGAAACGAGCCGGATCAAATCAAATTTTTCCAGGAAAAATAGACATGAATTTTCGCTTGAGCAAACTGTGGGGGGCTGCGCTCATCGCCGGCCTTGCCATCCAGTCATCATTCGCGGCCCTGAACGAAGGTGAAAGTGCGCCGCAGTTCGTGACCATGGCCGCACTCAATGGCAAGGCGTTCTCTTACTCGCTACGCGACACCCTGCAAAAAGGGCCGGTGGTGGTTTATTTCTACCCGTCGGCCTATACCAATGGCTGCAACATCCAGGCCCATACTTTCGCCGAAAAGAACGATCAATTTGTGGCGGCCGGCGCATCAATCGTCGGTGTGTCACTGGACAGCATTGCCCGCCTGAAAAACTTCTCGGCCGATCCGGATTTCTGTGCGGGCAAGATCGCCGTCGCCTCCGATGCGGGCGGCAAAATCGCCAAATCCTACGGGCTCAACGTGCGGTCGACGCCTGAGGGGCGGAAGGATACCCGGGGCGAAGAAATCGATCACGGCATGGCCGAACGAACCACCTTCGTGGTCATGCCGGATGGCAAGGTCGCGTCAGTCGTGGGTGGGTTATCACCCGTCGCCAATGTCGACAAGGCGTTGGAAGTGGTCCAGTGGCTGGCCAGGACGCGAGCCGAAAAATAAGGCTGTTTGCGTTAATCGCCGATCACCTTCCTGGTGCCATCGGCAACAGAAAAGCCGGCCTGGTGGCCGGCTTTTTGTTCCTTACTTGGCGTTGGCGTAACTGCTGCCCAGGCCGATTGCGGCTCGCAGGTCGTTCAGCGTGACCAGACGCGGGCCGTGCAGGGCGGCGATCTTGTCGACATCCAGCTTGAGTCGCTGGATATTCTCGTAGAGATTGACGCTGTATGGATTGGGCGAGGCGGGAAGCGGCGTGCCGGCGGCAGTCGGGGTATAGGCATCGCCTTCGATCAGAATCTTTTCCGCCGGGAGGTAAACGATGGCGAAGCCGTCGTTGTGGCCGCTGCCGGCGATATTGTGAATCTCGATCTTGCGACTGCCGTCGTTGAGTACCAGCTTGTCAGTGAAGGTTTCGAAGCGGGGTGCCTTCTTCGATTCGGCGAGCCGGTCGGGATTGATGCTGCGCGGTGCCGCCCAGGCCTGCTTGTAGTAAGCCTCGTTCAGCTTGTGGGTGACGATGGTTGCGCCGTCGTTGACGAAAGTGCGCAGGCCGCCCGAATGGTCGAAGTGCAGGTGGGAGTTGATCAGGTACTTGATCGGCTTGCCGGGAATGATTTCCTTGACCTTGTCGATCAAGGCCAGCGACCGGGCTTCGTTGAGCGGCGCTTCGACCAGCACGACGTGGTCCTTTTGCTCGATGGCCACGCTATGGTGCGTGCCGCCGGTCAGGTAATGCACGCCTTCGGCAAGCTTTTCAGACTTGACTGTGACCGCTGGCAACTGGGCTTTCTGGATTTCCTCCGGTGGCGTGATGGCAATGGCCGGGTTGGCCTTGACCTCGGCAACCCGGATCGCCAGCACCGGATGACCGCCTTGCTGGCGAATGATCTCGCTCGGAAAACGAAGGCCGTTGAAATCCTTGTAATGGGCGAATTCGGTTTCGACCAGGACGGTGAATTCGACTTCGACCCCGTTTTTCACGGCCTTGCTGCTGGCATTGTTGGCCAGGGCGGCCTTGATGAAACCATGCGGTGACGACCAGATTTCGGCCTGGCGTTCTTCGGCGGCGGCGAACTGTGGGCTGGCCGTCTGTGGCTGGCTGGCCGGCGGCAGGTTCCAGGCCAGCTTGCCATTGACGTATTGGTCGAGCCATTGGGTGCTCGGCGCCGGACGCCGCCGCTTCGGATCGTCGGCCTGCAGGCGGGTGATCTGGACCCGGGCAGCCGATTTGCCATAGTCGAGATCGGCCACGTATTTCGTGACGTCGAACTGCGGCCATGGCAGCTTTGCGTTAGGAGCCTGGCCGAACTGGAACCAGTGGCCGGAACCCGAGAATTCGATGGCCTGTGTCTTGGCGACGGCCAGGTTGGTGGCAGCCTCCTGCAAGGAAGCTGCATGGGCGGAAAAGGCAGTGGCGAGCAAAGCTGCCGTGATGCTGAGAACGGGGATCGTCGGGCGACGCATGGAACCTCCTGGACAAGTGACAGCGTGTGGTTGGAAACCAATCTGTTGCAGGAGGCGTGCCAAAGGCCATGAAACTGGCGACCCGCCCGGGAAGCCGCACCACCAGGCGGTTTTGGGGGGTGGTCGATGAGCCGGCGAAGGGCGGCGGGGGCCGTGGGCTGCTCCCGTCCAGTCAGCGGCTGTTGGTGTGGCAACAGCCTGCTGCCGGATCGGGTGTTGTCCTATCGGCTGATTGCCGCCTGATTTGGCCGCTCGAGAGCGCCCGGTTTGCCCTTGTCGCGTTGTAGATCGACTTCGTCCGCGATGATGCGGGCTGCCGCGAGCAGCCGGGTATCCTTGGCCTTGTTGCCCGCCTTTTCATCCTTGCCGTCCGTATCGGGTTCGCGTTCGCTATCGAGCAGGCCGTCGTCGGCACGAGCCAGCCCGCTTAGGCGTTTTTCCAGGCTTTCATTTTCGCGGCGTCTTTCTGCTTCGTTCAAGGAGACGCTCGTTTGCTGGCGTAATCGCTGGAGTTCCGAAGCCGTTTCTTCGAGGCGCTGAAATTCCGGGTCGTTGGCCGCCCGCGCGACATGGCGGGCGAGCAGGGCGGGAATCACCTCGCCCTTGTCGGCCACCCGGTCGTAGGCGGCCGCGCGGATGCGCGTCCAGGGCAGGGCATTGTCGTTGCTGGCCTCACCGGTCAGCGTCGGATCATTGGCGGCCGGCAGGGCGATGTCCGGCTGGACGCCGCGTACTTGCGTGGTGCTGCCATTGATCCGGAAAAACTGGGCGATGGTCATCCGCAGTTCGCCAAGCGCTGGCTTCTCGCTGCCGACAGCTTGGTCGAGGTTGAGTACGGTCTGGACGGTGCCCTTGCCATAACTCTGCTCGCCGATGACGATACCCCGGCCGTAGTCCTGAATGGCTGCCGCAAAAATCTCGGAGGCCGAGGCCGATTCGCCATCGATCAGTACCCCCAGCGGGCCATCCCAGGCGGTGCCGGGAGTGGTGTCGCCATCGACAAAAACCTGGCCCTGCGCATTGCGTTCCATGACGACCGGCCCGGTGTCGATGAACAGTCCAGTCAGCTCGATGGCTTCCTTCAGCGAACCGCCACCGTTGTGGCGCAGGTCGAGCACGACCCCATCAACCTTCTCCTTGCCCAGTTCCTTGAGCAGCTTCGCCACATCGCGGGTGGCGCTCCGAAAGTTCGGGTCGCCCTTGCGGCGGCCTTCGAAGTCGTCGTAGAAGGCGGGCAGGGTAATCACGCCGATGCGCCTGGCGCTGCCATTGTCTGTGACATCGAGGACGGCTTTCTTGGCCGCTTGCTGGGCCAGGTCGACCTTCTTGCGGACCAGCGTTATCTGTCTATGTTTGGCATCCGGGCCGGCGTTGGCCGGCAAAATGTCGAGGCGAACCACGCTGTCGGCCGCGCCGCGGATCAGGGCAACCGTGTCATCGAGACGGGCGCCGACGACATCGACGAAGGCGCCTTTCTCGCCCTGGGCGACGGCCACGATTCGGTCACCGGCCTTGAGCTGGCCGGAACGGGCGGCCGGCCCGCCGGGGGTCACTTCGCGGACCATGGTGTAGTCGTTTCGTTCCTGCAGCACCGCACCGATGCCGGTCAGTGACAGGCGCATCGATATGTCGAAGTCAGCCGAGGCACGCGGCCCGAGGTAGGTGGTATGGGGCTCGATGGCGGTGGTGTAGGCGTTCATGAACATCTGGAAAGCGTCGTCGCTCTTCAGACGGTTGATGCGCCGGATCGATTGCTCGTAGCGTTTGTCGAGGGCGGTAACGATCTCGGGATCGCTCTTGCCCGCCAGTTTCAGGCGCAGCCAGTCGTTCTTGACGCGCTGCTGCCAGATTTCGCGTAATGCTTCGTCGGAGCTTGCCCATTCGGCCTTGTCGCGGACGAAGGTAAAGCGGTCGTTCTGATCGAAGCGGAAACCGCCTTTGAGCAGGCTGCGGGCATAGGAAAAGCGTTCCTCGGCCCGGCGCGCGTAAAGGTTGAAGATGGCAAATGGCGCCTGCAGGTTCTCTTCGATGATCGCATCGTCGAGCCGGGTTCGGTATTCACTGAGCTGGTCTATGTCGTTCTGGGTGAAATAGTATTTTTCGCTATCGAGCGTCTTCAGATAGCGCTCGAAGATCGCCTCCGACAGCGCATCGTCAAGGACTGCGGGTTTGTAATGGTAATGGCCGAGCAGGGCGGCGCTGATCCGGACGACGCGCTGGTGCTGCGGTTGCGGCGCCAGTTCGGCCGCTTGTGCGCTGACGGCAAGGCCGAGGACGATCCAGCAGAGTTGCTTCAACAAGGTAGTTCTCCAAAGGGGCTGGACAGTCCATCCATCGCTTGTCGCGGGCGTCTTGTCATGGCTTGCTGTGACACGATTGTCGGCCACGAGTTTCTAGTGGCCGGTACGCAGTCTGGCAAAGATATTCCGCGCTGTATAGCCGGACCGGCAGGACATTGTCGCAGCGGCCCGGCCGAGGCAGCCAGTGGGTCAGTTGGCCGCTGCCTTGGGTTGGGGCGGCTGGATGCGGGCAACCTTGCCGCCCTGATCTTCGTAGTCGAGCGAACCGGCCGCGCCGGCCACCTTGAATCCCTTGCTGCTCAACAGGTCGCCGACCGCGCCGGCGCGATGGGCGCGGTTCGAGACGGTGACGATGGTGCGGTCCTTGGGAATGTAGCCGAGGCTTTTTTCGACATCGGTGGTCTGGATGCTCAGGTAGGCCGGGAAACTGCCTTTCGAAATCAGTTCATCCGGGCGCCGTACATCGAGGACCAGGACTTGTTCAGGTTTGGCGAGCAGCGCATCGATTTCGGCACGGTTCAGTTGCTTGGTTTTGTAGTTCCACGGCTGTGCTGCCTGCTGGGCAAAGGCTGCCGAGGCAACGAGGCTGATGGCGACGAGCAGTAGGGTTTTCAGTGTTTTCACGGATAGGCTTCCAAAGGTGGTCGATTGAAGTTGAATGGTGCGCGGGGTGCGGAATCCGCCTTGCCGCGTCACTCCGTCAGGCAGCAACTATCAAGCCAAACCCCGGTTCGCTTCATGTTGCTCGTCTAATCGACTGATTGCTAAAGGAAAAGCGCTTGATGCCCGATTGGCCGTCAGTGGGCCAGCCGGCGTGGGCTGCTGATTCTGCATCAGCGTTTTGGCCGAGGTGTTGCTCTGGCAGCAGACCCCAAAGGCGGTGATGAATGACAAGCCTTTGGTTTTAAATCAAGTTTGCGGATTGTCCTGGCTGGTACGGAAGCTGCTGACTGATGCTTTCAGGGAACGCGCGTGCGACCCGTCACTCATCACTTTCAAACAGGAAATTCATGAACAAGAAATTTTTTTTGCTGGGCGGCTGTCTTGTCGCCGCCATCGGCTCGGCGCTTGCCCAACAGGCTGTGACGCCGCCACAGCCGCTGAGCTTTTTTGTGACCAGCACGGGGATCGGCAAGGGGGCCGATCTAGGTGGGCTGGCCGGTGCCGACGCGCATTGCCAGCAACTGGCTGCCGCAGCGGGCAGCAGCAAGAAAGCCTGGCGTGCCTATCTGAGTACCCAGGCAGCCAATGGTCAGCCGGCCGTCAATGCCCGCGATCGCATCGGTAATGGCCCATGGTTTAACGCCAAGAGTGTTCAGGTGGCCAAGGATGTGGCACATCTGCATGGCGATACGCTCGACGGCGCTCGTCTCGGCAACAACCTGAGCCGTACCACGGCGCTGACGGAGAAAGGCGAACCGGTCAAAGGGGCCGGCGACAAGCCGAATCAACACGATATCGTGACCGGATCGTTGCCGGATGGCCGAGCCTTTGCCGATGCCGCCGACCATACTTGCTCGAACTACACCAGCGGCGCCGTGGAAGGTTCGGTTCAGGTCGGCCATTTCGACCGCACCGGCGGCGGCAACACCTCGTGGAATTCAGCCCACGGCAGTCGCGGTTGTAGTCTGGAGAAGCTGGAAAGCAGCGGTGGTGCTGGCCTGTTCTACTGCTTCGCGGCTGACTAAGGCAGCATGGAAGTTCCGGAAGCACCGATCCTGGTCGGCGCTTCCGGTTGGCTCAAGGCACGGTGGCCAACTTGGCTGCGGGCTTGCTGGCGTTGTCTTGCCAGTCGCTACCGCCGAGGGCCTTGAAAAGCCCGACACTGGCCGCCAGCTGCCGGTTGAGAATATCCAGGCTGCTGCGCTCGGCACTCAGTGCTGCGGCCTGGGCCGTCGCCACGTTCAGGAAGCTGACCGTGCCGGCCATGTACTGATTGTTGGTCAAGCGCTGAAAATCGCCGGCAGCCCGTGTGGCCGCGGCCTGAACCTCCTTTTCCTGCTTGAGTATGCGCAGGACAGCAAGGTTGTCTTCCACCTCCTGAAAGGCCGTCAGTACGGTTTGCCGATAGCTGGCCACACTCCGGTCGTAGCTGGCCATTGCCTGATCGCGCAGGGCCAGCCGACTGCCGCCATCGAAAATGCTCAAGGCCAGGGCGGGGCCGAGCGACCAGAAGCGGTGCGGGAGCATGATCAGGTCGCTGAAACTGGTGTGCTGGTAGCCGCCGCTCGCCGAAATGCTCAGGCTGGGAAAGAAGGCAGCCTGGGCGACACCGATCTGGGCATTGGCCGATGCCATCCGCCGTTCGGCCGCGGCAATATCCGGGCGTCGCTCAAGGAGTTCGGAAGGAAGCACCAGCGGTACCTCAGGCAGCGAAGGTACTGATTCGCCGGCGAGCAGACTGAACTCGCTGGGCAGTTTGCCGATGAGCAGGGCAATGGCGTGTTCGAGTTGGGCGCGCTGGATACCGAGGTCGATGGCCTGCGCTTCCGTGGTCTTCAGCTGGGCTTCGGCCTGGGCGACATCGGCTGCGGTGGCTATTCCGGCCTCCTTGCGGTTGACGGTGATCTGGTGCGAGCGCCGGTAGGCGGCAATGGTGCGGGTCAGCAGCCCTTGCTGGGCATCGTTGACACGCAGTTGCAGGTAGCTCTGGACCAGGGCGGCCTGGGCGCTGAGTTTTGCCGCAGCGAGGTCGGCCGCATTGGCCTCTAGTGCGCTGGCACTGGATTCGACCGAACGGCTGATGCGTCCCCACAGATCGACCTCCCAACTGCTGTTCAGCGACAGGCGATCAATGGTTCGGGCCGGGTTGACGGTGGTCGACGTTGCACTGCTTACCCCTTGGCTTCGGGTGGTGGCGAGACCGGCACCCAGACTGGGAAACCAGGCAGCGCGGGCGCCGGCCAGCAAGGCTTCGGCCTGCCGGTATTGAGCGGCGGCGGCCACCACGTTCTGGTTCGAGATGGCGACCTGTTGTGCGAGATCGTTGAGCAGCGGATCGCCGTAGCGCTCCCACCAGGCGCTGGCCGTCTGCGTGTCTGCTGGCTGGGCTGTTTTCCAGCCGGCGGCTTCTCGATAGCTGGGCGGTATCTGAATTTCCGTTCGAAGGTAATCCGGCCCGATGGCGCAACCGTTGAGAACGAGTGTCAAGGCAAGTGGGAGAAGCGCACTCGGGAGGGGGGAATTCATCAGTTTCATCGATTCATCGGTGGGTGACCGGTTTGGATTGGACCAGCGGTCTGTCTGCCGCTGCCGAGCAAAATCCGTCAGTTAATGCAGGAGGTATGCCACCCTCCGGATTGCCGGACATTATTTTCAAGTGATTGATGGAAAGAGGATTTTCCGTTTTTCGATGTGCTGCGATTGCTGCCGGGCGAGGGTGGGGTGTTGCCCGGAGTGCAGCTTGGGATGGCTGGTGTTGCCCGGGCAGCAGTGATTCGCCTGTTTTATCAGCGGCAGCGGGCGATTCCGATTGCCTTGTGAAAATGCTTATTAGAAATAGGTCGTTGGGATGCTGTGACGCGGTTGTTAACCTGCAGGCATTCCAATTGGCGGCAAGAACGGACAGGCGTGGGGCTGTCCGCCGTGGGGTTCCTCCCGGTGACGTCATTCAAACAGAGAACTGCAATGCACAAAATTCTGACCTTTCCGGATTCGCAGGCGCACCAGCTATCCATTCGGGCGAAGGCCCTGGTGTTTCACGATCCCGTGTCGCTCGATGTTCTGGTGACGACCGAAATGGTCGCGCCGAGCGAGGCGACTGTTCTGATCATCGGCGATACCGGCACCGGCAAGGAATTGATCGCCCGCCATGTCCACCAGCAGAGCGGACGTAGCGGCCCTTTTGTTGCAGTCAATTGCGGCGCCTTCAGCGAAAATCTGATCGAAGCCGAGCTTTTTGGCCATGAGGCCGGCGCCTATACCGGGGCGCAGGGCGCGCGGGCCGGCTGGTTCGAGGCCGCCCAGCATGGCACCTTGTTCCTCGATGAAATCGGCGATCTTCCCTTGGCCATGCAGGTCAAGTTGCTGCGGGTATTGCAGGAGCGGCAGGTGGTCCGGGTCGGTTCGCGGCGCCCGATCGACGTCGATGTCCGTCTGGTCGCAGCGACCAACGTCGATCTGATCAGTGCCGTCGAAGCCGGCCATTTCCGGGCCGACCTCTACTACCGCCTGAACATTGCAGCGATCAACCTGCCACCCTTGAAGAGCCGTCCGGGGGACATCCTGCCGCTGGCCAGCCATTTCGTGAATACCTATCGCAGCCGCCTGAACCTCGGGCCGATCGAGTTCTCGTCGAACGCCCGGCAGTTGCTGCTTGGCTATTCCTGGCCAGGCAACATCCGGGAGCTTGAAAACGTCATCCACTATGCCCTGATCGTCTGCCGGGACAATGTGATTCGTTCGGCTGACCTGCGCTTGCCGGATCGCGTACCGCTTTTACCCGGGCAAATCAGTGCTGCGAGCGCTGATGTCGACGAGGAAGAGGAATGCCGACTGTCGAAAGCCTTGATCAAGCTGTTCGACTGCGGCAGCGATGCGATTTACGAGCAGGTGGAAGAAATGCTGGTCCGCCTCGCTTTCGAGCATTGCGACAACAACCAGGTCAGGACGGCCCGATTGCTGGGTATTTCGCGCAACATACTGCGTGCCCAGTTGAAGCGTTTCGGCTTGCTGGCCTCCGGCAAGGGTGAGGTTGATGCCGATGAGATCGAGGTGCCGTCAATTGCCTCGCGGCGACCGGATTTCTCTGGCGAGTTGGCCGAGCAGGCCGGCTGAAAACCGGGAATATCCAGAGATGACTGCCGGTTGTTTGCTTATAAAAAAGCGGTCGTTTGCTTGCTTCCGGACAGGCGATAAATTGGCCACTGCAGTTCTTCATCTCTCTCCATCGTGCTTCGGCGCCTGGTTTCCCGCCACCTGAGCGTGGCGGGATTTTTTTATGGCTGATGCAGAGGGGATGGCGCTCGGCAGCTTGAATCATCGTTTCTCCGGGGGTGCTCAATGCAGGTCGATATCGCCAGTTTTACGCCGTGGTCCGCGCTGCTCGGCGGTGTCTTGATCGGACTGGCAGCGGCCTTGCTATATCTGGGGATCGGAAGGATAGCCGGGGTCAGCGGTATTTTTGGCAAGCTGGTTTGTGATCAGGAAGCGAATTCCGGGTGGCGATTCGCCTTTCTGATCGGTCTGATCCTTTCGGCGCCGCTATGGAATGCGCTGGTAGCAGAAACGCCTCCGGCTTTTCGCCTCCATCTCGACAATCCGCAATCATGGGCGATATTTTGCGTGGCCGGGCTGGCGGTTGGTTTTGGCAGCCGCATGGCCAACGGATGCACGAGCGGGCATGGCATTTGTGGTCTGGCCCGCTTTTCCCGGCGCTCGCTGGTGGCCGTGCTTGGCTTCATGACTGGCGGCGTGTGGTCTGTCTACCTCGTTCGCCATCTACTGGGAGACTGAAATGACGTATTTGCTTGCCTCACTGTCCGGCCTCATCATGGGCTGCGGGCTGATTCTCTCCGGCATGACCGCCCCCGGCAAGGTGCAGGCTTTCCTCGATGTGACGGGGGCCTGGGATCCGTCGCTGGCTTTTGTCATGGCCGGTGCCATTGGCGTTGCTTCCATCGTGTTCCGACTGAGCAGCCGGCTCCCGAACGGTTTGCTGAATGGCCGAGCACCGACGTTGGCATCTGGCGCAATCGATACGCCGCTGATCGTCGGCAGCTTGCTGTTCGGGGTGGGCTGGGGCATCTCCGGGATTTGTCCTGGCCCGGCGCTGGTCGGCATCGGGGCCGGCTACCTGCCATCGACGGTCTTCGTCATCTGCCTGTTGTTCGGCATGGAGTTTCACGCCTGGCTGTCCGGTTCGCCAGTGAGCGGCACCGAAGAAACTTCCCCGACGCCCTGGCCGGGGAAGCCTTGAATATTTATGCAGAGGTCAGGCTAATTCCGCCTCCGGATCGCAGACAGGGATCTGAAGGGCCTCGCCGACCGGTGCGCAGGTGAGCTTGCCGCGGTGAATGTTCAGCCCGGCCCGCAAGTTTGGATCATCGCGCAGAGCCTGGCGATAACCCTTGCCAGCCAGCGTCAGCACGAAGGGAAGGGTGGCGTTGTTCAGGGCGAAAGTCGATGTTCGCGCCACGGCCCCCGGCATGTTGGCGACGCAGTAATGCACGATGTCGTCGACGATATAGGTCGGTTCGGCATGGGTCGTCGGTCGGCTCGTCTCGAAGCAGCCGCCCTGGTCGATTGACACATCAACCAGCACCGAACCCGGGCGAATCCGTTTCAGCAGTTCGCGGCTGACCAGATGCGGTGCCGAGGCGCCGGGAATCAAGACGGCGCCGATGGTCAGATCAGCCTCGCTGACGCTGGCTTCGATCGATTCGGCGGTTGCATACAGTGTCCGGATTCGATTGCCAAACTGGCGATCCAGCCAGCGCAGACGATCCAGTGATCGGTCGATGACGGTGACGTCGCCCCCCATGCCGACCGCGATCTGCGCAGCGTTGTAGCCGACCACGCCGCCGCCGAGGATGGTGACTTTCCCCGGCGCGACGCCGGGAACGCCACCGAGCAGAACACCGGAACCCCCTTTCGATTTTTCGAGCGCAGCGGCGCCGGCCTGGATAGACATCCGTCCGGCGACCTCGCTCATCGGGGCGAGCAGCGGGAGGCTGGCGCCCGGGCCGGTCACCGTTTCATAAGCAATGGCAGTGACGCCCGAGGCCAGCAACAACTCGGTCTGGCGTCGGTCCGGTGCCAGGTGCAGGTAGGTGAAAAGTACCTGTCCATCCCTGAGTTGGCGGCATTCGTCGGGTTGCGGTTCCTTGACCTTGATGATGAGTTCGGCCCGGATAAACACCTCATCGGCGGTGTCGACCAATTCGGCTCCGGCACCTGCGTAGAGGGCATCAGTCAGGCCGATGGCAGTGCCGGCATTCTTCTGCACGATCACGCGATGACCATGCGCCACCAGCTCGCGTACGCTGGCCGGTGT
>JAGTRV010000223.1 GCA_018262245.1 Pseudomonadota bacterium | reverse complement strand
ACTTATAGGTCACCGGATCTGTCGTTGCGGCGATGGTGAACGACGATGGCGTCGCCCCTTGAACCGTGACGGTTGTTCCCACCGGGAAGCCGGAAAGACTAGGGGGAGTTGTGGTCGAGCTATAGGTCAAACCAAGGCTAAATGAAGCGACAGGGGTGGGAATGACATAATTGGGGCCGACACTGACATTACTGACGGCTGCTGTCCCGCTGTTGGCCACCCCGGCTGATGCACGTACTGGCGTTGCTGCCGCCACCAGGCGAGGGTCGGCCGCCACACTTGTATCAACTGAAAATAGGCGAGCCTGGTCGCGAGTCGGCTGAATCAGGAACCTGTCGCCTGCCGCGTAGGTTCCACCATTATCGGCAAGGGTAAAACCTTGATCGGCGGTGGCGCTGACGGCTGCTGGTGAAGCGCCGGTCCAGGTCGTATTGTCCGAAAGACGCTTCAGTGCGTAGTTCGTTCCATCGTATGAAAGCTGGTAGTCGCTGGCATTCAACTTCGTATAAAAATTGGTACCGTTATACGAGGCGCCATTCAGCGTCACCGAAAGGACGGCTGTGCTGGTTGAGGCGTTTTTCGTGTTGGCAACTGCCGTCGGGTCGCTGAGTGTAAAAAAGTCCTTGATGAACGATGAGCTGCTGGCCGTATTCCCCAGCAAATCCTGCCCCAGTGCATTCTGGGCATTAAACGTTTTGCTTACCGAAGCCGCCATCAAACCCAACTGATTGAAGGCGGTGTCCAAGGCCTCTCTGCGAAAACTAAGCAAGCCACCGAGTTCGCCGCCAGAAATAAGGCTTTCCGGCAATTCCTGAATATCGCCAGTTTCACCGACCAGGCCAACAACGATCCGCGATTTGTCCGCCGCGGAACCAACCGCTGCCATACTCGTTGCCCGTGACCCCACCACCAGTTGCTGGCCAGTACCGACAAAAACGTTATAGCTACCGTCATCATTTTTTGATGTATCGACCTTGACCAGTTTATTCAGGTCAGCAACCAATTGATCCCGCTTATCCAGCAAATCATTGACTGGCTGACCATTCAAAGACGAGGAGCTGACAATTTTCTGGTTGAGATCGGCAATCTGTCCGGTGTAGCTATTGATCGACTTGACCACGCTCGTGATCTGCGAATTGACCCCACTCTCAAGTTCATCAAGGCGGCTGTACATGCTCCGGAAGCTGGACACCATGCTATCGGCGGCCGAGACCATTGACTGACGGGCCGAAGTCGATGATGGATTGGTTGCCACCGCCTGAATACCGTCAAAAAAACTCTGGATGGCAGGCGTCAAGCCGGCTTTTTCATCGGCCAGCATGTTGTCGATCTGCGAGACCTGACCGTAGTAGGTATCCAGCGAACTGACCTTGGCCTGAGCATTCAAGACCTGCCGGTTCAGCGCCTCGCTGTACATACGCTCGACCGTGACCACGTGAGCTCCCTGGCCAAAGCCACCGGCACCGGTCATCACGGTCGGATTGGAGGCTTGCACGACACGCTGTCGCGTATAACCTTCCGTGTTCAGGTTGGAAATATTGTTCGTCGTGGTCAGCAACCCGGCCTGCGCCGCGTTGATTCCTGTCACTGCAATGCTGATCAAACCACTCATTCCCGCTCTCCTTTCCATTCGTTAACGGCACAAATGGAATTAACTTGATCTTTAGCCAAGCAGCGCCATGCGCAGCGTCGGACCATTGATAATCCGGCCCAACTTGTCTGCATATGTCGGGTCAGTGGCATAACCGGCCCTCTGTAATCCCTTAGCAAACTCAGTGCCATCCTGCGAGCCGATCACTCCGCCATAGCGGGGATTACTCCGCAACATACTGGCGTAATCGCGGAAAGCTTCTTCATAGGAGCCGTAAGCACGAAAACGCGCCACGGTCTGCTGTGCCTCGCCATTGACGAACTCGGTCGTTGTCGCATCCACCGTAGCGCCAGTCCAGCTTTTCCCTGCCTTGACACCAAACAGGTTGTAGCTGCCGGCGCCATCGGTACCGCGAATTTCACTGCGTCCCCAGCCACTTTCCAGCGCAGCCTGCGCCACCAGAAACTGCGGAGGAATACCGGTCGACCGCGACGCTTCGACGGCATGGGGCCAGACACGATTGACAAATTCCTTGGAAGAGCCCGCCCCGTCGTTAGGGCTCACCGCGCCCCCTGGGCTTGCGGAGGCATTAATCGCCCCGTAGGCTGCCGAAGTTGGCAAGCTGCTCGGCACAGGAGTGTATTGCAGATGACGGGAATCGGACCCCGCAAGCGGCAAGGCGGCAGCGGCAGCATTTGCCGGTGCATTAAGCGCAGCCTGCCCCTCTGAACTGACCATGTTGCGCCCCAGTTGTTTCTCGATTAGTTGGGCGAAACCGATTCCCTTGCCGTTGGTAGCAAGATTCTGAGCCATCTGTTGATCAAGCAGGCCGGTATAAAAACGCGAGCTATCGCTGCTCATCAACCCATCCTGCGGCGTCGCATCACGCATGCTCTTGATCACCTGCTGCAGGAACAATGTCTCGAACTGCTGCGCGGCCGCCTTCAAGCCCTGCTGCGGATCTTTCTGAAACCGGCTGCGTAAATCCTGCGCCGACGTGACATCAAACGCCGCTCGGTTGGGAGTATCCTGAATTCTGGAGGTCATTGAAAATCAGATAACTTCAAGATCAGCCCGCAAAGCGCCGGCTGCTTTCATCGCCTGCAGAATAGCGAGAAGATCGAGTGGATTGGCCCCGAGGGCATTGAGAGCTTTGACCACATCGGCCAGATTGGCACCGGCCTTGACGTTCATCAGACTACCGTTGTCCTGCTTGACCTGAATATCAGCTGCCTGACCAAACTGTGGCTGCCCGGCATCAACGACCACCGACAGGCTGCCATGGGCCACGGCGCAAGCATCCAGTGTCACCTTCTGGTTCATCACAACCGAGCCGGTACGCGGATTGACGACCACCTTGGCCATGCCGGCCACCGGTTGCACATCGAGATTTTCGATCCGTCCCAGGAACGAAACGCGGGAATCCGCATCCTCCGGCACTTTGACCACCATCCTTCGGCCATCAACCGCCTGAGCAGTACCAGCGCCCGCCGTCCGGTTTATCGCGTCCACCACTTTCTGGACCGTGCCAAAATCACTGTTTGCAAGCTCGTAATAAACAACGCCCCCCTGCCCGACCGCCGTCGGTACAGCGCGCTCGACAGTAGCGCCGCCTGGAATCCGACCGGCTGAAAGATGATTGACCGTCACCTTCGAACCGCCCGAGGAAGCGCCCACGCCCCCGACCAGAACGTTCCCTTGGGCAATCGCATAAACCTGACCGTCTGCCCCTTTCAATTGCGTCATCAGCAACGTGCCTCCCCGCAGGCTCTTGGCATTGCCCATCGACGAGACGGTGACATCGATCGGCTGGCCCGGGCGGGAAAACGATGGCAGGTTGGCGGTCACCATGGCGGCCGCCACATTCTTTAATTGAAGCTTCTGGGATTGCTCCTGGGTCAGATTGACGCCGAGCTGCGAGAGCATATTGCTCATCGCCTGTGTCGTGAAGGGCGTCTGCGTCGTCTGATCGCCGGTATTGTCGAGGCCGACAACGATGCCGTAACCGATCAACTGGTTGCTACGCACCCCCTGAATGCTGGCCAGATCCTTGATCCGTTCAGCCAATGCCGGTTGGCACCAGAGCGGCAACACACAGGCGGCCAGAATTGCCGCCTGCCGGAACACTTTGCCGCCAATTGTCTTCATGATGCGCCTCCGCGAGAAATCTCCTAGAACGGCATCACATTAAGAAAGAATCGTGCCAGCCAGCCCATGACCTGACCATCGCTGACCTGACCAGCTGACTTGTATTCGAAACGGGCATCGGCAATCTTCGCAGACTCAACAGTGTTGAAGGCATCAACAAAGCTCGGATTGATAACTCCTGATATCCGCACGAATTCCTGTTCATTCCCGATTGCCACCTGCTTCTCGCCGGAAACCAGCAGATTTCCATTGGGCATGACGTCAATGACAGTGACCGTCATGTTGCCGGTAAAGATATTGTTATTGGCGGCCTCACCCTTGCCGCTGAAAGCAGTCGAGCTGCTAGCTGACATATCCATCGCCCCCGGCAGGACCCGTCCAAACATGCCTGTCGAAGCACCCAAGCCATATTTCTGGGCATTGGATTGGTCAACCTTGTTGTTCGACTTGGTCGAGGCCGTTGTGCTCTCGGTAATCTTGACCGTAATCGTATCGCCAACGAAACGTGCCCGGCGATCCTCGAATAACGGCCGGCTGGAAGCAGCCTGGTAAATGGAGCCATTTCCGTTGGCTATCTCGAAACGAGGCGACGGACGAGCCGTCATCGGTTGGTGCACATTGGTCGGCGGCACTGTCGAACACCCGGCAGCCAGCACCAGCGAAATCAGAACTAGGCGTTTCATGGCATTACCTCACAGCTGGGTCAGGCGGCCCAGCATCGCATCCGAGGTCGACACCACCTTGGAATTCAGTTCATAGGCGCGCTGGGTCTGGATCATGGTAACCAACTCCTCGGCAACGTTCACGTTGGAGGTCTCCACGTACCCCTGGTTGACGATACCGGCACCATTCGACCCCGGGGTATTGGGCGTTGGAGTACCGCTCGCAGCGGTTTCCAGAAAGAGGTTCTGGCCGGCGCTCTGCAAGCCAGCCGGGTTGATAAAGGTGGCCAACTGGATGCTGCCGATCTGCGTCGTGGCGGCACTCCCTGACTGGGTGACCGACACGGTTCCATCGGTCCCTACTGAAACTGACAGGGCATTCGAGGGAATGGTGATGTTCGGTTGCAGCGGATAACCATCGGAGGTCACGATCTGGCCTTGATTATCCTTCTGAAAGGAACCGTCGCGGGTATAACCAGTTGTCCCATCCG
>JAGTRV010000086.1 GCA_018262245.1 Pseudomonadota bacterium | reverse complement strand
CCCCCAGCGCGCATCTCCTGTCTGGAAAATTATGTAAATTCAATCATATTCGAGTTTGAATATTTTTGCGTCATGTCACGTACCGTTCGCCAAGCGTCGATTGGCCGAACTCGCCCAATCAGTCACAATAGCGACATTCACTCCCACCCTTAGGTCCATGGACAATCTGATCAAGGACACCGCAACGCTGGAGCTCTTCTGCTGGCTTGAGCCTGGTGCCGAGCTGCCGGGCTGGGACATTCTGAAAGGCAGTCCGTTCGGCGCCACGCTGGCGGCGCCCGAAGGCGGTGCGCCAACCCCCGGCGACCAGTTGCTGTCGGTCCAGAATTATTTTGCCGAGTACCATCTGGAATACTTTCGGCAGCGCCGCTACAACCACTTCCCGAGCCGCCTGCACGCGCTGCTGCAATTCGCCACGCGGACCGATGCGATGACCTTCCGCACCAAGCACCCGCAACGCGTCTTTGGCAAGAACCTGAGCTGCTCAAAGACAAAGGGCGCCTATCTCTGCTCCTTCCACGATGCGAGCTGGCTTGATTATCTGCGCCTGCCGCACAGCCTGTCCCTGGCAGCCCTGGACGAAGTGGCCGAACACTACTGGTCCGGCCGCACGGTCGAGGAAATCGGCCTGACCTTCATGAACGAACCCTGGGAAGAACCACCGGTCATCGAAGCCCTTTATCAAGGTACACTCGAACCGGTCTGGGGCCACGAGCAATCGGGCTGGTTGCCCGGTTTTCGCTAGGAATCTGCATGCGTCGCACTGTCATCCTGGTTGCCGTCATCGCCGTTCTCGGCCTTGGCCTGTTCTGGTTCAGCCGCCCGAAGCCGATCCCTGTCGTCCTCAAGGAAGTCGCCGAAGGCAAGGTCGAGGCGACGCTGGCCAACACCCGGGCCGGCACGGTCGAAGCCTGCCAACGCACCAAGCTGTCGACGATCATCGGTGGTCGCATCGAATATCTCGGCGTCAAGGAAGGCGACAGGGTCAAAAAGGGCCAGTTGCTGCTCAAATTGTGGAACGATGACCAGCAAGCCAACACGGCACTGGCCCAGGCCCAGATCACGCTGAGCGCCAAGCGCGCCGAGGAAGCCTGCATTGCTGCGCTCAACGCCGAAAAGGAAGCGGTCCGCCAATCCGAGCTGCGCGCCAGGGGCTTTGTTTCACCCAGTCGTGAAGAGTCCGCCCGAACCGATGCCGAGGTACGTCGCGCTTCCTGCAACACCGCCAAGGCCGACATTGCCCAGGCCGAAGCGAAGCTCAAGGCAACCCGTGTCGAGCAGGGTCGCGTTGCGCTCTACGCCCCCTTCGATGGCACGGTCGCCAAGATCGTCGGTGAGCTTGGCGAATATTCCACCCCCTCGCCCCCTGGCGTGCCGACCCCACCCGCCATCGATCTGATCGACGACTCCTGCCTCTACGTCAAGGCACCGATGGACGAGGTCGACGCCCCGAAAATCCAGACCGGCCAGCCGGTCCGCATCACGCTCGATGCCATGCCCGGAAAAATCCTCCCCGGCAAGGTCCGGCGCGTCGCCCCCTACGTTTCTGCCGTTGAAAAACAGGCGCGCACCGTCGACATCGAGGTGGATTTCGATCGACCGGACGATGCCGGAAAATTGTTGGTGGGTTATAGCGCCGACGTCGAGATCATCCTCGCCGGCCACGACAAGGTGCTGCGCATCCCCTCCTCGGCAATCCAGGAGGGCGGCAAAGTGCTGCTCTTCAATGCCGATAGCGGCAAGCTGGAAGAACGCCAGATCAAGGCCGGACTCGCCAACTGGGAACACACCGAGGTACTCGACGGCCTGAAGGCCGGCGAGCGCATTGTCACCTCGCTCGACAAGGAAGGGGTCAAAGCCGGTGCCACGGTGACGCCAGACGAGAAAACCCAGGTCAAGGCGAAATAGGCGCATGGCGCTGATCGAACTCTCCGGCATCGAACGCAGTTTCCTGCTCGGTGACACCACGGTCCATGCTTTGGCCGGGCTGAATCTGCAGATAGCGGCCGGCGAATACGTCGCGGTGATGGGCCCTTCCGGCTCCGGCAAATCGACCTTGCTCAACCTGCTCGGCCTGCTCGACCGGCCCAACGCCGGCACCTACAAACTGGAAGGTCGCGACGTCACGACACTGTCGCCCGAAGAACAAGCCACCGTGCGCAGCACGCGCATCGGTTTCGTCTTCCAGAGCTTTCACCTCGTACCGCGCCTGAGCGCCGCCGAAAATATCGCCTTGCCGATGACGCTGGCCGGCATTCCCTCCGCCGAGCGCGACAAACGCGTCAGTCAGGCACTCAAGGACTTCGGCCTGGAAAACCGCGCCGACCACAAACCGGATCAGCTCTCCGGCGGCCAGCGCCAGCGCGTCGCCATTGCCCGCGCCACGATAATGCAACCGGCCCTGATCCTGGCCGACGAGCCGACCGGCAACCTTGATCGCCACACCGGTGAAGAAGTCATCAACCTGCTCGAAGCACTGAATGCCCGGGGGGTCACCCTGATCGTCGTCACCCACGACCAGAGTATGGGCGCCCGTGCCCGACGACAACTGGTCATGGAAGACGGTCAGCTGAAAAGCGATTCGCGGACGACAACGTGACCACGTCAGCCCACGGCACAGCCCTTCCCGTGACAGAGGGCATAACGACCAGGTCCGAGCATGCGCCTCGCTGACACCCTCCGCTTTGCCCGCGATGCCGCGACCGGTTATCCGATGCGCACAACGCTGTCGATACTCGCCATGTCGATCGGGGTTGCCGCGGTCGTCATCCTGACCGCGCTGGGCGATGGTGCGCGGCGCTACGTCGTTGGCCAGTTTTCATCGCTCGGCACCAATCTGGTCATTGTCCTTCCCGGCCGCTCCGGCACCGGTGGCTTCAATCCAGCCAACGCCATTACCTCGACGCCGCGCGATCTGACGGTCGACGACGCAGCGAGCCTGAAGCGCCTGCCCGGCGCCCGCCGTGTCGCGCCGCTCGCCGTCGGCACATCGGAAATCAACTACGGTGGCAAGCTGCGCGAAGTCATGGTCGCCGGTTCAACAGCCGAATTCATCCCCATCCGCAATTTTGAACTGGCACAGGGCAAGGCACTACCGGAAGAAGACTGGAATCGAGGCTCATCGGTCGCCATCATCGGCGCCAAGATTCGCGACGAACTATTCGCCAGCGAAGCAGCCCTCGGCCAGCTGATCCGCCTTGGCGACCGCCGCCTGCGTATCATCGGCGTGCTCAAATCGACCGGCCAGGGGCTGGGCATGAATACCGATGAACTGGTCATCGTCCCCGTGTCGTTGGCCCAGTCGATGTTCAACAGCAACACGCTGTTCCGCATCATGATCGAGGCCAATACCCGCGACGCCATCCCGGCAACCAAAGAACAGGTGCTGGAACTGCTCAAGCAGCGCCACCGCGGCGAGGAGGACGTCACCGTCATCACGCAGGATGCCGTGCTTGCCACCTTCGACAAGCTGCTCGGTGCGCTGACCCTCGGTGTTGCCGGCATCGCCGCAATCAGCCTGGCCGTGGCCGGCATTCTGGTCATGAACGTCATGCTCGTCGCCGTCACTCAGCGCACCGGTGAAATCGGCCTGCTCAAGGCGCTTGGCGCTACTGCCAGGACCATCCGTTTCGCCTTTCTGGCCGAAGCGGCGATGCTTTCCGCCGTCGGCGCGCTTGTCGGCTACCTGCTCGGCCAGCTCGGCGCCTTCGCGCTACGCCAGTTTTTCCCGGTCTTTCCGGCCTATCCGCCAGACTGGGCCGTCATTGCCGGCCTGAGCACGGCGCTCGCCACCGGCCTGCTCTTTGGCGTCATGCCGGCCCGTCGTGCCGCCCAACTTGACCCGGTGCAAGCCCTGATGAAGCGCTGACGAGCGCCCAGATGCGAAAGGCCGCCTTTTCCGGCGGCCTGCGTACTACGTACTACGGTATTGCTTGAACGACTATCAGCAAGCTACGGCGTGTTACGTCCACCGACAGGGCCGAGGCGGGCTTCGATATCGCGAGTTTGCATTTCCAGTTTTTTCGCATCGTCATCGCGCATCGGGCCTTGGGCACCGCGCTTAGGTGCCATCAGAGATGCACTCAGCGAGCCGAGATTGATTTTGTCGTATTGACTATCGTCGATAGTGGCACCTTGTCCAGCGCCAAAATTCGAAAAATAGCCGCTTCCGGAAATGCCTGTTTCACCATAAGGATTCGCCCAATCGGCGTGGGCCATACTAACCATACCGATAGTTGCAAACGCGGTAAGAGCGATGCCGCGACCAAGAGCAGAAATGGTAGTTTCTTTCATGATCATCTCCTTGGGGAATGCCCATATTGTGGGGGCTTGAGGTAGACCTCGGAGGCACGCCAAGGGTTGCATATAAATTCTGAATATTTTATCCGGTCCGTTATGGTGCTGAAGCCATCTTGGTCGGCGCGGCGGATATTACATCAGCATTCAGCAGCAGCGCCGAGAGCTTGGCGACAAAAGGGCGGTCTCGTTCCGGTGCATTGGCATGCCAGTGGCGCATGAACTCATCCAAGCTGGCCGAGGGATCATCCGGATGAAGATTCAGGTAGTTGATGGCCTCCCAGCCCCGCGGATCGGCAAAGAACAAGGGGAGCACCGTCTTGGCCACCAGGTCGTTCTGATCCCGCCGATAGGGGTCGGCTGACAATTGCGCCTGATGTTCCCTCAGCCATTCCCGCAACTCGGTATCCTCCGGCAACTTGCGATGGCGTTCTGTGATCAGAAAACGGAAGAAACGCCGCAAATCGTCGGCATGACTGGCCAGACTGGGTTCAGGAGGGGCTAGCGACCATTCGGTAGCAAGACTGCCGAGGGCGTAGAGAGAAGCGGTCTCGCAAATTGTTTCTTCGAACCACTGGTTCTGCCGGGAAATCTCTCCGCCCGCCCGGTCGTAGTTGGAGAGAATATGGCAGAACTCATGCGCGAATTCGTAGACATAGAGGTGCCAGCGCGTCCGGTCGGCATGCAACCTGATCAGATACTCCCCGTCCGGACCGCGCTCATAGAGCGCCACGGGATTGGCCTCGGTATGACTGACCCTGACCTTGATAAGCCTTTCGGGCTGGTCGTCCAGCAATAGATTCGCGACAGAATGGAGAACCACCTCGACCTGACGGGTATCGACAGCCCCCCACCCCTGGTTATCGACCTGAATCGTGACCCCGGCCCGTCGCTTTCCATTTGTTGCGGGCGAGGTGTCAGCACGGGCCGCCAAGGAGACCATCATGCCCAACGCAATGGAGGCAACAACAAACGGCAGGCGCACGAGCAATCCCCCTCTTCAACCGAAAAACTGACTCGTTGATTAGATCACCATCGACTTGATTGGTTCGCTCAGATGCAAGGTTCCGCATATATCATTGCTCAACAATTCCAGGAATCTCAATCGCGGTCTCACGTAACAGACACCAACCCCGCCAGCTACTTTCCTCGACATCACAACTCAATGCTCTGGTCCGATGCCATCCAGCTTGCCCTGCGCGCCATTACCGCCCAGCGCCTGCGCAGCTTCCTTACCCTGCTCGGCATTGCCGTCGGCATTGCAGCAGTGATCCTGCTTACCTCGATCGGCGAAGGCATTCACCGCTTCGTGCTCGGCGAATTCACCCAGTTCGGGACTAATGTCATTACCGTCGCTCCGGGCAAGACCAAGACTGGCGGCTCTCCCTCCGGCCTGCCGTCGAGTGCCCGCCCGCTGTCACTAGACGACGCCAAATCGATCGAACGCCTGCCCCATGTCGTTGCCGTCACGCCCAATGTCCGCGGCAATGCCGAAGTCGAAGGCAATGGCCGGACACGACGCACACTGATCTACGGCGTCAATTCAAAACTCCCCCTGATTTTCCGGTCGACGGTGCAGAGCGGCCAGTTTTTGCCCGCGGACGATGAAGGCAGCGCCCGTCCTTTCGTCGTCCTCGGTTCCAAACTAAAAAACGAATTGTTCGGCAGCGAAAACCCGCTTGGCCAGCGCCTGCGCATCAGCGGTCTGCACTTCCGGGTCATTGGCGTGCTGGCCCCCAAAGGCCAGTTCCTCGGCATTGACCTCGACGACACCGCCTTCGTGCCCACCGCCCGCGCCCAGGAGTTGTTCAACCGCGAAGGGGTCGATGAAATCAACATCGCTGCCGAAGAGGGCATTCCCTCCGCCATCGTCGCCAACCGCGTCAAAACTCACCTGATCGACCGCCACAACCGCGAGGATTTCACCATCGTCACGCAGGAAGAGATGCTGAAAACCCTGTCCAATATCCTCAACGTGCTGACCATGGCCGTCGGCGCGCTCGGCGGCATTTCGCTACTGGTCGGCGGCGTCGGCATCGTCACCATCATGACCATCGCCGTGACCGAGCGCACCGGTGAAATCGGCCTGCTCGTCGCCCTCGGTGCCCCCCGACGCACCATTCTCGCCCTTTTCCTTGGTGAAGCCGTCGCCCTGTCGGCGCTTGGTGGCATTTTTGGTCTGGCGCTTGGTTTCGGCCTGGCCCAGCTCATCCATTTTGCGCTCCCCGCGCTGCCGGTCCACACCCCGCTCAGCTTCGTCCTGCTCGCCGAAGGCATCGCCATCACCATCGGCCTCGCCGCTGGCGTGTTGCCCGCCCGCAACGCTGCCCGACTCAATCCCGTCGATGCCTTGCGCACCGAGTAAGCCCCCTGTCACAACCATACGCTAACGTATGCTAGAGTTCGCATTCCAATTTCAATAAACCACGCAAGGAGTCCAGCCATGGCGTATCACATCGACCAACTCCAACCCGGCATGTCTGCCAGCATCGCCAAGACTGTCACCGAAACCGACATCATCCTGTTTGCCGGCATTTCCACCGACGTCAATCCGGCTCACCTCGACGAGGAATACGCCAAGACCACCATGTTCGGTGGCCGCATCGCCCACGGCATGCTGTCGGCCGGCTTCATCTCCGCCGTGCTGGCCAACCACCTGCCCGGTGCCGGCACCATCTATCTTTCCCAGACCCTGAAGTTCAAGTCCCCGGTTCGCCCGGGTGATACCGTACGTGCCACTGTCACCGTCAAGGAAGTCAACGTCGAAAAGAACCGCGTCACGCTCGACACCGTGTGCACGGTGGCCGGCAAGACCGTCATCGAAGGTGAATGCGTCATGATGCCGCCGGTTCGCGCCAAGGCTGTCGGCGGTACCGCCTGAGTTCGAGTTGCTGCAAATAAAAACGCCGGCAAAAATGCCGGCGTTTTGCTTTCCACGGGATTCCTAAAAACAAGCCGGAATCAGAACGCCTCGTCAGCCCGCAGGAAGCGCCATTGCCCCATCGGCAAATCGCCCAGTCTAATCCGCCCGATGCGCACCCGCTTCAGGCCGATCACTTGCAGACCGACCAGTTCGCACATGCGGCGAATCTGGCGCTTCTTGCCTTCCTTCAGGATGATGTGCAACTGGTCTTCGTTCAACTGCTTGACCCAGGCCGGCTTCAACGGCTTGCCATCAAGTTCCAGACCATGGCGCAGCAAATCCAGACCACCCTTGATCATTTCGCCGGAAACACGAACCAGATATTCCTTCTCTGCCTCGCTATCCTCGCCAATCAAGCGCTTGGCGACACGACCATCACTGGTCAGCACCAACAATCCGGTCGAATCGATGTCCAGGCGACCGGCCGGTGCCAGGCCACGCAACATCCACGGCTTGAATTCCGGACCACCCGATTGCTCGACCTGCGTTTCCGCCGTAATCAAGGTCACCGCCGGAATACAACCCGGCTCGGGCTGTCCGGAGACATAACCGACCGGCTTGTGCAGCAGAATGGTGACCGCCTTGGCCTGATCCTTCTTGGCTTCCTGCGAAACGGTGATCTCGGATACCGATGGGTCGATCCGCGAACCCAGCTCGCTGACCTGCTCGCCATTGACAAACACCCAGCCACGCTCAATCCACAGATCAGCCTCGCGGCGCGAACACATGCCGCGCTCGGACATCACCTTGGAAAGCCGGACGCCTTCCGGGCTCGGCCCAGGCGGTTTCGCGGCCACCGCGGGGGTTCGTGACGGAGGTACAGGCGCGGCCTTCTTCCACGGATTTTCACGTGGTGCATCAGCGCGCGTCTTGGCAGTCGCCGGTCGAGCCGGCTTGTCTGCCAAGCGCTCGGCGATCGCCACCTTGTCCGCCATGGTCGTCCGCTTCGGCACGGCACCACCCCGGATCGGTTTGCGGTGACCCGGACGCTCTGCTACCGTCGCCGACTTCCGCACCCCCAAGGTTCCTTCCGGCTTGACTGCAGGCTCGCTCGGCGGATCAGCCTTTACCGCTTCAACCGGTTTGGGTTTCGGCTTGGTTTCAGCCTCGACCGCAGCAGGGACTTCCGGCTTTCGCCATTTGGCCCAGGGATCGTCTTGACCGGCGTTATCGCTCATTGCACGCCAAGCAGTTCAACCTCGAAAACCAGTGTCGCATTCGGCGGAATGACGCCGCCAGCACCGCGTGCGCCGTAACCCAGTTGCGCCGGAATGGTCAGCTTGCGCGTGCCCCCGACCTTCATACCTTGGACGCCTTCATCCCAGCCGGCGATCACATGGCGCTGGCCGAGCGGGAATTCAAACGGATCATTACGATCCTTGCTCGAATCGAACTTGCTGCCGTTGGTCAGCCAGCCGGTGTAATGGACAGTCACAAAATTGCCCGCCTTGGCCTCGGCGCCTTCGCCGACGACGGTATCTTCATAAACCAGCCCGGAGGCAGTCGTGATTTCAGCCATGGAGAACTCCTTTTTCAAAGGCGGGCAGTTTAACACATCCCGTAGACAAGGCTTTGACTTAGCGAAACTTTTGCGTATAATGCGCGGTTCTTTGTAGCACCTTTTTGTATTGTTTTGGAGTCCAACTCATGTATGCGGTCATAAAAACCGGCGGCAAGCAGTATCGCGTTTCCGCTGGTCAAAAACTTAAAGTAGAACAGATACCGGCAGACGTTGGCGCAGAAGTTACCCTTGACCAGATCCTCATGGTAGGCGAAGGCGAGTCGGTAAAGATCGGCGCCCCCTTCCTTGCTGGCGCCACCGTCAAGTGCACCGTGGTTTCCCACGGCCGTCACGACAAGGTCAAGATCTTCAAGATGCGTCGTCGTAAGCATTACCAGAAGCGTCAGGGCCATCGTCAGAACTACACCGAACTGCGCATCGACACGATCGCTGCCTAAGTTCAGACAAGGAGCTAACAAATGGCACACAAGAAAGCAGGCGGTAGTTCACGTAACGGCCGCGACTCACAAGCCCAGCGACTGGGCGTCAAGCGCTACGGCGGTCAATTCGTCCTGGCTGGCAACATCATCGTTCGCCAGCGCGGCACCGAATTCCACCCGGGCGACAACGTCGGCTGCGGCAAGGATCACACCCTGTTCGCACTGAAAGACGGCGTTATCCAGTTCTCCATCAAGGGCTTGAAAAAGCGCCGCGTGGTGACCATCGTTCCGGCTGCCGAATAATTCGGCCAAGCGGAAGCAAAAGCCCCGTCCGCTGGATGGGGCTTTTTAGTTTATGCCGCCAGATTTCTGGCGGCGGCGGGGTGGCCTTGGGCCATATCCCAGGATATAGAGGCGGAAAAAATGAAGTTCATCGATGAAGCCAAGATTTATATAAAGGCTGGTGACGGCGGCAATGGCGCCGCGACTTTCCGCCGCGAAAAATATATTCCCATGGGCGGCCCGAACGGCGGCGATGGCGGCCGTGGCGGCAGCATCTACGCCGTGGCCGATCGCAACATCAACACGCTGGTCGACTATCGCTACACCCGAAAATTCATCGGAAAGCGCGGCGAAAATGGTGGTGGCGCCGATCAGTATGGCGCCGGTGGCGACGACATCATCCTGCGCATGCCGGTCGGCACGGTCATCTACAACCTGAATACCGAAGAAATCATCGCCGACCTATCCGAACATGACCAGAAAGTCATGATCGCCAAAGGCGGCAAGGGTGGCCTCGGCAACATTCACTTCAAGTCCTCGACCAACCGCGCCCCGCGCCAGAAAACCAACGGCGAACAAGGCGAGGAGCTCGAGCTGCGCCTCGAATTGCGCGTACTGGCCGACGTCGGCCTGCTTGGTCTGCCCAACGCCGGCAAGAGCACATTGATCCGCGCCATTTCCTCGGCTCGCCCCAAAGTTGCCGACTACCCCTTCACCACCCTGCACCCGAACCTGGGCGTCGTCCGCGTTGATGACGAAAAGAGCTTCGTCATGGCCGACGTCCCTGGCCTGATCGAAGGCGCCGCCGATGGCGCCGGGCTCGGCATTCGCTTCCTGAAACACCTGCAGCGGACACGCATTCTTTTGCACCTCGTCGACATTGCCCCCATCGATCCGGATTCCGACCCGGTGCGCGATGCCAAGGCCATCGTCGGCGAACTGATCAAACACGACCCGGATCTGGCCAACAAGCCTCGCTGGCTGGTCCTCAACAAGCTCGACCTGATCCCCGAGGAAGACCGCGAAGCGGCGGTCAAGAATTTCATCAAGGCCTACAAGAAAGCCACCAAATACGACGGCCCGGTCTTTCCGATTGCCGCCATAAACGGCGAAGGCACCAAGCCGCTGATTTATGCGATCAGCGAAGCACTTGAGCAGATGGCCCGCCCCGAAATCGGCGACCTGGACGACAACGACGAAGACAGCGACGAAATCATCCGCGACACCGAATAACCATGAATCCCACCCGTCTCGCCAACGCCAAGCGCCTGGTCGTCAAAGTCGGCTCGGCACTCGTCACCAACAACGGCACCGGCCTTGACCTCGGCGCCATCAACGACTGGGCGCGACAAATCGCCGTCCTGCGCGAACAAGGCAAGGAAGTCGTACTCGTCTCCTCCGGCGCCATCGCCTGCGGCATGCAGCGCCTGGGCTGGGCCAAGCGACCGAAGAGCGTCCATGAGCTTCAGGCTGCCGCCGCAGTGGGTCAAATGGGCCTCGTCCAGGTCTATGAAGGCGCCTTCGCCGAGCACGGCCTGCACACGGCACAGATTCTGCTGACCCACGACGACCTTGCTGACCGCAAGCGCTATCTGAATGCCCGCTCGACACTGAACACCCTGCTCGAACTTGGCGTCGTGCCCATCATCAACGAGAACGACACGGTCGTTACCGACGAAATCAAGTTCGGCGATAACGACACGCTGGGTGCTCTGGTTGCCAACCTGATCGAAGCCGACGCGCTGATCATCCTGACCGACCAGCAAGGCCTCTATACAGCCGATCCGCGCAAGGACCCGAGCGCCACACTGATCAGCGAAGCCACAGCCGGCGACGAAACACTGGAAGGCATGGCCGGCGGCGCCGGCACCCGCATCGGTACCGGCGGCATGATCACCAAGGTCATTGCCGCCAAACGCGCCGCCCGCAGCGGCGCCCACACCGCCATCGCCAGCGGTCGCGAAATCGACCCGATTATTCGCCTGGCCAACGGCGAACCGGTCGGCACCCTGCTCGTCTCGCAAACCCAGCCGCTGGCTGCCCGCAAACAATGGCTGGCCGATCACCTGCAACTTGCAGGCCGCCTGATTCTTGACGCCGGCGCTGTAGATGCCCTGCACTCCGGCAAGAGCCTGCTTCCGATCGGCGTCATCGCAGCCGAGGGTGAGTTCGAACGCGGCGCCGCCGTTGCCTGCATCAGCCCCAACGGCCGAGAAATCGCCCGCGGCCTGAGCAACTACGGCAGTGGCGAAGCCCGCCTGATCGCCCGCAAGACCACTCAGGAAATCGAGAATACGCTGGGCTACGTGGACGAACCGGAAATCATCCACCGGGACAACCTAATCCTTTCCTGAACCTCAAGTCAAACCAATAAAAAAGCCTCGGCAACCCCGAGGCTTTTTTATTGGATCTTGCGGATAGCAAGACCACCAAAGAAAAACGGGAGCCGAAGCTCCCGTTTCTTTTTCTGAATCTAGCTAAGCCAGATTAGAAAGCGTGACGCAGACCGACGCTGATACCAGACACGCTCGTGCCGTTGGTCATGCCAGCGGTAGAAGCAGTGCTGTTTGCGTTAGACACACCGTACAGGTAGTCGTAGTTGGAATTGTCCTTGTTGTTGATACGGCTGTACAGAGCCTTCAGGACAGTACGCTTGGACAGATTGTACTCGTAACCAAGTTCGTAGTGAGTAGCACCTTGGTTGTCGACGTTGTCACCCTTAACTTGACCGGCACGACCAACCTGAGCAATGACAGCACCGTTGCCGATGTTAGCCTTGCCAGAGAGGTAGTATACGTTTTGCTTCAGATCAGAACCGGAAGCCGGGTTCAGACGAGCACGATCCCACAACAGACCAACTTGACCAAAGGAAGCCTTGTACATGGCGCCCAGACGATGGTCGTCCAGCTTGTTGATGTTAAGACCAAGACCATCGGAGGCCAGGGAGCCGTTACCGGATGCATTGACTGCAGTGTAGGCGTAGCCAACATAGATCGGACCAGCTTCGTAGTTCAGGCCACCAGTCCAAGCGGTATTGCCCTGGGTGTTGGAGGAAACCTTGCCCATGCTTTCGTTAGCAGTGCCACCGGTGGTGGTGAAGCCAGTCGAGTAAGCGAGAACAGCACTTACACCAGAAAAGGTCGGGGAAACGTAAGCGACAGCGTTGTTGATACGCTGATCGAAAGCGCCAGCGCCAGCGCCGCCACCGAGCTTGCCGAGCAGAGCGGTGTTAGCACCGATACCGGTAGCACCGGAGTTAACGTCGAAACGGGCACCCATAGCACGGGTCGGGCCGGTCAGATTGCCAGCAACAACGGTACCGAAGCCACCAGCAATACCAACGAA
>JAGTRV010000085.1 GCA_018262245.1 Pseudomonadota bacterium | reverse complement strand
GAGTTGCCATTGGTGACCATCGATGGTGAAACGGCGCGCGACTTCGACGATGCGGTGTTCTGCGAGAAAAAAGGGCGCGGCTGGCGGCTGGTGGTGGCAATTGCCGACGTGTCGCATTACGTCAAGCCGGGGATGGCACTCGATAAGGAAGCCCTGGAGCGCGGCAACTCGGTCTATTTCCCACGTCGGGTGATTCCGATGCTGCCGGAAAAGCTGTCAAACGGCATCTGCTCGCTGAACCCGGATGTCGAGCGGATGGCCATGGTCTGTGACATGGAGATCAGTTCAAGCGGCAAGATCGGCAAGTATCGTTTTTACCCGGCAGTTTTCCGCTCGCATGCGCGATTGACCTACAACCTCGTCTGGTCGTGGCTTAATGGTGAGAAAAAGCCGGAAACCGAGGCTCATATTAGCGTTTTGCCGCACGTTCAGAATCTCTACAAGCTGTTCGGCGCCTTGCATAAGGCGCGCGGCCAGCGGGGTGCAATCGATTTCGAAACGACTGAAACCCAGATGCTGTTCAATGAGCAGGGCAAGATTGAGAACATCGTGCCGGTGGTACGCAATGATGCGCACCGCATCATCGAGGAGTGCATGCTGGCCGCCAACGTCTGCGCTTCGGACTTCCTGGCCGAGCACAAGCAGACTTGCCTCTATCGTATCCACGAGTCACCTTCCGAAGACAAGCTGAAGAATCTACGCGCCTTCCTCGGTGAGTTCGGCCTCGCCCTCGGTGGCGGTGATGAACCGCGGGCCAAGGATTACGGCATCCTGCTTGAAAAGGTCAAGCTGCGTCCGGATTTCCAGCTCTTGCAGACGGTAATGCTCCGCTCGCTCCGGCAGGCGATGTACAGCCCGGATAACGTTGGTCACTTCGGCCTGGCCTATGAGCATTACACCCACTTTACTTCGCCGATTCGCCGCTATCCCGATCTGCTGGTGCATCGGGCGATCAAGGCGGTACTGGCTGGTCAGAAATACGTGCCGTCACGCGAGTGGGATGATATTGGCCTGCAATGCTCGTCGACCGAGCGACGGGCTGACGAGGCGACGCGCGATGTCGAGAACTGGCTGAAGTGCTTCTTCATGAAGGAGCGTATTGGCGAAGAGTTTGACGGGACGATTTCGGCGGTCACGGCCTTTGGCTTCTTCGTTGCGCTCGACACCATCTACATCGAAGGTCTGGTGCAC
Organism: Pseudomonadota bacterium; assembly: GCA_018262245.1. GTDB lineage: Bacteria > Pseudomonadota > Gammaproteobacteria > Burkholderiales > Rhodocyclaceae > Azonexus. Next base: position 17,534 of record JAGTRV010000085.1, on the reverse strand, counting down.
GTGTCGGAGCTGGGCTCCGATTACTTCCAGTTCGACAATATCAAGCACCAGATGCTTGGCGAGCGTACCGGGCAGCGTTTCCGCCTTGGTGATCGGGTGAAGGTCAGGCTGGTGCGGGCCAATCTTGAGTCGAACCGGATCGACTTTGTGCTGGCCGGGGATGACAAAGCATCGCGCGGCGGAAAGTCGGCGGGTAAATCTGCCGGCAAGACCTTCGGCCGCCCTGTCGTCGCCAAAGCCTCGGTCAAGCCTGCCCGCCAATCGGTCTCAGCAGTCAAGGCGGTGGCCAAGGCGGCAAAGAGCGCATCCAAGCCCAAGCCGGCGGGCAAGAAGGCACCAGCCAAGGCCAAGGTCGGGACGGCCAAACCGGCGCGGAAACCAGCTGCCAAGCGGCGTTGACCACAGCGTTCGCGTTCAGTGGTGGGTCGGGTCGAGCAGGTCGCTTGCCTTGAGGGCGATGGTGGCTACTTGCGCTTCATCGAGGCCGGGCAATTGCTCGGCCAGCCATTCGAGCGAGGCACTGGGGATGATGTGCTTGGCTTCTGCGATGTCAGATGGTAAGGCGGGATCATCCGGCCCCCCGGAAGCCAGATGCCGTGCGGTATCTACGCATAGTCGTGAGAGATTGGAACGCGGGTTGTCAACGCCGCGGATCAGTTGGGTAAGCAGAGAGGGGAGGTGCCAGATCGTGGCGCACTTCAGCGTCAGATCCTTGAAGCGGAACCCACAAGTATCCAGTTGCGCCTGAGCGGAGCGCGAAGCGCGACCGGAGTGCAGGGCGGCTTGGGCTGCCTCGGGCAGCTCGCGGGCAAACAGCCAGAGTAATAGCTCGCCAAGTTCCGACAGTAAGGCGGCCATGGCAACTTCGTCCGGGGAAATGTCGGCGCGGGCCGATCCCCAGCGCAGCGCAAGGTGCCTTGCCAGATAGGCGCTGGCTTCGCAACGGGCGAGGCCAATTTCGGATTCATCGGTTTCCTGGCTGTTGAGCAACAGGCGGCGAAAAGTATCTGTGCCAAGTTGCATCACTGCAGCAAGAGGCGTGGTGGTTTCGTGCCCCAAACGCTGCGCGCGGCGGTTCTCTGCTTCGCGAAGCACCCTCAGGCAGAGGAAGGGGTCACCCGCAGCAATGTCGGCGAGCTCCCGGGCGGCAAGTTGTTCGCCCTGACAGCTTTCAAGGGCAAGCAACATGGCTTTGGAGCGTGGCATGCAGGGTAGTTCCTTGCTGCTCAGGAAGGCTGCCCACTGATCGACACCCCAGCGTTTTTGATTATCCGACAGCAAGTTTTTCCCGGAATTGGTCTGATGTTTTATTAACGGCAGTATCTCTCAGAAATGAATAGGCCTGCTTCAGTTCAATAAAACCATATTAAAATAGAAATAGTTAATATTTTTTGGAGTGGTAATGACGAAACAGCGGGCGGTTTCGATCCCGACTCGTAGGGATGAGTCCGTCAGTGCGCTGTCCGATATTACCGCTCACTGGCTGACAACCGGGGCCTTGCCTCCGGAATTGGTGACCGGCCATAAGCTCATTGATTTTGAGCATCGTTTTCTGGTTTCTGCGATCGCAAATCTGCGTAAGGTTTGCATTGACCACGAGACCTTTGCCGATTGCAGCGGTTGTGGGCATGAGTCCCAGCTGCGCTGCGAAAACCAGTTAATTGGCTTGCTTGGTGATGTATTTTCTTTCATTCTTGATCACTTCAAAACGGAAGAAAGCATCATGCGAGATTCGCTGATGCTAATGGTTGATCGTGATATGTGCCAAGCGCATATGGAAGATCATGCCGAGATCGCCGCCAAGGTACAGGAAATCGTTTCCTCACTTGATCAACTTCATGTCGTTTCAAGAATTCGCGAACTTGAGAAATTGCTGGCGCGCTGGATAACCAATCACATTGCCTTGCATGATCTCCTGTTGGCGCGCTGGATTTCCCGCGAGGACTCCCTGCTGCAGGGATTTTGAATCCTTCGCTGATAACCTGCTTGAGCAAGGCCAGTTTCCGATGCTGCCGGCTGGCGCGGTAGAATTCGGCATCCTGAATTTCGAAAGCAGTCATGTCCTCCCGCCTGATCTACGGTTTTCACGCCATCACCGCCAAACTTCGTCACGATCCGGGGTCGGTCAAGGAAATCCTGATTGATGCTTCTCGGCATGATGCCCGGGCGCGTGACTTGCTCGGCCATGCCGAGTTGCAAGGAATCAACGTGGTGGCCTGCGATGGCAAGCGACTTGACGGGATGGCCCCGGGGGCCAGACACCAGGGGGTGGTCGCTCGTATTGAAGGCGGACGCAAGGTCGCGCATCTTGACGACGTACTGGATACGCTCGAAGAGCCGGCTTTCCTGCTCGTGCTCGATGGCATTACCGATCCGCGTAATCTTGGCGCTTGCTTGCGGGTGGCCGATGCGGCCGGTGTCCACGCCGTCATCGCACCCAAGGATCGCGCCGTTGGTCTGACCGATGTGGCCGCCAAGACGGCCTGTGGTGCTGCCGAAACGGTGCCCTATGTGATGGTGACCAATCTGGCTCGTACGCTGCGAGAGTTGCAGGAGCGCGAGATATGGGTGATCGGTACTGCCGGTGAGGCGGAGAGTGATCTCTATGCCGCCGAGTGGCCAAAAGCGACGGCCTGGGTGCTGGGTGCGGAGGGGGAAGGCATGCGCCGCCTGACCCGGGAAAATTGCGATCAGCTAGTCAAGATTCCAATGCACGGTACTGTCGAAAGCCTGAACGTGTCTGTGGCGGCTGGTGTTTGCCTGTTTGAGGCACGCCGGCGTCTGGGGTAAATCCGGGGCACCAGAATCCTCTGGTGCGCCAAGCGGTGCCGGGCGATGACTTCGCTGCCCTGCGGGGTGCGCGAGATCACACGGTCCGCCGGTATTTCTCCCAGGCACTCCAGCTAAAGATGAAAAGACCGAGCCAGATCAGCGCAAAGCTGGTCAGACGGGCCGGTTGGAGCGGCTCGCCAAAGACAAAGATGGCGGTGATGAATTGCATGGTCGGGTTGATGTACATCAGCATACCGACGGTGGCCAGATCCAGTCGTTGGGTGGCGGCAGCGAATGCCATCAGTGGCAGGGCGGTCAGGATGCCGGAACCGATCAGCAAGGCCGTGCTTGTGCCATCAACCAGGGTGAACACGGCATGTCCTTGCTGCGCCTGCCAGCCGGCGTAAAGCAGGCAGATCGGAAGCATGGCCATGGTTTCCAGCCACAGGCCGGAAATGGCATCGACCGGCACTTGTTTGCGCAGAAGACCGTAGATACCGAAGCTGCCGGCCAGAAACAGCGAAATCCACGGCAGCGTACCGAGGGTGATCAGTTCGTTGCCAACAGCGACGATGGCCAGTGCGATGGCCAGCCACTCCTTGGCGTTCAGTCTTTCTTTCAGGACCAGCAGGCCAAGCAGGACATTGACCAGCGGCGTCAGGAAATAGCCGAGGCTGGAGGCAACGACCTGGTGATGATTGACTGCCCACAGGAAACCAAGCCAGTTGCTACCGAGCAGCATGGCTGCAATGCTTAGCCGGATGACATGGCGCGGTGCGCTAAACAGGGCAAAGACGTTTTTCCAGCGCTGCCTGAGGGTGAGCAGGATCGTGACGAACACAAAGGCCCAGGCGGTGCGGTTGGACAGGATATCCATCGGCGAAATCGCACCCAGCTGGTGGAAATAGAGTGGGAAGAAGCCCCAGATGACGTAGGCGAGCAGGCCGTAGCCAATGCCGGCCAGGTGCGTTTTTGGGGACATTGCCAATCAGGCCTGTTCGCGCAGGACGTGCAGGGCGGGTGAGCGGTAATCGCGCCGGAATAGCACGATCAGCACGATGATCGACAACAGGCTGAGGGCCAATGAATTGAGCAGCCAGCCAGAGGCGGCAAGGCCGAAGTAGTAGGCACGAATGCCCCGGTTGAAATCATCTCCTGCCAGATTGTTGGCACCGGCTACCCGCTGCGCGTAAACGTCGATATCCGCTTCTCCGGCTTTGCCAAACGGGGCTCCGCCAACCAGGATGGAGAGCAGGTTGAACTGACGTAGGGACCAGGTGAACTTGAAATAAGCGTAAACAAAACTGGCCAGCACCAGCATCAGCTTGATTTCAAGCAGCTCGCGGTTGCCAGTGTTGCCGAAGGGAAGGTCGGCGGTGAAGCTGATCAGCTTGTCAGAAGCGCCGAGGGCGGCGACCAGGCCGGCGATGATGTAGATGGTGGTGTTGGCGTAGAACGAAACACTGGTCACCAGATTGCCGATCAGCGTCGAATCCGTCACCCGGACGTCGCGCTCAAGCATGCGGTAGGCCCATTTCAGCCGATACTGCTGGGTGGTGCGGATCAGGCCGTTGGAGCCCCATTGGCTGTGTTCCGAATACCAAGCATAACCGGCCCAGCAGGCAAAGAACACCGCAAGGGACAGCCAATCGACAATGCTAAGGTGGGGCAGGGCATGCATTCCCGCATATTGCCATAGAGCCCGCGCTTCGGATATTGGGGAAAAAATCATTCTCGCCTGCCAGCGGCAGGGACTATCCTGTTGGTCATATTCGAGAGGCATTCTCAGATAGTGCCCCGCTACCCACAGAGTGAAGTTCCTTCAAGGCGCGTTGAAGATGAACAGAGTGCATCCGCTGACGCTCAGCTTTCGTGACTCCGCGACGGAGCGTGCCTTTGCCCGGCATCTGATGCCACGCCTGCGTCTGCAGGGCCGGGCGGCGATCGTGGTAGGGATCGTTGTCTATTTTTCCTATGGAGCGCTGGAGCATCTGTTCGTGCCGCCCGAGCAGCTTGGACAGGTCTGGCTGATCCGTCTGGCGACCTTGCTGGTGCCGGTGTCGGTTCTGGCACTGACTTTCTCTCCATGGTTCGAAAAAGCCAACCAGCTACCACTTGCCCTGGTCGGATTTACGGCCGCGCTTGGCTTGATTGCCATGCTCTGGCATCTGCCGTCAGGTAGCAGTACCTACTACTACCCTGGCTTGATGCTGGCCACCTTCTATACCTACAACCTGATCGGGGCCCGCTTCATTCAGGCGTTGGTCGTCAATCTCGTGGTGCTGATTCTCTACAACATTCTGTTCGGCTTTGTGCGGCAGTATCCGGAGGGAATGCTGCTTAGCCAGAATTTTTTCATCATTTCGGCCAACCTGATCGGTGGTGCTGCCGGCTACCTGGCCGAGTATCAGCGACGCCAGCTTTTCCTCCGTGAATTGCAACTTGATGATGAGCGGCTGCTTCACCTTGACCGTTCCCTGCATGACCGGCTGACCGGCTTGCCCAACCGCGAGCTGCTCGATGACCGGATCAATCAGGCATTGGCTCTGGCTCGCCGTGACCTGGCCCGCCATGCCGGGTTTTTTATCGATCTGGACGGGTTCAAGGATGTCAATGACCAGCTTGGTCATGATCGTGGCGACATTGCACTGCGCGAAGTGGCGAGGCGATTGGCCTCGTCAATGCGCGAGACCGATACCGTGTCACGGCTGGGGGGCGATGAGTTTTTTCTCCTCATTCAGGACATCGGTTCATGTGATGGCGCCGCCCATCTGGCCGACAAGTTGATCTCCTTGGTCGAGCGGCCGATTCCCGGTTTGCCCAAGACCCAGACGCTCAGCGCGAGTATCGGCATCTGCCTGTTTCCCCGAGCCGGGGGCGCAAACACCCCGGAAGGGATCATTCGCTGCGCCGATCTCGCCATGTATCAAGCCAAGTCAGAAGGCAAGCGACGCTTCTGCTTCGCCGAAGAGTGAGTCCGTTCCCCGGTGGGGTGCGAAATTCCTGTATCCTGCCAGCCTTTGAAAATTCTGGGGGGAACAGACATGGGACAAGCTAAAAACCGCGGTACGCTGGCACAGCGCGTTGCTCAGGCTCAAGAGAAGATCGAGGCGACGCGCCCGGAAAAGCTGGTCTGCAATGGCTGCAAGGCGGATGTGACAGCGATTCACCCGGTCAGCACGCGCGGCCTGCGCGGCATCGAAGCGATCTGGGTTGGCCAGTGCGAGTGTGGCCAGACGACGTTTGCCGCTTCCGGCGAGCCGAAAGCGGTCGAAGCCTTTTTCTTTGCCCTCAGCGAGAATACCGAGCTGACGCTGGGCAGCCAGCGCAAGGATGGTGGAGAGCACGAAACAGCCTGATTCCCGGTTGTCGGGGAACCGGATTGGCGGGCCGCAGTCGCGGCCCATTTCTTTGGTGCTGACGGTGTTTTTGTTTTGCCTGCTGCAACGCCTTGATTCGCCAAGCCAGACGGCGCAGACTGGCTCTATTACCCAGCCGACAGAAGGAGGCGCACCATGACCGATTCGCAACTCAAGGAAGCCGTCCTGGGGCCATGGCCCTTTTTTGGTGTCAGTTCGCGTGGTGAGGTGTTTGCCCGCTACATACCCAGCGGGCCGGTGTTCCGCTGGAGCTGGAACCAGATGATTCCGATGCCCGTGCAGGGCAGTGATCTTGTCTGGCTGCTGCATGCGCAGGGCGAGGAAGACCAGCCAAGCGATTCCGAGCCAGCGAAAGGGCCGGCTGCCAAGGGCAAATAGGCGACTGGCCCGGTCCGGAAGATCAACTCAGCCAGAGTTTCTTCCAGCCCTCGTGGCCGAGGCGCTCCATGGTTTCGATATTGCGCTCGAAAATCGCTTCCGCATCAGGAAAGGCTGCAACGGCGCGGTCGATGCTGCTTTCGCGTAGCAGATGCAGCGTCGGGTAGGGGGAGCGGTTGGTGAAGTTGGCGATGTCGTCCGGCTCGCTGCCAGCAAATTCGTACTGCGGATGCAGGCTGGCAATCTGGAAAACGCCCTCATAGTCCAGGTTACGAATCAGGGCATCGACTTCGCCGAGGAAAAAGTGGAAGTCTAAAAAATCCGTCATCACCTGCGGATGAATCAGCAGCGTGGTGTCCAGTTCGGCCGGATCGGTTTCGGCGAGCAGGGTCAGTTCATGTTCCAGTTCGGCCAGCAGTTCATCCGCCGTGCTGGCCCCAGTCACGGCATAGCGCACCTGCTTTTTGACAAACACGCTCTTGGCGAAGGGGCAAAGGTTCAGGCCGATCACGGCACGCTCCAGCCAGGTCTGGGTGTTGGCGATGATTTCTTCGACGGCGGGCGCATCGGTAAACGGCGTGAGAACCTGGGGCATGGCGTGAGTCTCGGAAGTGCGGTGGTTCGGTTAAAAGATCCGGCGATGGCTTAGATCAGGTCGGCAGCCAGTCCGACGGTCAGCCGGGTCGATACGGCATTCAAGGCGATCTTGTGCAGGATTTCGCTGACGGTCGTGCAGCAGTCGGCCACGATGCTGACCTTGTACTTGTCGGCCGCCTTGGAAATGGCGGTATGGGTCACACAGTTCTGGGTCATCATGCCGCAGACCAGCAGTTCGTCTGCGCCGAGTTGAGCCAGCGTCGCTTCCAGGGTGGTGTTGTGGAAGCTGTCGGCAAATGACTTGATGACGATGGGGGCGTCCGGTGCGGCGGCGAGGATGCGCGGATGGATGTCGACACCCGGCGTGCCGGTGTTGAAGAACGGCGCCACCCCTTTGCTGCTGTCGGCAACGTGCTGAACCAGTATGACCGGGATGCCCTTGGCCCGAGCGTTGCCAATGGCCTGCTCGACGTTGGCCAGCGTGCCTTCGGCATTCCACAGCGGAAACCGGCCATCCGGGAAATAGTCGTTCTGCAGGTCGATGACGATCAGGGCGGGCTGAGACATGGCGCTTTCTCCAGTGGGCAGGGGGCTATTGGTCGGTGGATTCGAGTTTGGCCCAGGCCGTCAGGAAGCTGATGCCCCAGGCGACGCCGAAGCCGGTCTGGTCGGTCGCAATGGCGCCCAGGCCATCCTCGCAACTGGCCGCTGACAAGTCCATGTGCAGCCACGGGAGTTCGCCGACAAAACGTTTCAGGAAGCGTGCGGCATGAATATGGTCGGGGGCATCGTCGTCCAGACTGCATTGGCAGATGTCGGCGACCTTGCTGTCGAGAGCATCTTCGTAGTCGGCATCCATCGGGAAGGTGCATACCCGCTCGCCGCTGGCTGATCCTGCGCGCACGGCCAGGGCGCCGAGCTCGTCGCTGCTGGCGAAGATGCCGGAGTAGCGGCAGCCGAGGGCGTTGATCATCGTGTAGGTCAGCGTGCCGAAATCGATGATCAGGTCAGGCTTGCTGCGCCCGGCCAGGGCCAGCGTGTCGGCCAGGACCATGCGGCCCTCGGCGTCGGTGTGGACGATCTCGATGGTCGTGCCATTGAGCGCCGTCACGATGTCACCCTGGCGGCTGGCGCGGGGGGAAATGTCATTGCTGGCCAGCGCCAGCCAGGCGTCGATGCGTAGTGGCTGGGTTTGTTGGCTGGCGGCGAGCAGGATGCCGAGTACGGCAGCCGAACCGGCCATGTCTTCATGCATGCCGATCATCGAATCGGCCGATTTCAGGTTGTGGCCACCAGTGTCGAAACAGATGCCCTTGCCGACCAGGGCGACGCGAGCCTTCGCATTGGGCGGGATCAACGAAAGCCGGACGATGGCTGCGTCGTTGGCTTCGCTACCCTGGGCGACGGAAGCGAAGGCACCGGCCCCCATCTCGCGTAGTTTCGGCAGGTCGAAAACTTCCATTTCCCAGCCATGCTGGTTGGCCAGCTCGGCGATGCGCGCCCGGTAGGCGCTTGGTGTTAATTCGTTGGGCGGTAGTGCGGTCAGGCTGCGCGCCAGCAGATTGCCGTCGGCCAGTGAGCGGGCGTGCTCCGAGGCATGGTCACTGCCCCAGATGTTCAGGGATTCCAGGGCGCGTGGGGCGTCTTCCTGTTTTCTGTTGGGCAGCGGCGTGCCATTGGCCAGCCCGACGTAGGTGGCGAGGTCGGCCATCCAGCCGGAGGTCGCGGTTGGGGCGCAGATCAGCACATTGACCGTGGCGGGTTCCTCATCGAGCAGGATTGCCATGCCTTCGCGCAACAGGCTCAGATTGTCGAAAGTCGATTTGGTCGGGTCGAGCCTCAGCCAGACCCGCAAGCCGCCTTCGGCTGAATTGGCTGATACCGGGGCATCGCTCAGTTCGTCTGCATCAAGACGCCGTCGGGCCAGCGTTGCCATCAACGAAGTGCGACCTGGGCAGTCGGCCGGAATATCCTGCATTGCTGGCAATAGCACCAGCACGTGGCTCATTCCAGCCTGGGCAGCGGTTTCCGGAAGGGCGGGAAAGGTCTTTAGCTTGGCGATCATGGCCGGAGGAGTCAGGGTGTGGGCGTGGCGGGCGTCGGCTGGTCGGCTTTCGGGAGAACTCGGCGCGGGACCAGGTTTTCATCGAGCAGGCGTTCGATCCGGAAAAAAATCTCGTAACGCGAGAAAGGCTTCTTCATGAAATCATCGGCCCCGATCCGTGTGCCGAAGAACTGCTCCATGGCCTGCTCGTTGCCGCTCATCATGATGACCGGGATGTCGCGTAGCTGTGGGTCGCGGCGTATCGTGCGCAAAGCGGCAAATCCGTTCATGCCGGGCAGCACGATGTCGAGAAAGACCAGTTCCGGTCGCTGTTCCTGCATCAGTGCCAGGCCCGACTCAGCATCAAATGCTTCGAGTGTTTCGTAACCGGCCGAACGCAGAAATTTCTTGAGGGCGACAACGATGGTTTTGGAATCGTCGATGATCAGAACTTTCGTCCCTTCGCGAGCATTGACCCGAGCCCGTTTGCGGCGTTCGGTGATCCCTGGCTCGGGGAGGCTCTCTTCCTTCACTTGTGCCGGAGCATGGGGCTGCGCTTCGGGTTCGCCTCCGAACAGGGTCTTGAGTTTGTCGAGTAGTCCCACCCTTTTTTCCCTTTTGATGTCGGCTGCAATTTGCCAGGGGGTAATCCTCGGGCTCGTTGCTAGTCGGTAATTCGTTCCTGACCGCTCTTTTTGGGTCGCTTTGCCCTGCGTTCAAAGCGTTCTTGCCGTTTGCATACGGCTGCGCAGAATTGTACGGGAATGCAGGCCGACGTTGGTCAGTGTCTCGCTTATCGAGCGCAATTCTTGTTGTTGGGCGGGCAGATCACGACCGAGGGCGCTGGTGGCTGGAGCGGGGGGGCAGGTTTCGGCTGAGGATGGAAGTGGTCGTGTTGCCGGGGTGGTACGCCATAGATCGGCACGTAGACCGGTTGCAGCGTGCTTTCGGGTGGTTTGACCAGGCTGCGGCATTCGGCTTCAAGCTGGGCGCGCTGTGAGGCTTCCAGCGCCTGCTGGCTTAGATCGCGCAGACAGGCAGCCGGGTCGCCGTAGGTGCGGGGCGGCGCGCTGCTAGCGCTCTGGCGCTGGATGGCTCGTTCCTGCCGGTCGGCCGCTTCTTCGGCCCGTTGGCTTGCTTCGCGCTTTTCGACGTAATTGCGCATGCGTTCGACGTCGCGTTCGGCCTGCTGGCGTGTGGCTTCGGGAACCGCTTCGTCTGGTCGCACGGAAACCATGCTGCCGCTTGGGCAGGGGGCGTTGGAAATCTCGGTCTTGCCATCTGGCAGGCGGCATTTGTAGATTTCCGCGCCGGCCGGTTGGGCAAGCAGGGCGAAGAAGGCGAGAAGGATGAAGCTTGGTCGGCGCATGATTTATATATAGCTTAACGCGGCCTAAAGTGCATCCGTTGAGGCCTGTGGGTCGGTCAGCTTGCCGCCGCCGTTTCGAGCGGTGCTTCAGTCTTGTCGGTAAAGCGGTCGAGATAGAGGTAGATGACCGGTGTCAGATACAAGGTAAGCAACTGTGACAGCATCAGGCCGCCAACGACGGCCAGACCCAGCGGCTGGCGCACCTCGGCGCCGGCGCCGATGCCCAGGGCGATGGGCAGGGTGCCGACCAGTGCGGCCATTGTGGTCATCATGATCGGCCGGAAACGGATCAGGCTGGCCTGGAAGATCGCTTCGCCGGGGGGCATGCCATCCTTGCGCTGCCGCTCGAGGGCAAAGTCGATCATCATGATGGCGTTTTTCTTGACGATACCGATCAGCATGATCACACCAACGAAGGCGTAGAGACTGAGGTCAACCTTGAAGATGAGCAGGGTGATCAGGGCGCCGAGACCGGCTGAGGGCAGGCCGGAAAGAATGGTCAGCGGGTGGATGAAGCTCTCGTAGAGCACGCCGAGTACCAGATAGACGACCAGCACGGCGACCAGCAACAGGACGCCGAGGCCTTGCAGGGATGACTGGAAGGCTTGTGCTGTGCCTTGCAGGCTGGTGGTCAGCGAAACAGGAACGCGGATTTCCTGTTCCAGTGCCTTGATCCGGTCCACGGCATCGCCCAGCGAAACGCCGGGCAGCAGGTTGAAGGAAATGGTCACCGACGGTAGCTGGCCCTGGTGATTGACGGTCAAGGCCTGCGTCTTGCGCGTGAAGCGGGCCACGGTGTCGAGCGGGATCAGCTTGCCGTTACGCAACGTCGACGAAACCGGGCAACTGGCGGATCTTCTGGGTCAGCGTTGCAGTCCATTGGTATAGCTCATCGAGATCGGTGTCCTGCAAGGTGTATTGGTACTGGGCGGCAGTGAGCTGGCCACCGATCCGGATCACCGGCGGGTTTTGCATGTACACCTTGATGCCGGGCACCGCCGCCAGTTTCGGACGCAGACGCTGGATGATCTGATCCGGCGTCGATTTGCGCTCGTCGAGCGGCTTCAGGATCATGAAAACCGTGCCGGTGTTGGCGGTTGGCCGGATGCCGCCGGCGCCGACCGACGACATGAAGGAAGCGATATCCGGTTCCTGTCCGACGATTTCAGCCACGGCGCGTTGATGCGCGACCATCGAGGTGAAGGAGGCATCCTGCGCGCCTTCGGTAAAGGCGATGATCTGGCCGGAGTCGCCACTGGGAATGAAGTCCTTGGGCACCAGCGTGAACAGATAGCCGGTCATCAGCAAGGTGACAAAGAAACTGGCGAGGATGGTGCGCGGATGCGCCATGGCCTGTTTGAGCGTTCTTTCGTAGGCGGCGAGCACTGCGTTGAAGAAGCTTTCGAACATCTGGAAGACGCGGCCGTGCGAGTCCGGCTCGGCATGCTTGACGTAGCGGCTGCACAGCATCGGTGTCAGGGTCAGCGAGACGAAACCGGAAACGAGAATGGCGACGCAGATGGTGACGGCAAACTCGTGCAGCAGGCGACCGACGATACCCTGCATGAACAGCACCGGAATGAACACGGCAATCAGTGAGATGGTCATCGAAATGATCGTGAAGCCGATTTCCTTGGCCCCCTTGATCGCGGCCTGGAAGGGCGGCTCGCCGGCTTCAACGTGGCGGACGATGTTCTCCAGCATGACAATGGCGTCGTCCACGACAAAGCCGACCGACAGCGTCAGGGCGAGCAGCGACAGATTGTCCAGGCTGTAGCCGAGCACCGACATCATGGCGAAGGTGCCGACCACCGAAATGGGTAGTGCCAGGCTGGGAATGACCGTTGCCGACAGATTGCGCAGGAAGAGCAGGATGACCATGATGACCAGAAAGCCGGACAGAATCAGCGTGAACTGGACATCATCGATGGCGTGGCGGATCGAGTTGCTGCGGTCGAACAGGACTTTCATCGTCACCGCGGCTGGCAGTTTGGCCTGGAACGAGGGCAGGATGCGTTTGATCGCATCCACCGTTTCGATGGTGTTGGCGCCGGGCTGGCGCTGGATGGCGAGCACGATGGCGCGCTTGTCGACGTTCCAGCTGGCGATGCGGGTATTCTCGACGCTGTCGATCGGTGTCGCGATGTCTTCCAGCCGAATCGGCGCGCCATTCCGCCAGGTGACGATCAAGGGCCGGTAGGCGGCGGCGTTGCTGAGCTGGCCATTGTCCTTCAGCGCGAAGGTCTGGCGGTTGCCATCGAGTTGGCCGACCGGCTGGTTGACGTTGCCCTGAGCGATGGCCTGCTGCAGTTCATCGATGCCGATGCCGCGGGCTGCCATCTGGTCCGGGTTGGCCTGGACACGGACAGCGAATTTCTGCGAACCGTAAATCTGTACCTGGGCAACGCCGGGAACGGTCGAAAGCCGTTGGGCCAACTGGGTCTCGGCATATTCATGGACGAGGGACAAGGGCAGCGTCGGCGACGACATCGCGATGTAGAAAATCGGCGAATCGGCTGGGTTCACCTTGCGGAACGACGGTGGCGTCGGCATGTTCGGCGGCAGCTTGCGCAGCGCTGCCGAAATGGCCGATTGGACGTCCTGAGCTGCGGCGTCAATGTTACGGTCCAGCGAGAACTGCAGCGTGATGGTCGCTGAGCCCTGGGCGCTGGTCGAGGTCATCGAGTCCAGCCCGGCGATGGTCGAGAATTGACCTTCGAGCGGCGTGGCGACGGCTGCCGCCATGGTTTCCGGCGAGGCACCGGGCAGGTTGGCGGTGACTGAAATGGTCGGGAAGTCGACGGCCGGTAATTCCGAAACCGGCAGGGCGCGATAGCCGATAACGCCGAAAATCAGCAGGGCGACCATCATCAAGGTGGTCATTACCGGACGACGGATGCAGAGCTCGGGTAGATTCATTGCCAGACCCTCAGCGTGCCGGAGGGCTTGGTTCGGGTGCCTTCGACTTGGCTGCCTCGGGATTGACCGGCTTGCTGCTGACACTGGCGCCTGGTGTCAGCCGGAGCTGGCCATCGGTGACCACCGTTTCGCCGACAGCGACTCCCTTGGCAATGGCGGAATTGCCCTGATAGCTGGCAATGATCTCGATCTTTCTGACTTCGACCGTGTTGTCAGGCTTTACGGCATAGAGGAAATTGCCATCGGCCCCCTGTTGTATCGCTTCGTTGGGCACGAGGATGGCATCAGTCAGCTTGTCGAGCACCATGCTGACATTGAGGAACTGTCCCGGCGTCAGTCGGGCCTGCTTGTTGTCGAGCAGCGCTTTCATCTGGATTGTGCCGGTGGTCATATCCACGGCGTTATCAATGAATTTTGCCGTGCCTTCGAACGGCGCATCCTTGCTTCCCGGCAAGGTGATCTGAACGCTCATCGCGCCCTTGCTCATGGCATTCCGCAGTCGTTGCAGGTGGCGTTCCGGGATGGCAAAAGTGACGTAGAGCGGGTTGATCCGGTTGACGACGGCCAATGCCGTGTCATTGATCTTGACCGAAGAGCCAGGGAAGACCAGCCGGGCGCCGACGACGCCAGCGAAGGGGGCGCGGACCGTGGTGTAGGAGAGTTGCAGGCGGGCCAGTTCGAGTCCGGCCTGATCTGCCTTCAGTGTTGCTGCCGCAGCGGCTTCGTTGGTTCGGACTTCATTGACCTTCTCGTCGGACACAAAGCCGCGTGCCTTGAGTCCAGAGTAGCGTTCGACGTCGGCCTGCGCCTTGGCCAGTTGGGCCTGATCCTTGGCGACGATGGCTTCGGCCTGCGCGACCTTGGCGTTGAAATCGCCCGGATCGAGCCTGACCAGAACATCGCCTTGTTTGACTGCCTGCCCTTCGGTGTAGGCCACAGCCAGGATCTGGCCATCCAGGCGTGATTTGACGGTGACGCCCTCGTAGGCTTCGGCGCGTCCGACGATATTCAGAAAAACCGGCATCTCGCCACTTTGCGCCTTGGCAACGGTGACTGGCACCGGTCCCGCCGCCTTGTTTTGAGTGGCGGGAGTGGCCTTGTGGCCGGTCCATAGCCAGTATCCGCCGCCGAGTATGGCGGCAACAACGAAGGCAATGAGCGGCTTGTTGATTTTCTGCATGGTCGAAAGGCGGGGAGGCGCGAAGGTAGGAACGGACGTGGCGATGCAGCCGGGCAGGCAGCATCAGGCTGCCTGCGGGGCCAGTAGAAGCGAATCGTAACATTCTACCGGTGGCGTGCCGGTGCAGATGAGCACTGGCCGGCTGCTGCCGGCACCTCCCCTTTGAAACCCGTTGGCCGGAAAAGGCAAACGGGGATGGCGCCGGGTGCTGCGCCCGATCGTATCCGGCTAAGCCAGCAGGCGACGGATGCCGAGCAGGATCAGTACGGCGGCTGAAGCCCAGACCAGCCAGCGCGACAGCCAAGGGCGACCGGCGCGCAATTCGCGGCCGAGGCGGCCGGCCAGGGGAACGAGAATCAGGATCGGCGTCATCGCAGCGCCCAGACCGAAGGCCAGGCCATAGCCGGCACCGGATGCAGCGCTGCCACTCTGGGCAGCGAGGGCGAGCAGCGAGGCGAGCGGCGTGCATGGGGTGAGGGCCAGCGTGGCGCCTAGCGCGAAGGGCGGGGCTGCATCGGCCCGGCCGTGGAAACGCAGCGGCTGGACGGCAGGCCGTTTCGGAGTGCAACCATGGCGATGGGACTTGAAAAGCAGCCACAGCCCGGCCCCGATGCTGGCGCTGCCGATCAAGGCGTTGCCCCAGGTGCCGCCCAGAGCCTTGGCCAGGCCGAGCCCGGCCAGCCCGGCCGAGGCGGCGAGGAGCGTATACATCAACACCCGACCGGCCAGGAAGACCAAGGCATGGCGAAAGGCTTCGGCGGTGCTGCTCGCCCGGCCGAGCGCCCAGGTCCCCATGAAGGGCAGGCAGGTGACGGTGCAGGCAGTCAGGCCCATCGATACGCCGAGCAGCCATACGGTACCGAGGCCAACCTGGCCAGCGGCGAGTTCATCGACCATCGCCTGCCTCGCTACGTTTCATGAAGCGCACTGGCTTGACGCTGCCATCCGGCCATTCGCCCCGCACTTTGTTCTTGTAATAGTCGCGGCGCGACGAGAACAAGGTGATCGGCCCCCACTTGATCCGGATCGTGCCGTCCTGTGGGCAGTATTCGGCACAACGGCCGCATAGCGTGCAGTCCTCGGTGTAGGCCTTGCGCCCCTCCTGCAGCGAGATTTCCTGAATATCCATCGGGCAGGCCTCGCTGCAGATCCGGCACTGACCGCAGTTCTCGTGCCGCGTCTTGACCAGGCGCAGCGGTGACAGGCGCTGGAACAGCGCATTGAAAGCGAGCAGGGGGCAGATGCGGCAGAAGGGCTGGCGAATGGCCAGGGCGCCAACCAGCATGAAGCCGATCAGGAAATCGGCCGTGGCGCCAAGCGCGAAGCTCCAGCCATCGCCGACGCGTAGCGCCAGCTGGTCGGTGTTGCCAGTGAGCAGCGAGGTCGCCACCCGCGACGGACAGATATCGCAGTACGGATTGCCGAGCGAATGCGGCGTCACACCCAGACCGGTGAGCAGGGGCAGCAGGAAGACCAGACCGAGCAACAGCAACCACTTGACCGGGCGCACCCGGCGTGCCGCGACCAGGTCGTCATCCTCCAGCCGGCGCAGGCCGAAACCGAAGCGGCGGCCGATCATGCCGACTGTTTCCTGCAATGTACCGAGCGGGCAGATCCAGCCGCAGAAGGCCTTGCCGAGCACGAAGAAGAAGGCGAAGAAAGCCAGGAAGCTCATCAGCAGCGGCAGGATCATCGTGAAGGTGAGCTGCTGGGCGCGTACGATCGCTTCGCCAATGCGATGGTGCAGGATGTGCTGGGTCGGGATCAGCACGCAGTAGCCGCCGTTCATCTGGTCATAGGCGCAGGACAGCGCTGGCAGCGCGTTGGATATCTTGCCGGCCATATAGGTGCCGACGATAACGCTTCCATATACCGTGACGAAGAGCATCACCAGCTGTACCGTGAAGCGCAGCCGGGAGAGGGTGGGAAAGAGGGTTTTCAGCATCATTGCTCCTTGCCGTTCTGACGGCGACGCAGCAGCGGCAGGGCGCCGAGCATACCGGCCAGGCCGAAGGCCGCGCCCCAGCCGAGGCTGCGGCCGCGCTCGCCATCCAGGCCGTAGATGTGGTTGAAGGCCGTGACGAAATGACGGTCGCCGTCCTGGCGCTCGGTGCTCAGCACGAAGCCGGCATTGGCGTGGTTGTGCTCTTCGCCCTTGGCATCCGGCGGAAAATCGCGGGGGAAAAGTACAGTGGCGACGCCCTCGCTATCCGTCGTGAAGCTGGTTCGTGTACCACGCTCGGTTTCCATCCGGACTAGCTGGCCGGCCAGCGGTTGCCCGGCGTAACGGACGATGAAGCGCCATTTCTCGCTTTCGCGATAGTTGGCATGCTCGCGCGGCAACGGGTCGGGCACGATCTCCAGTTCGCTTTTGGCATGCTGCAGCAGGTCGACCGGGGCCGGGCCGGGGTTGCTCGAATACCAGACGGTCGTGGCGACGGCGACATGGGCCGGTGTTTCGGCCCAGGCGCTCAGCCAGTGGTAGTTGCCGGATTCGGGCGCCGGGCTGCGCAGGCGGGTCGCACCGGCCTCGACCGGGAAGGCCTGTTCGCCGCCGCGCGGGCCGAAGACGCGGATTTCGGCCGCCGGCAAACCGACTGTCCGGAACTGCGGCGCGGCGCGTTCACCGCGGCCACCCGGTACTGCCACGATCAGCGGCTGGGTCGTCCAGGCCGTTGTCGCCGCGGCGGGCGGGCGGCCGTGCTGGTCATGTTGCTGCGCGAATGCCGAAGCGGTCGCCGCCAGCAGCGTCAGCAGGAGTGTTGTGCGATGCATGGTGCTCTCCTAGCGGAAGTCGTAGCGGTAGGTCAGCATCAGCGCACGGGGGGCGCCGACCGTGTAGGTCACCTTGCCGGTCGTATCCTTCTTGGCCTCTGCCGCATAGCGCTCGTTGAA
>JAGTRV010000222.1 GCA_018262245.1 Pseudomonadota bacterium | reverse complement strand
TCGACCCGTTGCCGTCATTCGCTCTCGCAGTAGGTCAAGGTCAGGTTTCTGAGGCGAGCAGTCGCTCAACTGCACAGTCGCCGACAGCTGGTCGGCCACTGTGGTTATACAGCCAGCGTTGGTAGTACGGCGGTTAACCGTCAGACAACAGTCGTTGGCGACAACTTGGCCTCGAATTTCAGCTTTCGAATTACTCGAACGCGTACCGCCGGGCCTGAGCTGTCGTTGCCATTTGTCATTACTGTACGATTGCATTGGGCAGTTGAGCCAACCTTTGTGGGGGTAGATTGAGCAACTAGGGCGACATGCGGCATTCACGAATTTCTGATACTTTTCGCGCACGGGCTCTAGATGAAGGTCGCCCCGAATATATCTTCTCGTCCGTCTATTTATTGGATTATCCATGAAGTCTGATAGTCTCCTTCTGGCCTTACTGGCGGCCGTTTCTCTGACCTTCTCCCACCTCGCCAACGCCAGCGGCATACAGACCCAAGTGGTGCAGTTTGCCAAGGGTCACTCGTCTGTCACAATCAAGGGCAGCATCAAGGTCGACCAAATCATCGACTACACCCTGCGTGCCCGTGCCGGCCAGACCATGAACATCAAACTGGACACGAAGCACACGGCCAACTACTTCAACGTGTTACCTCCCGGCTCCGAGACCGCCCTGTTCATCGGCTCCACTTCAGGCAGTGAATGGACGGGCGAACTGCCGGCCGACGGGGAATACCGCGTGCGCGTCTACCTGATGCGCAGCGCGGCGCGGCGGCACGAGTCTGCGAACTACACGCTGACCTTCGGCATCACCGGCACTCCTTCGGCCAAGCCGGCCATGGGCACCCCGCCGGCCAGCGACGCCAAGGTCGCCGGCACCCCTTACCACGCCACCAGTGCGGTTCCATGTTCGCTGGGCGATGCACCCAAGGCGCAGTGCGAACTCGGCGTGATTCGCGGCAAGCCGGGCAATGCCGAAGTGCATGTGACGCCGCCGGGCGGCTTCAAGCGCGTGCTGACCTTCATGGGTGACAAGGTGACGGCGAAAGGCTCCAAGGTGAAAGCCAGCAAGCATGGCGACATGTGGTCGGTCGAAGTAAACGACTACGAGCACTACCAGATTCCCGAGGCGGTGATCGTCGGCGGGTGAACGTAGCGATGGAAGCCCTGAACCACTTCCTGGTGCAGCAGCCGCTGCACATTCTTGGCGTGGCCGGGATATTCCTTATGGCATGGGCGCTGTTTAAACCCCGGACAAAGGGATTGCTTGTACCGGCCTTGGTCTGGCTGGGCTACGCCGCCTGGGAGTGGATTGTGCTGGTCAAAACCCCGGAAGCAGATATCCGGGTAGATCTGCTGCTGATCTGGCCACTCGTTTTGATGGCGATGCTCTGGCCGATTTTTCGAGCATTCTTTCCCGGGCGTTCCGCCAGCCCTGAATCTGACAATGGAGATAACCATGCGTAACTTCATCCTCGCGTGCGCGCTTACATGCGTTCTGCCCATCTTGGCCGGCCTGTCCGGCTGTTCGACGGAGGGGAAGCGCGTGGCGCCCCCTGCTTCCCTGACGGGGTCGAATTGGGAACTGTTTGCCATCCAGTCGATGGACGATGCACAGGGCACCACCCGCATCGATTCACCAGAGCGCATCACGGCCAGTTTTACCAGTGATGGCCGCGTCAGTTTCCGGCTCGACTGCAATCGTGGCACGGCTACCTGGGAAGCCGTGGCAAGTGCCGACGGCACCAGCGGGAAGCTTCGGTTCGGGCCGATTGCCGCGACCCGGGCGATGTGTCCGCCACCGCACCTCGACGAGCGCGTCGTGCGCGACCTGACCTACGTCCGTTCTTATTTGCTCAAGGATGGCAAGTTGTTCATGTCACTGATGGCCGATGGTGGCATTTACGAGTGGCGGCCAGCAAGGCAATAAATTCATTTCCCGTCGGACTGACAGAATTTAGATGCATACATTTCTGGTATCGACCTACCGGATTGCATCCTGGTTTGCCGCTGGCTCGCTGGGGATTCTCGGTGCGATCATTCTTTATGATGGCCTTGCGAACAGCATCGCTGCACACTATCGGGCCGTGACCTTGATCATTGCCTCGTGCTTCATCATGGTCGGCGTGGGGTTCTTCGTATTGGAGCGCAATCTGTCCAGAGTGAGGCAGCATCAGGAAGCGATTCAAGACAGGAACAACATGCCCCAACAGCTGGTCAAGCCCTGGCAGATGATTCATGGGGTTTTGACGCTGGCGGCGGGGTGCGCCTTTCTGTTATCCGCAGCGAGGATTTGGGGTGTCATGGCCCGACTAAAGAGTGGAGTCAGGATTTTCGGATAGGTGCCAGGTCAGGTGCAGGATGTCTCAACGACCAAGGAAGCCCATAGCCAGCCAAGCGGTATGGTTGATGTGGATATCGTAAAGATCGATGGCGCGCATTTATGCTATTTGTCTACGGCACTTCCCGTTTCGGATCGCTTTTTGCGCGGCCGGTCGTGGTCCAGACGGGTACCCTACAGCAATATAGCTATTTCGAACGTTACAGCCACAGGGTGCGCTACAGCTGGCCAAACGTCATTGGCGTTCTGCGCCAACAGCGATCGCAAAGAATCAGTCAGCGGCCGCAGGATAGGAAATTGGCCCTAATGACGCTTTGAGTTTCAGGCTATAGCCATACCTTGCCCATCATGGCCAGATAACCATTACATCGGCGATGGCAGCATTTCGAACCCAAAGCTGCTGTTCGCTGGAATCTGACTCTTGTTATCCTCCACAGATGTATCAAATCCATTTCCGAAGCCGTATGCAGCATTGGTTGTTGGCCGTACTGCTCGGGCTTTTTCTGCTTTGGCTCACCCTGCCGCGACTGCTAGGCCTGGCGATGGAACATTGGCTGGCCCTCCCTGGCCTTGAGGCATTGCACGTCGATATAGACAGGGTTGGCGCCGGGCGTGCGCACCTGAACGAAGTACGCGCCGTTTATAACAGCACCGGCGGCCACCGTTTGCAGACCGTCCTGCGCGATATCGAGCTGGACTATTCGCTGGCACGCCGCCATATCGAGCGCCTGGATATTGCCGGAGGAGAGTTGGACATCACCCTCGGGCAGGCGCTTCATGACGTAGCCTGGCCGCAACTTGAGTTGCCTTTTCTGCCTCTGGAAAACGCGCATTTCGGCAACCTCAGGGTATCTGTGCACCGACCGGAGCATCGGGTAATCGAAGCCAGCGGCGACTTTCGATTTCAGCAAGCGATGGGGCGGTGGCAGGGCGAATTCCGGCCCGGCAACAATCTTTTGCGGATTACTGCCAGTCAACCGCAACCTTCCGGCAACGAGTTCGAGATCCATGCCGAGTGGGCGCCCAGCGTCGGCCTGCCGGCAGATGCGCGGTTGTACATCGCCCGCCAGCCGGACCAACAGCCGGCACGGCTCGTCGCCCGGCTGCCGCTACCTGTACTGAGCGAACTCGGCCGCATTTTTGGCCTGGACATGCCGTTGACCGCAACAGGCGGTACGGCAATGCTGACAGCAGATGCGCATTTGGGTGAGGCGGCCGGAACCGTCCGTGCGTTCAGTGGCGAAGCTGAATTCGCGGATGCGAACCTTCAGGCGACGCAGACGGCGAATTCTCTGGCGCTTGCGCTTGCCGGCAAACTGGGCTTTGCCTGGAAACCGGCACACGCTCAACTCGAATTGCAGCCGGGGTTGCGCTGGCAGATAACGTCCGATGGGGAGCATTCGCTTCAGGCAAGCGGTCGGCTTGAGCGCCCATTTTCAATTCGAATGGACGACGGGGTTGCAATCAGCGACACCGAGTTTCCATTCTCGGCTGGATCGCGCCAATGGGGGCAATGGGAAGGCGCCATACAACGCATCGGGGCAAACGGTGGACCAGGCCTGGCTGACTGGCGCGACGCCGATGTCCAATTGCGCATCAAGGGAAACTTGAAGCACTGGCAACGGGATGCTATCCAGGTGCGTGGCATGCAGGCCGCCGGGATGGTCACGCTCCACTGGTCGCGCTCGGCCGAAGCCCGCAGCGCACTTGCGTTGCAGATCGGCGTCCAGCGACTGGCATGGCTGGGGACGTCACCGCTCACCGTGAACAAGTCCACCTGGACGCTAAAGGCTGCAGCTGCGGCCAAGGCTGATGGCGATTTCTGGAAAACCCTGGCTTTGACTGGCGAGGCGAGCAGCCCGCAACTGAAAGCGACACGAGGTTCGGCCCAGACGCTGACGCTCGGTCCGAGCCGCCTGCAGGTGGTGCAGTTCCAACCGACCGGGCCAGAGGGCGCCAGGGGTGAACTGCTACTGTCGTCCGACGCCCTGCGGATCGGCGCCTGGCCGGCGCCTGATCTGCGCGCCCATCTACATTTTGATGGCAGTACTTTGCGCGCCGATGGCACTTTGCAGTTGCAGGGGACGGAAGTGCTCCGTTTTGTCGGGAGGCACGTGCTTGCACGGGGCTGTGGCGAAGCCTCGCTGACGGCGCAGCACGATCTTCAAAAGCTGGGGGTATTGTTGCAGCCGCGTCCGCCGGCGCTGCTCCCGCTCGATTTTCAGGCAGGGGAGGCCGAGGCCCGCTTCAAGATGGACTGGTGTACCCAGCCGCGCCTGCGGTTCAACGCCAAAGGCGGCCTGCAGGTGCGCCATGCCACGCTGAGCTGGGAACGAGCACGAGCCGAAGCAGTTCAACTCAAGCTGCAACTCGACGGACTAACGCCATTGCAAGGCCGCATGCAGCTTGCCGCGCAGCATGGCGAGCTGGCAACCGGAACGCCTCTGGCGGATTTGAACATCGATTTGGCACTGGCGCCGAAGAGGATCGACGTGCATGCACTGCACGTCGAGCTGCTCGGTGGCAGTGTGTCCAGCGAGCCGCTCAGCTTCCCATGGCCGACAGTGGAACAAGCCCTGCCGCTGGATATTCGCCAGATCGATCTTGGACAACTGCTTGCCCT
>JAGTRV010000084.1 GCA_018262245.1 Pseudomonadota bacterium | reverse complement strand
GCGTGATCAAGAGCGTGCGCCTGTATGGCGAAATGCACCGCTTCATCCCGGCCTGGCTGGCGACGGTAACGACACCGCGCCGCATCGCCCAGGAACCGACGACGCACCATGCCCGGACGGCCGGTGTTTCGAAGTACGGCATTTCGCGCACCTTCCGCGTCATTCTCGATCTGATTGCCGTCTATTTCTTCATGCGCTTCCGCGCCCGTCCCGGCCACTTCTTCGGCGGTATCGGCCTTGGACTCACCGCGCTGTCCGGCCTGATCATGACCTGGCTGGCCTGGGTCAAGTTCGGCCTCGGTGAGAATATCGGCGGCCGTCCGCTGCTGATCGTCGGCATCGGCACGCTGATCGCCGGCATTCATTTCATTACGACCGGTGTCCTATCCGAACTGCTGGCCCGCATCTATTTCGAGTCGGGCACTGTCCGCTCCTATTCCGCCCGAATAGCCACACCGCTGGCGGCCGACGAAGCCTGGCACAAGCCGAATTAATCTAGCCTCAACCAAACAAAAAAGCCGCTCATTTCGAGCGGCTTTTTTGTTTGTGCGACGCGATGCAATCAGTCGATCCTTGTATCCAGACCCTGCTCGGCCAGTTCGGCCGCACGCAACACGGCACGCGCCTTGTTCAGGGTTTCGGTCCATTCCGAATTCGGATCGGAATCGGCGACGATCCCGGCACCGGCCTGCACATAGAGCTTCTTGTCCTTGAGCACAGCCGTGCGGATGGCAATGGCCACATCCATGTCGCCGTTGAAACCGAGATAGCCGACCGAACCGGCGTAGATGCCACGCTTGACCGGTTCCAGTTCGTCGATGATTTCCATTGCCCGGACCTTGGGCGCACCGGAGACGGTGCCGGCCGGGAAGGTGGCGCGCAGCACGTCAAGCGCATCCAGCCCCGGCTGGAGTTTGCCCTCGACATTGGAAACGATATGCATCACGTGCGAATAACGTTCGACGATCATGTTTTCGGTCAGCTTGACTGAACCGACACGCGCGACACGCCCGCAGTCGTTGCGGCCGAGGTCGAGCAACTGGGTATGTTCGGCCCGTTCTTTTTC
Source organism: Pseudomonadota bacterium (assembly GCA_018262245.1). Classification (GTDB taxonomy): domain Bacteria; phylum Pseudomonadota; class Gammaproteobacteria; order Burkholderiales; family Rhodocyclaceae; genus Azonexus. The sequence continues at coordinate 18,941 of JAGTRV010000084.1, read as the reverse complement.
ATCGGCCAGCAGTTCGACGGCCAGGGCTGCATCCTCTTCCGGCGAAGCACCGCGCTTGCGGGTGCCGGCAATCGGCCGAACCGTGACGCGCTCGCCTTCGAGGCGGACCAGAATCTCCGGCGAGGCACCGACCACGTGAAAATCCTCGAAGTCGAAGTAGAACATGTAGGGCGACGGATTCAGGCTGCGCAGGGTGCGATAGAGCGCCAGAGGGCTGGCCAGGAAGGGCTTGGTCATGCGCTGCGACAGCACGACCTGCATGATGTCGCCTTCAGTGATGTAGGCCTTGGCCTTGAGCACCGCCTGCTTGAAGGCCGCTTCGCCAAAGACGGAAACGGCCGCTTCCGAATGCACCGGCTGCTCGCTGGGCAGGGAGACTGGCGTGCGCAGCTTCTGCAGCAATTCCTTGAGACGGGCGCGGGCCTTCTGATAAGCACCGGGGAAGCCGGGCTCGGCATAGACGATCAGCGTCAGCTTGCCGGACAGGTTGTCGACGACAGCGATTTCTTCGGAAAGCAACAGGCCGATGTCCGGCGTACCGATTTCATCCGGCTTGTTGGTGCGGGTCAGACGGGTTTCGACGTAGCGCACGGTGTCGTAGCCGAAGCAACCGACCAGGCCGCCGCAGAAGCGTGGCAGGCCGTTCGCCGGCGGCGCCCGGAAGCGCTGCATGAACTTGCCGATGAACTCCAGCGGGTTGGTGTCATTTTCACGCTCGGCGATACGGTTGCCGGTCAGCACCAGCACCTGGTGGCCATTGACGACGATACGCGTCTGGGCAGCCAGACCGATGATCGAGTAGCGACCGAAGCGCTCACCGCCCTGCACCGACTCGAGCAGGTAGGTGTAGGGGGTGTTGGCCAGCTTCAGGTAGATGGAGAGCGGCGTGTCGAGATCGGCAAACGTTTCCAGCGTCACGGGAATACGGTTGTAGCCTTGCGCGGCAAGCGAATTAAATTCGGTTTCAGTCATGGGAAAGCCTCGAAAATGACAATGATGTAGCGTTCTGGGCGCGCCGCTTGGGCGCAAAAGCGAAAAGGGTTATGGACGCCAGGGGCGCCAACCTTGCCATTCGTTCCAGAGTCGCTGAGTCGTCATTTGTGTTTGAGGTCTTTGAAAGTGAGCGCCTGCTGATAGCCAGCAAGCAGGTCTGATACTAGCGCATCGCAATCGGCACTGTCCACCGGCTTGCCTTCGTTGTAGCCGTAGGGCACGCAGAAGGTTGGCGAACCTGCAGCGCGGGCGGCGTGAATGTCGTTTTCGGAATCGCCGATGTGCAGGTTTCGATCCGGCCGCACATTGAACAGGCGGCAAGCGTGCAGGATGGGCTCCGGGTGCGGCTTCTTGTTCGGTGTTGTATCACCGGAAACGATCACGTCAAAGTAATCGGTCATGCCCATGCGATCAAGCAAGGCTTCGGTGAACATGCCCGGTTTGTTGGTGACAACCCCCATTTTGAGGCCGCTGGCTTTCCAGGCTTTCAGGCCTTCGATCACGCCCGGATAAATCTGGGTATATTTCCCGTTGACCACCGCATAGTGCCGCTTGAAGGATTCAATGGCCAAGTGCAACTGTTCGGCACTCGGTGGATGCTCGTGCGTCAAACAACGCTCAACCAGCACCGCCATGCCCTTGCCGACAAAGCTGTGCACTTCGGCCGGAGAGCGAGGCGGGGCGCCGATTTCATCGAGCATCAGGCGACAGGCCTCAGCCAGATCGGCAATGGTATCGAGCAACGTGCCGTCGAGATCGAAGGTGACGGATTCGAAGTGCATCAGACTTTGGCCAGTTCGCTGCGCAGGGCGCCAATGATCGAATCGTAACGATGCGGATCGCTGTCCTTGCCGGCGCCGTAGACAGCCGAACCGGCGACAAAGGCATCGACACCGGCACGAGCGATTTCGGCAATGTTGGCCGTGTTCACACCACCATCGATTTCGAGGCGGATGCGGCGGCCGCTTTCCTTTTCGTAGGCATCGAGCTTGGCGCGCGCCTGTTTCGCCTTGGCCAGCGTGCCGGGAATGAACTTCTGGCCACCGAAGCCGGGGTTGACGCTCATCAATAGGATGACGTCGATCTTGTCGAGGACGTAATCCATGTAATCAAGCGGGGTCGCCGGGTTGAAGACCAAGCCGCCTTTGCAACCGGCATCGCGGATCAGCGACAGGCTACGGTCAACGTGTTCGGAAGCTTCCGGGTGAAAAGTGATGATATTCGCCCCGGCTTTGGCAAAATCGGGGATGATGCGATCGACCGGCTTGACCATCAGGTGCACGTCGATCGGCGCCGTGGTACACGGGCGGATTGCCTCGCAAACCAGCGGCCCGATGGTCAGGTTGGGAACATAATGGTTATCCATCACGTCAAAGTGAATCCAGTCAGCCCCCGAGGCGATGACGTTGGCCACTTCTTCGCCCAGCTTGGCGAAATTGGCTGAAAGAATGCTCGGTGCGATAACGTAATCTTTGGCTGACATGATGCTTCCCTGAACAATAACAGACGAAATTATCCCATGCCCGACGCCAACAAGTACCGAATCGAAGTGCAACCCATGCCGCAGTACATTCCGGAGCAGTCCGACCCGGAAAACGACCGCTACATCTTTGCCTACACCATCACCATCAAGAATATCGGCGAAGTGCCGGCCCAACTGGTTTCCCGGCACTGGATCATCACCGATGGCAACAACGAGGTGCAGGAAGTGCGTGGCCTTGGCGTCGTTGGCAAACAGCCGCTGCTCCAGCCCGGCGAAAGCTTTCAGTACACCAGCGGCTCCTCGCTGACGACCGCCATCGGCACCATGAAAGGGACTTACCAGATGGTGGCCGAGGATGGCACCCACTTCGAAGCCGAAATCCCGGAGTTCGTTCTGGCCAGTCCGCGCGCCCTGCATTGAGGCCCCTTTGAGCCTGAAGCACAGCTATACGCTGATCGCCCCGTTTTACGACGCGGCAATCGAACGGGCTACGCGGGCCGCACGCAAACGTAGCCTGGCGGCCCTGCCGGAAACGCCGGGATGCGTGCTGCTGGCCGGTGTCGGCACCGGACTGGACCTGCCGCACCTGCCACCGCAGCACCATTACGTCGGCCTCGACCTGAACCGGGCCATGTTGCGCCGAGCCTTGCCACGGGTTGGCAAGGCCGAATTCGCCCCGGTTCAGGGCGACGCCCAGCGCCTGCCTTTTGCCGACACCTCATTCGACAGCGCCGTGCTGCATCTCATTCTTGCCGTTGTGCCGGAACCCACCCACTGTTTTGCCGAAATCGCCCGCGTACTCAAACCGGGTGGGCAAGTGCTGGTTTTCGACAAATTCCTGCGTCGTGGTCAGCCCGCCCTGCTGCGCCGAATGGCCAATCCGCTGGTACGCAGGATAGCGACTCGGCTCGATGTGGTGTTTGAGGATTTGCTCGCCGAAGCCCCGAGCCTGGCGCTGGAGCACGACCAGCCAGCCCTAGCCGGCGGATGGTTCCGGATGATCCGGCTCAGGAAGCTCTGAGGGCAGCGGTTCAGGGATAGATTCAGGCTCGTCCTTGCCCAGCGCATCCTCGATCCAGGCCAGGGTCAGCGTGTAGGTGACGGCCAGAACGACCGGACCGACGAAAATGCCGATCAGGCCAAAGCTCAGCATGCCGCCGATCACACCGGCGAAAATCAGCAGCAGCGGCAAATCGGCACCACGCTTGATCAGCATCGGCCGCAGGAAGTTATCGAGGCTGCCGACGATCAGGCTCCAGACCAGCAGGAAGGTCGCCCAGCCGCTATCCCCCATCCAGTACATCCAACCCACTGCCGGCAGCAGCACCAGCATCGGGCCAATCTGGGCGATGCACAGCATCAGCATGACGGCCGATAGCAATGAGGCGAACGGCACGCCAGCCACAGCCAGCCCGACGCCGCCAAGCACGGTCTGGACGATGGCGGTCACCCCAACCCCCAGCGCCACGCCACGAATCGCCTGCCCGGCCAGAATGATCGAGTTTTCGCCCCGGTCGCCGGCCAGACGACGGCCGAAACGACGGGCCGTGCGCGCCCCTGTTTCGCCACCGGAATAGAGGATGGCCGCAATGGTCACGACCAGCAGGAACTGGATCAGCATGCCACCAACACTACCGGCCTGAGCGAGCACCCACTTACCCGTATCGGCGGCGTAAGGCGTCACTTTCGTAACAATACCGCTCGTTCCGGCCGCATCCAGCTGCGCCCATGCGCTCGCCACGCGGTCACCGACCAGCGGCAGCGTTTTGACCCAGGCCGGCGGAGGCGGTACGCCGTTGAGGGCCAACGACTTGCCGGCAGCGGCCAGCTGCCCAGAATGTTCCAGGATGGTATCGACCGCCAGCCAGAGCGGCAGCACCAGCAACAGGAGCATGGCCACCGACATCAGCACCACCGCCGGCGCCCGTCGATTGCCCAGACTTGACTCCAGCGACTTGAACAACGGCCAGGTCGCCACAACGATCATCACCGCCCACACCGTCGCCGCCAGAAAAGGCAGCAGCACCCAGACCGACAAGCCGATCAGCCCGAGGATGCAGAGGATGGCCAGTGTGTTTCTGGCCGGGTCGCGGCGAATATCCATCAGGAACGATAGTCGGCGTTGATCTTCACGTAGTCGTAGGAAAAATCGCAGGTATAAACGCTGGCTTTGGCCGCACCGCGCCCGAGATCGACGCGCACGGTGATTTCAGCCTGCGCCATCACACGGGCGCCGTCCTCTTCCTTGTAGGCGGCCGCACGACCGCCCTTTTCGGCGACCAGCACATCATCGAGCCAAACTCTGACGCCGTCGACATCGAGGTCGGTGATACCGGCATAGCCGACGGCGGCCAGGATACGGCCGAGATTCGGGTCGGAGGCGAAAAAGGCGGTCTTGACCAGCGGCGAATGGCCGATGGCGTAACCGACCTTGCGGCACTCTTCGATGTCCTTGCCGCCTTCGACGGCGACGGTGATGAACTTGGTCGCACCTTCGCCATCACGAACGATGGCCTGGGCCAGTTCGACCGAGACGGCGATGATCGCGGCTTTGACCTCGGCCCAGCCGGCATCGGTTTCCGCGACAAAGCAGGCGCCCGACTGGCCGCTGGCAATCATTACGAAGGAGTCGTTGGTCGAGGTGTCACCATCGACGGTGATGCAGTTGAACGAGGCATCGGCCGCTTCCTTGACCAGCTTGTCGAGCATGCCCTGGGCAACCCCGGCATCGGTGGCCAGGAAACCGAGCATGGTCGCCATGTTCGGCTTGATCATGCCAGCGCCTTTGGAAACACCGGAAATGCTGATTTTTTTGCCGTTGACCGTGACCACGCGCGAAGCCGCCTTGGCGACGGTATCGGTGGTCATGATGGCGTGGGCTGCGGCGTGCCAGTTATCCGCCTTCAGATCAGCCTTGGCAGCGGGCAGCCCAGCCTTCAGGCGCTCAACCGGCAAGGGCTCAAGAATGACGCCCGTCGAAAACGGCAGCACCTGTTCAGCCTTGATGCCCAGCAGTTCAGCCACCGCGTCGCAGCTGGCCTGCGCCGTCTGGCGGCCTGGTTCGCCGGTGCCGGCATTGGCGATGCCGGTATTGATGACCAGCGCACGGATTTCATTGCCGCCAGCCAGATGGTTGCGACAGAGCTGCACCGGTGCAGCGCAGAAACGGTTCTGGGTAAACACGCCGGCCACCGTGCAACCGGCGTCGAGCGCCACCAGAGTCAGATCGCGGCGGTTCTTTTTGCGAATTTCGGCTTCGGCAACACCGAGGCGGACGCCCGCCACCGGAAACAGTTGGTCAGCAGCGGGGGTAGCGTAATTGACAGGCATTCTCTTGGCTCCAAAAGCATCAAGGCACCTCGCGGGTGCCTTGGGGGAAATCAGCGAAAATCAGGAAAGTTTTCCGTGGCAGTGTTTGTATTTTTTGCCCGATCCGCAAGGGCAGGGATCGTTGCGTCCGATCTTCGGCCCGGCATCCGCCGGCTGCTGGCCAGCAGCTTCGGCGCCTTCGCCCTCACCCAGCGCCTCATCGTAACCGGCGTGCTGATACTGGACGTTCTGCACTTCGGCGTGCGGTGCGGTCTCCTCGACATCTTCCGGCGTACGGATCTGCACGGTGAAGACGACGCGGGTCACTTCACGGCGAACCAGATCCAACAAGCCTTCGAACAGTTCAAAAGCTTCGCGCTTGTATTCCTGCTTCGGATTTTTCTGGGCATAACCGCGCAGGTGGATGCCCTGACGCAGGTGATCCAGCGCAGCCAGATGCTCACGCCAGTGCGAATCGAGGCTTTGCAGCATCACATTGCGCTCGAACTGATGGAAGGTACCGTCACCAACCAGATCGATCTTGGCCTGATAGGCTTCGTCCGCATTCTTGGTGATGCGCTCGAGGATTTCCTCATCAGACAGGGTCGGCTCGTCCTTGAACCACTGGGCGACCGGTGCAATGATCTGCAGGTCGGATGCTAGGGCGCGCTCAAGCCCTTCCATGTCCCATTGCTCCTCGACCGACTCTGCCGGCACGTAAGTGCGGAAGGTTTCGGCGATGACGCTCTGGCGCATGGCAGTGATGGTCTCGGAAATATCATCCGTTTCCAGCAGTTCATTGCGCTGCTGGTAGATCACCTTGCGCTGGTCATTGGAGACGTCGTCGTATTCGAGCAGCTGCTTGCGGATATCGAAATTGCGGGCCTCGACCTTGCGCTGCGCCGACTCCAGCGAGCGGGTGACGAGCGGATGCTCGATCGCTTCGCCTTCCGGCATTTTCAGCTTGTCCATGATGGCGCGCAGACGCTCGCCGGCAAAGATGCGCAACAAGGGATCGTCGAGCGACAGGTAGAAACGCGAGGAACCGGCATCGCCCTGACGACCGGCGCGACCACGCAACTGGTTGTCGATACGGCGCGATTCGTGACGCTCGGAACCGATGATGTGCAGGCCGCCGGAGGCGAGCACGGCATTATGCACTTCCTGCCACTCGGCCTTCATCGCCGCAGCCTTCTGCTCGCGTTCCTCCACCGGCAGCGACTCGTCATCGCGAATGGCAGCCAGTTGTTTTTCGATGTTGCCGCCGAGCACGATGTCGGTACCGCGACCGGCCATGTTGGTGGCGATGGTCACCATCCCCGGCCGACCGGCCTGGACGACGATTTCTGCTTCACGGGCATGCTGCTTGGCGTTCAATACCTGATGCGGCAGGCTTTCCTTGTCGAGCAAGCCGGAAAGCAACTCCGAAGCTTCGATCGAGGTCGTACCAACCAGCACCGGCTGGCCGCGTTTGGCGCAATCCTTGATGTCGGCAATGATCGCCGCGTGCTTCTCGTCGGCCGTCTTGTAGACCAGATCGTTCATGTCCTTGCGAACCATCGGCCGATGGGTCGGGATGACGACCGTTTCCAGACCGTAGATCTGGTGGAATTCGTAGGCTTCAGTGTCTGCCGTGCCGGTCATGCCGGCCAGCTTGTTGTACATCCGGAAGTAGTTCTGGAAAGTGATCGAGGCCAGCGTCTGGTTCTCGGCCTGAATCTGCACGCCTTCCTTGGCTTCGACCGCCTGATGCAGGCCGTCGGACCAGCGACGACCGGCCATCAGACGACCGGTGAATTCGTCGACGATGACGACTTCACCGTTCTGCACGACGTAATGCTGATCCTTGTGGAACAGCGTCATGCCGCGCAGGGCGGCATTCAGGTGGTGCATCAGCGTGATGTTGGCGGCGTCGTAAAGGCTGGTGCCTTCCTTGAGCAGGCCATACTCGGCCAGCAGTTGCTCGGCGTGCTCGTAGCCGGTTTCGGAGAGATGGACCTGATGGCCCTTCTCGTCGACCCAGTAGTCGCCTTCGTCTTTCTCTTCCATCGCCCGCGTCAGATTGGGCACCACGTCCTTCATCCGCAGGTAGAGATCGGTGTGATCTTCGGCCTGGCCGGAAATGATCAGCGGGGTGCGCGCCTCGTCGATCAGGATCGAGTCCACTTCGTCGACGATGGCGAAATTCAGGCTACGCTGGACGCGCTCACCGGCCGTATAGACCATGTTGTCGCGCAAGTAGTCGAAGCCGAATTCGTTGTTGGTACCGTAGGTGATGTCAGCCGCGTAGGCCGCCTGCTTGGCCTCGTGGTCCATCTGCGACAGGTTCACGCCGACGGTCAGGCCGAGGAAGCGGTGCAGACGCCCCATCCAGTCCGAGTCGCGGGTCGCCAGATAGTCGTTGACCGTGATGACATGGACGCCCTTGCCGGAAATGGCATTGAGGTAGGCCGGCAACGTGCCGACCAGCGTCTTGCCTTCGCCGGTCCGCATTTCGGCAATCTTGCCGTCATGCAGCACCATGCCACCGATCATCTGGACGTCGAAGTGGCGCATGCCGAGCGCCCGCTGACCGGCTTCGCGAACCACCGCGAAAGCCTCCGGCAACAGATCGTCCAGCGACTCACCGTTGGCGTGACGCTGGCGGAACTCGTCTGTCTTGGCCCGCAACTGTTCATCGCTCAGGGCCTGCATGGCAGGTTCCAGCGCGTTGATACGCTTGACGTTCTGGGAGTATTGCTTGATCAGCCGGTCATTGCGGCTGCCGAAAATCTTTTTGAGTAGGCCGGATATCATCGCGATGCAGTATGGTTCCGCGGGTGGCGGCAAAGCGCGGATTCTAGCACGCCCCGCTCTTCGATGATGACGACCTAAATCAAGGCATCGGTTATCGCGCTAGCGACGCTTGACCTGAGCAAATTCGTCACCCTGCTTGAGGAAATGCGCCGGATTCTGCGCAACGCCCAGCATACGGACTTCAAAATGCAGGTGCGCCCCGGTCGAACGCCCGGTAGTGCCGACAGCGCCGATTCGCTCACCGCGCTTGACCAAGGCGCCAGCCTTGACATCGACACGAGACAAGTGAGCATAGCGCGAGGTAAGGCCGTCGCCATGATCAACGTCGATCAAATTGCCGTATTCAGGGTGATAAGTGGCTGACAGGACGACGCCATCTGCGGCAACAACCACCGGCGTACCGATTTCAGCAGAGAAATCGAGCCCCTCATGCATGGCGCGCAAGCCGGCAATTGGATCGGTCCGGTAACCAAAGACCGACCCCAGGGCAGCATCCTTGACCGGCAAGATGGTCGGCAATAAACGATCCTTGACCCGCTTTTCAAGCAATTTGAACTCCAGATAAGCCAGATCGCCGCTATGCCACTCGACATCTCCGGCCAAACGGTCGATTTCAGCCTGCAATTCACGGGGGGACATCGGCGCCGGCAGGTACGGCCCGCCCTGCCCGGGCTTTGCACCTTGCGGAGCAGATTCGCGCTTGACGCCTGCCAGACCGGATATCCGGTCTCCCAAGGCATCCAGTTGCAGCACCCGGCCTTGCAATTCGCCGAGGCGCGTCGCCATCAGTTGCAAATTATTGTCGAGGTAATCCTTGGTCTTCTTGCTCTCCTGCAACTGCAATGACAGCAACAAATCCTCCACCAGCGGCAAGCGCAAGTGGACCGACAACCAGGAAAAGAGCGCCGAGGTCGAAAATACCAGCGCCAAGAAGACAAACAGCGAAATAACCACATGCCGAGGCATAATGGTGATTGTCCGCGCTGCCTTCAGGTGACGCGAAACCAGAATAATCTGCACGAAACACCTCCTATGTACAACGGGCCTGAGCACTACCTCGACAAAGACGCCGCCGCTGGCCGGGTCATGGCCCACGCACGTCTGCTCCTCAAGCTCACACGTCGCTTCGAAGCGGTTGCTCCAGCCGGACTGCGCCACGCGGCGCACGTTGCCAATTACAAGTCGGGGAGAATCATTATCCACGCCGATAATGGCGCGGTCGCCGCCAAGATTCGCCAGATGAGTCAGCGATTGAGCGACGAGTTATCTAAGGGAGGAGCGGAGTGTATCGGCATCGAGGTAAAAGTTCAACCCCGTCAAATTCCTTACCAATCAACGAGTTCAACTCAGAAGCCGATCTCTGACAAGGCTTGCGGGGCGCTTCAATCGACCGCGGACAAGCTGCCCAAAGGCCCGCTCCGGGACGCTCTGGATACGCTTTTGAAGCGCGCAGCTAGAACGGAATGATCGCCAGGCGCTCGACAAACATCAGCGCAAAAACAAGCAGGGCAAAGACGATTCCGACCTTGAACAGGCGCCAGCTCAGCGCCAGATAATAGCGGTTGCCGCTCAGCGCATAGACCACTAAACCAACGCCGATCGCCACGACAAGAATTGCTGCCAGCAGACGCAGCAACCACATGGAGTATCAGGCTGCCGCTTGGGCCAGCCAGCGAGTCACGCCACTCGGCGCATGCTCCGCCTGCTCGAAGGTGGCGATTTCCCACGATGACTGCTGTTCGAGCAGGGCACGGGCCAACTGGTTGTTCAGCGCGTGACCACCCTTGTGCGACGAATAGGCGGCCAGTAGCGGATGACCGAGCAGATAGAGGTCACCGATCGCATCGAGAATCTTGTGTTTGACGAATTCGTCGCCATAACGCAGGCCATCCTGGTTGAGGACGCGGAATTCGTCGAGCACGATGGCGTTTTCCAGACCGCCACCGAGGGCAAGGCCGTTTTCACGCAGGTATTCGACTTCCTGCATGAAGCCAAAAGTGCGGGCGCGGGCCACTTCACGGACGTAGGACTGCTCGGCGAAGTCGATTTCAGCCTTTTGGGCTGACTTGTCAATGGCCGGATGATTGAAGACGATGGAGAAAGCCAGACGATAACCGTCGTAGGGCTCGAAGCGCGCCCACTTGTCACCCTCCCTGACTTCGATGGTTTTGGTGACGCGGATGAATTTCTTGGCGGCGTTCTGCTCCTCGATGCCAGCGGACTGGATCAGGAAGACGAACGGTGCGGCCGAACCGTCGAGGATGGGCACTTCGGGCGCATCCAGATCGACCCAGACATTGTCGATGCCAAGACCGGCGAGGGCCGACATCAGGTGTTCGATGGTACCAACCTTCACCCCGTCCTTTTCGAGACAGGAGCACATGCGCGTATCGCCGACCATGAAGGCCTTGGCGGGAATATCCACCGGCTCGGGCAGATCGACGCGACGGAAGACGATGCCGGTATCCGGGGCAGCCGGGCGCAGGGTCATATTGACCTTGACGCCGCCATGCAGCCCAACGCCCGAGGCGCGGATGACGGTCTTCAACGTGCGTTGCTTAAGCATGCTAAGTATCTGAATGATTGGGGAAGGTGACGGATTGTAACACAACCCGTCACCACCCTTTTTCAGAGATGGAGCTTTTGTTACATCAATCCGCTTGCTTGCGCAGGAAAGCCGGAATGTCGTAACGATCGACGCCGCTGTTGGCCAGGGCCTCGACGGTGACATTGCTGCCACCACGCTGACCGCGACCACGCAGCACAGCCGGCACATCCAGATGCGAATAATCCGGAGCCGAACCGAAGGCCACGGCATCGTGCGTACCGGTCGCCTGGGCCTGGACCAGCACCGGCTGGGTAAACACTTCCGGCTTGCTGCGCACGGCGGCCGCTGCCTGACCAAGGCCAGTGGCGACGACGGTGACGCGCAGGGCATCGCCCATCAGTTCGTCGTACACGGCACCGAAGATGATGTGTGCGTCTTCGGCGGCGAACGCCTTAACGGTGTTCATCACTTCGTTGACTTCCTTCATCTTCAGGTTGCCCTTGGCGGCGGTGATATTGACCAGCACGCCCTTGGCACCGGACAGGTTGATGCCTTCGAGCAGCGGCGAGGCAACGGCCTGCTCGGCGGCGATGCGCGCGCGATCGACACCGGCCGCAGCAGCCGAGCCCATCATGGCGCGGCCCATTTCACCCATGACCGTGCGGACGTCTTCGAAGTCGACGTTGACCAGGCCCGGGTAGGTAATGATTTCGGCAATCCCGCCGACGGCATTTTTCAGCACGTCGTCAGCCGCCTTGAAGCAATCGTCGACCAGCACGTCGTCAGCCGCCTTGAAGCAATCGTCGACATCGGCGTCGTCGCCCATGACTTCCATCAGCTTGTCGTTGAGGATGACGATCAGCGAATCGACATGCTTGGCGAATTCGGCGATGCCGGCTTCAGCCGACTTCATCCGCTTGCCGCCTTCAAAACTGAACGGCTTGGTGACCACGCCAACGGTCAGGATGCCCATTTCACGGGCAATTTCGGCCACCACCGGGGCAGCACCGGTTCCCGTACCACCGCCCATACCGGCGGTGATGAAAGCCATGTGGGCGCCTTCCAGCGTCGCACGGATTTCGTCACGGTGCGCATCAGCCGCTGCCTGGCCGGCTTCCGGCTTGGCGCCTGCGCCGAGGCCGGTCTTGCCGAGCGACAGCTTGCTCGCTGCAGCATTACGGCCGAGGGCCTGAGCATCGGTATTGGCGGCGATGAACTCAACGCCGCTAACGCCTTCGCGAATCATGTGCTCGATGGCATTGCCACCAGCGCCACCGACCCCGAAAACCTTGATGATCGTACCGGATTCTTCGTCTTTCTCGATGATCTCAAACATGACTACCTCCTCTGAAAAAACTGTTCAATGACAAATCAAAAATTCTTGGCAAACCAGGACTTCATGCCGTCGAAGACGTCCTTGAAACCCTGCTTCTCCTGGATCTTCTGGCCGCGCTTGCGCTGAGCCTGGGCTTCGAGCAGCAGGCCGAAAGACGTCGAGAAGCGCGGGCTTTGCACGACGTCGGCCAGACTGCCGGTGTATTTCGGGTTGCCGAGGCGAACCGGCATATGGAAGATTTCCTCGCCCAGCTCGACCATGCCCGGCATGACGCTGGCGCCGCCGGTCAGCACGATGCCGGAGGACAGCACTTCCTCGAAGCCGGCACGGCGCAATTCGTTCTGGATCAGTTCGTAGAGCTCCTCGACACGCGGCTGAATGACATCGGCCAGCGCCCGGCGGCTCAGCTTGCGGCTAGGACGGTCATCCACGCCAGCGACTTCCATGTTTTCGGCAGCATCGGCCAGTTGCGACAGGGCGCAGCCGTACTTGCACTTGATGTCCTCGGCCTCGCGAGTCGGCGTCCGCAGCGCCATCGCGATGTCGTTGGTGATCTGATCGCCAGCGATGGGGATCACCGAGGTGTGGCGGATGGCACCCTGCGTCCACACGGCGATGTCGGTCGTCCCGCCGCCGATATCGATCAGGCAGACGCCGAGATCCTTTTCGTCCTCGGAGAGCACGGCATAGCTGGAAGCCAGCGGCTGCAGGACCAGATCATTCACTTCCAGACCACAGCGGCGGACGCATTTGACGATATTCTGCGCTGCAGAGACGGCGCCGGTCACGATGTGCGTCTTCACTTCAAGACGCATGCCGCTCATGCCGATCGGCTCGCGGATGCCATCCTGGCCATCGATGACGAACTCCTGGGTCAGGATGTGCAGGATTTCCTGATCGGCCGGAATCGGCATGGCACGAGCCGTTTCGATCACGCGCTCGACGTCGCTCGGCGTCACTTCCTTGTCCTTGATCGCCACCATACCGTTCGAGTTGAAGCTCTTGATGTGGCTGCCGGCGATCCCGGTATAGACGTTGCTGACCTTGCAGTCGGCCATCAGCTCGACTTCCTGAATGACCCGGCTGATGGTGTGCACGGTGTCTTCGATATTGACCACAACGCCCTTCTTCAGACCGCGCGAATCCTGCGACCCCATGCCGATCACGTTGAGGTTGCCCTCGTTGTTGATCTCGGCGACCAGCGCCACGATCTTCGACGTCCCGATGTCCAGACCGACGACCAGATCCTTGTTGTCCCTGCTCATATGCTTACTTTCCCTTCCCCTCGCCTGCGACTCGCATGGCGAAACCATTCGGATACCGCAAATCCACGACCGCCGGCCGTACCGCCCGTTTGGCGACCGTTTCCGGATAAATCTCTATAAAACGTTGCAGACGCACGCCGACCGGCGATTTCGGCTGTTCGCGACCGATATCCAGCAGCATGCCGTTCTGCAATTTCAGCTGCCAGGCCAGCCGCGGCGACAGGGTCACCTGCACCGGCTTCTCGCCGACCGCCTGAAACGAACCAGTAAACTCGCCGTAATGCTTGAGCACCTCCTGTGCGGTGCCCTGCGGCCCGAACAGCAACGGCAAATCGGGGCCATCCTCGGCCGGCAACATGGCGGCGAAGACCTCGCCGTAGCTGTTGACCAGCTCGCCCCGCCCGTCGCCCCAACGCGCCACCGGCTTGTGTTCCTCGACGCTGATTTCCAGACGATCCGGCCACTGACGCCGCACTTCCACCTTGCGCACCCAGGGCAGCTTCTCCAGTGCCCCGCGTACCGCTTCCAGATTGAGACTGAAGAAATTCCCCTTCAGCGCGGCCGGCAGCACCTGCTCCACCTCGCCGCGCTTGGTGTGCGGCAAGGCCTCGGCAAAAACCACATGGCGCACCGGCAACGAAGGGACGCGCACCAGCCAGACCGCCGCGGCGGCCAGCAACGCCGCCGATGCGACCAGCATCAGCAGGTCGGCAAGCGCGTTGAGCAGGTGCGGTTTGTTCCACATTCATTGCCTCAGTCGTTGGCAGCCAGTTCGAGGACGCGACGAACCAGCGTCGGGTAGTCCATGCCGTTCACCCGAGCCGCCATCGGCACCAGCGAATGGTCGGTCATGCCCGGCGCGGTATTCACTTCCAGGAAGTAATACTTGCCGTCCTCGTCCATCAGGAAATCAACCCGGCCCCAGCCACGGCCGCCCAGAATACGAAAGGCTTCCAGTGCGCCCTTGCGGATTTCCATTTCCTTGGCTTCCGGCAGGCCGCACGGGCACAGGTAACGCGTATCGTCGCGGTTGTACTTGGCTTCGTAGTCGTACCACTCGGTGGCCGGCTCGATCTTGATGATCGGCATGGCTTCGTCGCCAATGATGCCGACCGTGTATTCGCCACCCATGACGCCCTTTTCGGCGATGACCAGCGGATCGTGCCGGGCGGCCTCTTCGTAGGCGGCCTTCAGGGCGCCGCGTTCCTTGACCTTGGTCACGCCGATCGACGAGCCTTCGCGGGCCGGCTTGACGAACAGCGGCAGACCGAGCTCTTCCTCGATATCGGCAAAGTCGGAATCGGCCGTCAGCAGGGCATATTCGGGAATGGCCAGACCGGCCGCCTGCCACATCAGCTTGGTGCGGAACTTGTCCATGGCCAGCGCCGAGGCGAGCACGCCGGAACCGGTATAGGGAATGTGCATGACTTCCAGGGCGCCCTGGATGGTGCCATCTTCGCCGTGGCGACCATGCAGTGCGATGAAGGCGCGGTCATAGCCCTTCAGCGCATCAAGCGGCTGCTCGGCCGGATCGAAGGCGTGGGCGTCGATGCCCTGCCCTTGCAATGCGGCCAACACGCGCGAACCGCTGTTCAGTGACACCTCGCGCTCGGCGGATGTGCCGCCAAAGAGGACTGCAACTTTTCCGAAACTGCTCATTTGAACTCCACCACCTTGCCCGGCACGGCACCGATCGAACCGGCGCCCATGCACAACACCACATCGCCATCGCGGGCGACATCCATAATCGTCTGCGGCATGGCCGCGATATCCTCAACAAACACGGGCTCAACCTTGCCACTCACCCGCAGCGCACGGGCCAGCGAACGGCCGTCGGCAGCAACAATCGGCGCCTCGCCGGCAGCGTAGATCTCGGCCAGGCAGAGCGCATCGACGGTGCTCAGCACCTTGACGAAGTCTTCAAAGCAGTCGCGGGTCCGCGTGTAACGGTGCGGCTGGAAGGCCAGCACCAGGCGGCGGCCGGGGAAGGCGCCACGGGCGGCGGCCAGCGTCGCAGCCATTTCGACCGGGTGATGGCCGTAGTCATCGACCAGCGTAAAGGAACCACCAGCCGGTAGCGCCACTTCGCCGTAGCGCTGGAAGCGGCGGCCGACGCCCTTGAATTCGGCCAGCGCCTTGACAATGGCGGCATCAGAGACCTGCACTTCGGTGGCCACGGCGATGGCGGCCAGAGCGTTGAGGACATTGTGCATGCCCGGCGTGTTCAGCGTAATCGACAGCCGCGAGGTCGTGCCATTGACGCGCACGCAGTCGAAACGCATTTGACCGTTGTCGGCGACGATATTCTCGGCATGGAAATTACATTCATTCGACAGGCCGTAGGTGATGATCTGTTTCGGCACTCGCGGCAGGATGTCGCGGATATTGGCGTCGTCGCCACAAACCACGGCCACACCGTAGAACGGCAGACGGTTCAGGAAATCGACGAAGGCGGATTTCAGACGCTCGAAATCGTGGCCGTAGGTTTCCATGTGGTCGGCGTCGATATTGGTAACCACCGAAATGACTGGCGACAGGAACAGAAAGGAGGCATCGGACTCGTCGGCCTCGGCCACCAGGAAATCACCGCTGCCAAGACGGGCGTTGGCGCCGGCTGCATTCAGGCGACCGCCGATCACGAAAGTCGGATCAATGCCGCCTTCGGCCAGGATGCTGGTCACCAGGCTGGTCGTCGTCGTCTTGCCGTGGGTGCCGGCAATGGCGATGCCGCTCTTCAGGCGCATCAGTTCAGCCAGCATCTGGGCGCGCGGCACAACCGGAATCTTGCGTTCGCGGGCGGCAATCACTTCCGGATTGTCAGCCTTGACCGCGGTCGAGATCACCACAGCATCCGCGCCGGCAATGTTTTCAGCGGCATGGCCAACCGTTACCTTGACACCTTCGCCTTCGAGTCGGCGGGTCGTCGCGCTGGCCGCCAGATCGGAACCGGTGACCGTGAAGTCGAGGTGAGCCAGCACTTCGGCAATGCCGCTCATGCCCGAGCCGCCGACGCCGACGAAGTGGATGTGTTTGACCTTGTGTTTCATTTAGCAATTTCCGAACAAATTTGGGCCACTGCTTCGGTGGCATCGGGTTTCGCCAGGCTGCGGGCCTTTTCGGCCATTTCCAGCAGCTGGCTACGGGAGTAATTGCGGATCAAGGCAATGGCATCCGGCGTCAGCTCGGTCTGCGGCAGCAGGAAAGCGCCGCCAGCATGAACCAGGAATTTGGCGTTGCCGGTCTGGTGGTCATCAACGGCATGCGGGAAGGGGACCAGGATGCTGGCCACGCCGGCCGCCGCCAACTCGGCAATCGTCAGCGCACCAGCGCGGCAGATGACCAGATCGGCCCACTCGTAGGCGCCAGCCATGTCTTCGACGAACGAAACACAGTGCGCCTGGACACCGACGGCAGCGTAGTTGGCCTTCAGGGCTTCGATATGCTTTTCGCCTGCCTGATGGACAATTTGCGGTTGATCGCTTTCACCGAGCAGCGCCATTGCCTGCGGCACCATTTCGTTCAGTACCTGAGCACCGAGGCTGCCGCCAATGACCAGCAGGCGCAAGGCGCCGGTCCGCTCGGCAAAACGCTCGGCGGGCGCAGCAATCGCTGCGATCTCTGGACGCACCGGATTGCCAACCCAGGTGCCGTTCTTGATCACGTCCGGGAAGCCGGTCACGATGCGGTCAGCCACACTGGCCAGCACGCGATTGGCCAGCCCGGCCACCGAGTTCTGTTCGTGCAGCACCAGCGGCACGCCAGTCAGCGCCGCCATCATGCCCCCCGGGAAGGTGATGTAGCCGCCCATGCCAAGCACGACGTTCGGCTTGACCTGGCGGATGGCCTTCAGCCCTTGCCAGAAGCCACGCAGCAGATTGACCGGCAGCAGCAGCTTGCGCAGGATGCCTTTGCCGCGCAGGGCGCTGAACTTGATCCACACCATTTCAAAACCGTGCTGCGGCACCAGTCTGGCTTCCATGCCTTCCGGATTGCCCAGCCAGACGACACGCCAGCCGGCATCGCTCAATTTATGGGCAACCGCCAGGGCCGGAAAGATGTGGCCGCCAGTACCGCCCGCCATGACCAGAATGGTTTTGCTCATAGCTTGCCCCCGCGCATCAATTGGCGATTTTGGCTACGGCCGGGCATTGCCCTTAACTTGCTGCGCAAGTTAGCCTTCGCCGAAACAGGTAGCACAAAAGTGGTCATAGCTTTCCACCTCTCATCAGCTGCCTGTTTTCCCAATCAACCCGGAGCAGAATGGCCAGCGCAACGCAGTTGGCCAGGATGCCTGAACCGCCAAAACTCATCAGCGGCAGGGTCAGCCCCTTGGTCGGCAGCAGCCCCATGTTGACGCCCATGTTGATGAATGACTGAACGCCGAACCAGATCCCCATGCCCATGGCGACCAGCGCCGGATAGAGGCGGTCGAGCTGCACGCATTGGCGGCCGATAGCGAAGGCGCGCTGGACGACCAGCGCAAACAGGGCGATCACCGCGACGACGCCGAAGAAACCCAGTTCCTCGGCAATGACGGCAAGCAGGAAGTCGGTATGCGCTTCCGGCAGGTAAAACAGTTTTTCGACGC
Organism: Pseudomonadota bacterium; assembly: GCA_018262245.1. GTDB lineage: Bacteria > Pseudomonadota > Gammaproteobacteria > Burkholderiales > Rhodocyclaceae > Azonexus. Next base: position 623 of record JAGTRV010000084.1, on the reverse strand, counting down.
TGGCACCGAGACCGACACCAAACAATTCACCCCGACCGAAGGCGATCAGCGAATGCGACAACTGGTAGCCCCGGCCGAAGGCATCGGCCCATGGGTCCATGAAACCGAACACCCGGTCACGCCGGTAGGGGGAGACGATGATCATCACCGTGAAGGCAATCAACAGGCCGACGATCAGCATGGCGAACAGCCGGGCCTTGAGGCCGCCGAGGAAGAGAATGCCCATGGCGATCGAGATGATCACGACGAAGGCGCCGAAGTCCGGCTCTTTCAGCAGCAACATACCGACGATGGCCATGGCGCCGAACATCGGCAGGAAAGCCTGCTTCAAGTCGTGCATGACGTTGATCTTGCGCACCGTGTAATCGGCGGCATAGAGCACGGCGAACATCTTCATCAGCTCGGATGGCTGCAGATTGGCAAAGCCGAGCGGCAGCCAGCGGCGGGCACCATTGACGTCACGACCAAGACCTGGAATCAGCACGATGGCGAGCAGCGCGACGCCGATCATAAACAGGTAGGGCGAGTATTTCTGCCACAGCGACAGCGGCACCTGGAAGGCCACGGCAGCGGCGACCAGGCCGATACACAAGAAGACGCCCTGGCGAATCAAAAAGTAGGCC
>JAGTRV010000221.1 GCA_018262245.1 Pseudomonadota bacterium | reverse complement strand
TAGTAATTGAGTGTTGAATAATTTATAAGGGTAAAAAAAGCCTGACTCAAGACGGCAGCCGAACAATACTGGAGGAGTTGTCGCATGAAAACATATCCTTTGTTTTTGATGCTCGCCGCGATGACTGCCGCGTCTGCAGTATCGGCTCAGTCATATCCCGCTAAGCCGTTGCGCATCCTGACGGCCGCGGCAGGCGGCGGTAGTGACCACGCGACAAGACTAATCGCGACTCCTCTCGGCGTTGCGCTAGGGCAACAGGTGATCGTGGACAACCGCGGGTTGCTTGCGGCAGATATCGCGGCCAAAGCCCCGCCAGACGGTTATACCCTGCTGCTGACCGGCCAGACACTGTGGCTGCTACCGTTTATGCGCGATAACGTGGCATCCAACGTGACGGACTTCACTCCGATTACGACGGCAACCGAGACGGCTAACATCCTTGTGGTGCACCCAATCCTGCCCGTAAAGTCTGTGAAGGATCTAATGGCATTGGCGAAGGCACGGCCTGGGGAGCTCAATTTTGCAACTTCTGGGAACGGTAATTCGGTTCACATTGCAGGCGAACTGTTCAAGTCGATGACCGGTGCCAATGTTGTGCGAGTGAACTATAAGGCGGCGTCACAGGCGCTGACGGACCTGATTGCGGGGCAGACGCAGTTCATGTTTGGCGTTCCAGGCTCCGTCACGCCGCACGTAAAAGCGGGCCGGTTGCGCGCACTGGCTGTTACCAGTGCCAAACCCACCCAGTTGGTGCCGGGCTTGCCGGCTGTTGCGCAAAGTCTGCCAGGTTACGAAGTGGCATCGCGGCTTGCCATCTTTGCGCCAGCAGGAACGCCCGGGCCGATCATATATCGTCTAAACCAGGAGATCGTCAAGATACTCAACCGGCCGGAAGTGAAGGATAAATTTCATGCCAGCGGAATCGAGACTGTTGGAGACTCACCTGAAGCACTTGCGGCACTAATCAAGTCTGAAATTGACAGGATGGGCAAAGTCATTAAAGCAGCTGGCATCCGTGCCAACTGATATTGTGAAATATCGATCTACAATTGCTTCGGGTTATTTCGGTGCGAATGTAATCAACATTCGGTGGCACTGATAATGCAGGTGTTGCTTGACGGTTCCCCGATTTTTGGATCATACGTTGCGATAGCGCTGACATTGAATGGTTTTGGTTTTTCATAACAACTATGAGGGGAATGAGCATGCGTAGTGGCCTATTGTCTGCAGTTGCGGTATTGGCATTTCTGGGAAGTATCCAGGCGCAGGCGCAAAGTGGATGGAAGCCCGAGAAGAATGTTGAAATCATCGTTGGATCGAGCCCCGGCACCGGTACCGATAGAGTGGCACGGCTTATGGAACAGATATGGCGTGAGAAGAAAATGCTCGATGTGCCGATTACCGTGGTTAACAAGCCCGGTGGCGGCGGCGCAATCAGCTGGGCTTACCTGAGCCAACGCAGCGAAGACCCGCACCATCTGTTGATCACGTCGTACAACATTGTGACCAACTATATCAATGGCAAGAGCAAGCTGACTTACACCGACTTCACGCCGATCTCCCTGCTGGCCAGCGAATATATCGCCTACTCGGTGCGAGCAGAGTCTCCGATCAAGTCTGTCGGCGATCTTGTCAAATCACTGAAGTCCGATCCGGGTTCTGTAGTGGTAGGCATCTCGAGCAGTGCAGGTGGCGCCAATCACATCGCCCTCGGGCGACTTGCGAAAGCAGCTGGCGTTGACATCAATAAAATGAAGGTCGTGGTCTTTTCGGGGACCAACGCGGCATTGGTGGGGCTTCTGGGCGGACATGTCGGGCTCTTCGTGAATTCATTGTCTGCTACGGCCGGGCCTTTCAAGACCGAGCAGATTCGACCACTTGCGGTGGCGGCGCCCAAGCGTGTTTCGGGCATATATTCGACGGTCCCCACGATGACGGAGGCAGGATTGCCGGTGATCGCAGAGAACTGGCGCCTCGCCATTGCGCCGAAGGGTCTAAGCGAGGGGCAGGCTGCATATTGGGACAACGCGCTGAAGCAGCTGACCGCGACGGAGGCCTGGGACAAGGAACTGGCGGCAAGCTACATTCCCAATCAACCGATGGACCGCGCGCAAACGAAGCGGCATCTCGAGCAGCAGTTCGGCGAAATCAAGGCGATCCTGACTGAAATCGGCCTGGCAAAGGCACCGAAATAGGGACTGTCGACAGCAGCGGCCGGTCAAATTGCTGATGGAAATGCGACCAATCGGATAGGGTGATATTGCGGCGCCGCACAACAATTCAATGCGATGCTTTGCTTCATCGAGCATCGCATTGATTGGCGGGATCTGGGATCCCAGCAGAAGTGCGTGCGCCTGTGCGCAGGGAGCGGGAATTGCGGCGACTGTGCCGCCTCGCCGTTGGCTGACGGGCTAGTTGGTCTAATCAGTCATCCGGATCGTCTCGGGGCTCGTGGTACATGCAAGGGCAGAGTTCCTTGCTACGTCCGCCTCCAGCCGATCCATTTGCAGAGTCCTTGACCCATGACGAGTTCGAGATCCGTGCCTTTCAACCAAGGCAACTCGTCCGTAAACATGGTCACACATTGCCGGTAGGAACACGGCATACGGGTGATATCGGTACCCCAAAACATTCGCTCTGGGCCAAATTTGTCGAATATCCGCTGGATATATTCGTGGATGTTGCGGTACGGGTAAGCCTCGCTTGAATAGCTGGGCGCGCCAGTCGCCTTTACGGCGACATTGGGATACTTGGCCAGCGACAGCAGGTCGTCCAGGTCAGCGAAACCGGCGCCATCCTTGCTGCCTCGCGGGCGCGCCATGTGGTCGATTAAAAGTTTCAAATTTGGATGATTTTTGGCGATCTTCTCGACCGCTTTCAGGCGATTGGGAACCAACAGCCCGACTGGCAGCCCCGCGCGCTCTGCGGCTGACCATAACCAGTCCATGGTGCCATCAACCAACCAGTTTTCCTGCCCCTGCTGGAGAAAAGCAAACCGCAGGCCAAGCATGCCTGGCTGCGCTTTCCAGGTTTCAACCAATGATCGGTTCTGCGGACGACTGACATCAAAGAAACCCAGAATCGCCAGTCGATCCGGATTATCTCTGGCGGCCTCAATGGCGACCTCATTTGCCCTTACATCCCAGCTTGGTGGATGAAGGAGGGCAGCGCTCACGCCGGCCTCATCCATATCCCTCAGCAATTCATCTTTTGTATAGGCAGAAACCTGACGGTGTATGTGTACCGGGGTTCCGCTCGTCCAGATGTGCACCTGTGCATCAACGATTTGCATTTGTTCTGAGTTCTTTCCGAAAAATTGGGGATGCCGGGTCAGGGATGCTGATCTGGAGCGGGCGGATTTTCAGTCAAATCAATCCCGGATATGATCCCCCGTCGAGTTGGAGATTCTGCCCTGAGATGAAGCCAGCTTGAGCACTGCACAAATAGGCACAGGCATCGCCAAATTCCTCGGGTTTTCCAAAACGTTTTGCAGCAACCGAAGCGACGATTTTTTCACGGGCCTGATCCCAGGAGATACTGTCAACTTTCATGATCCGCTCAGTCATGAATCGTTGACGGTCGGTGTCAATGCGCTCAGGCAGCAGATTGTTCAGAGTGACATTATCCTTGGCCGTATCAAGCGACAACGCTTTGCATAATGCAGTAAGACCGGTCCTGGCAGCCGTAGACAAACCCATATGCGGACGAGGTGCCTTAACCATGGCCGAAGTGATATTAACGATTCGCCCGAATTTTCTGGCGCGCATTCCTGGAATGAGCCCTTGAATCAGGAAAATTGGTGCAAGCATGTTCGCTTCGAGAGCATAGTTCCACTCGGCCCTGCCCCAGTCCTCCAATTTTCCCGGTGATGGTCCCGCGTTGTTGTTGACCAATATGTCGGCGTCAGGGCATGCGGAGATCAAAGTCTCACGACCTGCATCGGTATTGATGTCGGCCCGGACCGGGGTCACGGTACTTCCGGTAAGCGAGCTGATTTCAGCTGCTGTTGTTTTAAGTCTGTCTGGATCCAATCCGTTAATGAATACAATGCAGCCCTCGCGTGCCAGTGACGTGGCGCAAGCACGGCCAAGTCCTCGTGACGAAGCACAGACAATTGCCTTGCGGCCTTTTAGTCCCAGATCCATTTAATTTCCCGTAAGAGGTTTGGAGTTTTGAGATTTGACATTATTGACGGGGGATTTTTGCAATCTGCACCATTTCCGCATACCGTTTGTATTCGGTGCGAACGAAGTCTCTGAACTCCTGTGAGCTTCTGCCGTCAGGCTGGTAGCCCCCGTTTACGATGAAATCCCTCACCTTGGGCACTTGCAGCGCCTTTTTCGCTTCGGCTTGGAGTGAATTGGTAATCTTTGACGGGGTTTTTGCAGGCGCAAACCAGCCATGCCAGCTGCCGGACAGTTCAAGTTGAGAAACGCCAGCTTCGGTCATCGTCGGTAGTTCGGGCATTCCTGCCCATCGGCTGCTCCCCGTAAATCCCAATGCCTTGAGTTTTCCTGATTTGACGAACGGCAGGGCTACGGTAGGTGGCATGAAGGTTATCTGTGCCTCGCCAGACAGGACCGCGTTCATTGCCGGAGCAACCCCCTTGTAGGGGACGTGGGATATTGTTGTCCCCGCGCGTACGTTGAAAAGGGCGCCCGCGAGATGCAGCGTGTTTCCGACGCCGGGTGAACTGTAGTTTAACTGCACCCCCTTTTTGGAGAGTGCTATCAGCTCGCGCACGGATGACGCAGGGACGGATGGATTGGCCAGAAGGAGATAGCCGTCACCCAGAACAATGTTTGTAACGGGAACAAAATCCCTGAATATGTCATAGGGCAGTTTTCGATAGATACTTGGATTGACCACGAACGACCCCGTTACATGCAGCAGCGTGTGTCCATCCGGATTTGCCTTTGCAACGATATCGGTCCCGATAATTCCGTTGGCGCCGGAGCGATTGTCGATGACAAACGATTGCCCAAGCTGCCCGCCGACTTCAGTGCTCACCGCTCTCGCAATTGCGTCCGCGGTACCACCGGCAGGGAAGGGCGCCACAAGGCGGAT
>JAGTRV010000220.1 GCA_018262245.1 Pseudomonadota bacterium | reverse complement strand
CCTGCCCAGGTGGCGAAATTGGTAGACGCACCAGATTTAGGTTCTGGCGCCGAAAGGTGTGGGGGTTCGAGTCCCTTCCTGGGCACCAAGTAGTTGTTTTTCATGCTTCAAGAAAGTCCATTAAACCCGCGTAACTGCGGGTTTTTTTATTGGGTTTTCGTCCATTGGCAACCATCAACGCCACGCCTGCGGATAACTCCGAGGTGCTAAGCAATGCCTTTGGATGGCCTGTCTGCTCATTCATTGCTGGAATGCACTGGTGACTGCGGTATCACTTTATCGGCAAGCCAAAAATGCGATCGCGGAGTATATCCCGACCTCACGCTAAGCGAGGCGATAAGCCAGTGCAGCGGTTTTGCTGGCCTCAATAGCCCATCGGCTCATCAGATACTGAAATCTTGAATGTTCGGGGTTCAGCGTCTATCTTGAAAGTTCGCCTTCACACCAAAAGGTGGCCGATCATGAGTGACCGCAGAGCGCAGGCTGATAGAAGATTGATCGATATAGGCCCGCCGAGCGGGTTTAGCGACCGGCGTTGCCATGAGGAAATCCCGCCGCCGGAGATCGAAATTCTGGTTGCTGACATGACCACCTTCACCATCAGGCGGCTACAGTATTTGGCGGCGACCGATCTCCATAAAGGTGTAAAACACCACTCATGAAGCGGATTTGGAATGCTGCTCTATTTGCATATTTGCCAGCTGAAATTGCGGCAACAAAAAGCCGGGTTTCCCCGGCTCCGTTTCTGACGACTTTCTTGACTCTTAGCGAGCCATCTCCGGCAGCGGTGTGAGGTCGGAGGCACAAAGGCCAGCCAATTCACCGACGACGCGATTGATTTTTTTACCCATCAGCCACCATCCGCCCGCGTAGGGTTGAACGGTAATTCCGTGGTCCGCGCAAAGCTTCAAGGCTTTGTCTCTTAGTTGTTGCATATTGCTTTTACACTTTCAATAAATTGCGCTTTTTGCGCCATCGTCAAAATGCCACGCGGCACAATGACTTTGTCGGATTGAATCAAAGCGATCCCCTGCCCGACGAACAACAGACACGATTATCCACCATTTGTTCATTATTGTTCTCGCAACAATATGTTGCATCTGTATTTCAGTGGCTTTCCATGGGCGACCTATACTGAAAAGCGGAGCCAATTGGTTCGGCGAAGTTTGGAGGCGATCATGTGTAAACTCATTACGGCTGCGATTGTTGCGCTCTCCTTGCTGGCAACGCCAGCGCATGCAGATCGTGGTTATGGCCATCGGGGGTATAGCCACTACGGAGGGGGCGGCTCCGGATGGGCGGGGCTGGCAATCTTTGGGGCGCTGACCGGCTTGGCCATCATGGCAGATCGCACTCGACCGGTTTATGTCGATCCCTATTATGTCGGACCGGTTTATCCGCAGCAGCCGGTCTACGTCGAGCAACCACCCGCTCCTGCGCCAGCAAATTCGGGTGCTGTATGGTACTACTGTGGTTCGAGCGCCATGTATTATCCCTACACTCAGGCCTGCCCTGAGGGTTGGCAGGCTGTTCCCGCTCGGCCGTATTGAGTATGTTGCTGCGTTGGCAAAATGCGAGAGGTGCCGTGCGTCAAGCCCGGCATCCTTTAATTTGAGCTGGGCGCTATGGTCAATACTTCGCTGAAAAACTGATCGGCAGGCATTCGGAACCCTGCGGCATTCGGGTGGCCACCTCCGCCGTAACGAGTGGCGATCCGTGAAACGTCGAGCGTGTTTCCTTTCGAGCGTAGCGATGCCTTTATTTCTCCATCGCCAGAAAACTGCCAGATCAGCCCGTAGCTGCCGCTCTGTTCGGCCAGTGAGTTGCCAAGTTCAGAGGCAAACAAGGCATTGGCATTGATGGCGATGCCGCGGATAGCCAGCCAGGCCAGATCGCCATCGGTCACCACTTCTTGTCCATGGCGTAGCGCCTGCAAGGTGTCTACGGGTTCGCCACGAATCCGGGCCGATGTACGCAGGCTGCTTTCGGCTAGCCGCTCTATTTCGCGCAGGAAAAACTGCTCGATGGCTGTACCTTGAACAATGACTTCGGTGTAGCGCGGTGAGGTGTCGTCCGGTGTTTCGATGACCAGTTTGTGCCAGAGGTGCAGATCGAAAGGCAGGAGGCGCAGGGCTCGGCAGAATGGACGGGTGCCTGGTAGCACAAAGCGCCACATGTCCTGCTCCTCGATGTGCAGGATGGCCAGCGGTGGTGGGGTGTCGGGATGGAAATTCTCCCAGGCCAGGCGGGCGCCGGATTTTTCCAGATCGAAAATGACATGCAGGGGGAGTGTCGGATGCTGATAGCTGCACCGGCTATTTCCGGTGGTCGGTAATCGGTCGGCCCAGGCATTGAGCGCCGAGGCGTGGTGGTCAATCTGAACGACCGATTTTGCAAGGACCGCCATTTTTTTCAGAACTTCAGGCGGAAAAGAAAAATCCAGAATAAACACTGCATGCCCGGCGATATCCGCCATTTCCCAGACTTCGCCGTGATGCATCGGGCGATAAGTAGCGGTGTCACCAAAATGGCGCCAGGCAGCATAGGCCGCGCCGAAACCATCCAGGCAATCAGCGTGATAGAGAACGGTAACCGGGGGCTGAGGCCACATGCTAGTAATGTGGTGGAATCTCGTCACGCAGGCTGAAGGTCTGCTCCGGCTGTGATGTGTTTCGTGCCTGATCGCGCAGGGCGCGGATTTCAGCGGCCAGCAGGTCGATTTGCTGTTGCTGGCGATAAACAAGGCGATTCAGTTCATCGACCAGGTCTTCCGTATAGCTGATCTTGATTTCGAGTTCGGTGATACGTGATTCCACGAGATGTCCTTATTTTTCGCGGCGCCAGTCGCGCAGGGTTTCCTTGGGGGGCGGAGGTGGTACATCGTTGCGTGGTCTGATCAGGGGCAGGGCGCCACCGACGACTAAGATCAGGCAGATGCCAAGAATTATCCAGCCTTCGTTCATGCATGACTCCATGGTTTGTTGAGCCGAGTTTACTGTGCTTCGAAAAAAATCGCGAAGGGCTGTTGACATCGGCTTCTACGTCTATATAATGCGCGCTTCCTTAGGCGGTTAGCTCAGTTGGTTAGAGCGCCACGTTGACATCGTGGAGGTCGTTGGTTCGATTCCAATACCGCCTACCAAATTCCTAACGGAGTTGATTTGATCTCTTTCCGAACTTGCGGCGCAGTTCAGAAACTCTAGTCGAGTCAGCTCTCGTTTATTAAAAAAGTGCGGCTCACCCCGCACTTTTTTTTCGTCCAGATTTTTTCCAGAGAATCCGCCATGCCCGATATCAAACTGCCTGATGGTTCCATCCGCTCCTATGAGCAAGCGGTCACCGTTGCCGAAGTCGCCGCCAGTATTGGTGCTGGCTTGGCCCGTGCTGCGCTGGCTGGCAAGATTGGTGGCCAGTTGGTCGATACTTCCTATTTGATTGAGCAAAACGTCGATCTGGCCATCATCACTGAGCGCGATGCCGAGGGTTTGGAATTGATCCGCCATTCGACTGCGCACCTGTTGGCCTATGCCGTCAAGGAGCTCTTCCCGGAGGCGCAGGTCACGATCGGCCCGGTCATCGAGAATGGCTTCTACTACGACTTTGCCTACAAGCGTCCGTTTACCCCGGAAGATCTGGTCGCCATCGAGAAGCGCATGGCCGAACTGGCCAAAAAGGACATTCCGGTCAGCCGCGAAGTCTGGGCGCGCGACGATGCGGTCAAGTTCTTCCTTGATCTCGGCGAGAAATACAAGGCTGAACTGATTGGTGCTATTCCGGCTGACCAGCAGGTATCGCTGTATCGTGAAGGTGATTTCATTGACCTCTGCCGCGGCCCGCACGTGCCGACTACGGCCAAGCTCAAAGTCTTCAAGTTGATGAAGGTGGCTGGTGCCTACTGGCGCGGCGATCATCGCAACGAGCAGTTGCAGCGCATCTACGGTACGGCCTGGGCCAAGAAGGAGGATCTCGACGCCTATCTGCATATGCTGGAAGAAGCCGAGAAGCGCGATCACCGGCGTCTGGGCAAGCAATATGACCTGTTTCACATGCAGGACGAAGCGCCGGGCCTGGTTTTCTGGCACCCGAAAGGCTGGGCAATCTGGCAGGAAATTGAAGGCTACATGCGCGCGGTTTACCGCAACAACGGCTACCAGGAAGTGCGTTGCCCGCAAATTCTCGACAAGTCGCTGTGGGAAAAGTCTGGCCACTGGGAGCATTATAAGGACAACATGTTCACGACCTCGTCGGAAAACCGCGACTACGCGGTCAAGCCGATGAACTGCCCGGGCCACGTGCAGGTCTTCAATGCCGGCCTGCGCTCTTATCGCGAGCTGCCGCTGCGTTACGGCGAGTTCGGCTCCTGTCATCGCAACGAACCAGCTGGTGCCTTGCATGGCCTGATGCGTGTCCGAGGATTCGTGCAGGATGATGGTCATATCTTCTGTACTGAAGATCAGATCGAGTCCGAAGTGACCGCCTTCAATGCGCTGGTCAAGAAGGTTTATGCCGACTTTGGCTTCAACGATGTTGCGGTCAAGCTCGCGCTGCGTCCGGATAGTCGGGTTGGTGCTGATGAAGTCTGGGATAAGGCAGAGGATGCGCTGCGTCAGGGGTTGCGCGCTTCCGGGCTGGAATGGACGGAGTTGCCAGGCGAGGGCGCCTTCTATGGCCCGAAGATCGAATTCCATATCAGGGATGCCATCGGCCGTTCCTGGCAGTGTGGCACCATGCAGGTCGACTTCTCTATGCCGGGGCGTTTGGGGGCCGAGTATGTCGGCGCGGACGATACGCGCAAGGTGCCGGTCATGCTGCATCGGGCCATTCTTGGTTCGCTGGAGCGTTTCATCGGCATCCTGATCGAAAACTTCGCCGGTGCCTTGCCGTTGTGGTTGGCGCCTGTGCAGGTGGTGGTGCTGAATATCTCCGAAAAGCAGGCCGATTACGCGGCTGAAGTCGCACAAAAGCTACACTCAGCCGGCTTCCGGGCTGAGTCGGATTTGCGTAACGAGAAAATTACCTATAAAATTCGAGAACATAGCTTGAACCGGCTGCCTTATCAGCTTGTTGTGGG
>JAGTRV010000219.1 GCA_018262245.1 Pseudomonadota bacterium | reverse complement strand
CCAGCGTCGTGCCGGTGACCACGGTGGTGTGGAAGTGACCCGGAACGTAGAAGGTGTTGTGCATCAGCATGTTGATCTGTTCGGTACCGAGAACGACACCCGAGATGCCGCCGAGGAAACCGAAGCTGACCAGCGAGATGAACATTCCGGAGAATACCGGGTTGCCCCAGGGCGCCTTGCGCAGCCATTCGAAAAGGCCGTTGGTGAAACCCTTGCGCCGCTGAGCTGCTTCGATGGCGCCGGGGACCGTGAAGCCGTGGATCATCGAGGCCATCACCGCGAAATACATGAAATAGGAGGTGTTGAGCACCTTCCACTCGGCGCTCATACCGGGGTCGGATAGCAGGTGGTGCGCACTGGCGAGCTGCAGGAAGAGGATGTAGAGCAGGAAGGCGAAACGCGACACTTTTTCCGACAACGGCTTGGCGCCGAAAATGACGGCGGCGGTCAGGTACCAGATCGAGACGTGAGCGGCGACGTTGATCTGCTGCGACGAGTGGCCCAGACCCCACCAGACCATGCGGTACAACTGGGCGTCGATTTCCTTGATCAGGCCGACCGACCAGAAGAAGGTCGGGATCAGGATGCCGGCGCCGGCCAGGATCGTGAACGTGGCGATGATCGCGGCGGTCAGCGCGCCAAAAACAACCAGCGGCAGCGAACCGGTGTAGGTCTTGTCCTTCTTGGCGACAACCAGCGTCCCGAAAAACACCGCGGTGCCGAGCAGCGCGCCGACGGCGACCAGGATGATGCCGAGGTAGAAGTGCGGTGCGGCCTGCATCGGGACATACGAGGTGAACATCACGCTCGACCCGCCCTGGAAGATGGCGACATTGGTCATGATGCCGCCGATGACCATCAGCCAGAAGCCGAGCCACGCCACCTTGGGTGTCGCCAGCCGGCATCGCAACAGCGTCGATGAGGCAAAGTAGAGAACCGCCATTTCAAAGAACAGGATCCACAGGATCAGCATGTCGATGCCGTGGGCGGTGAGGATCGTATAGAACTGATCGGCCGGCAGGAGCTTGATTGCCGGCCAGCGGGTCAGGATGACGAGCAGCGCCGTGATGCCGCCAACCAGCAGCCAGAGCACGCCGGCGACCGCGTTCCAGCGCATCAGCTTTTCGGCGTGGTTCTCGAATTGCAGCCCGGAAATCGGGCAGGTACGGTAAGTAGTGGCCATCTGTGTCCCCCTTATTTGACGTAGATACGGCCAAGCATCGTGTGGGGACCGATGCCGCAGTATTCGTTGCAGACGATGGCGTAGGTGCCTGCCTTGGTCGGTGTCATCCTGACCACATGCTCATAGCCGGGGATGACCTGAATGTTGATATTGACCGGCTGCAGCGAAAAACCGTGGTTGTAGTCCATCGAGGAAAGATGGATCTTGTATTCCTTGCCGGCTTCCAGTTCGAGAATCGGGTACCAGTTCCACAGGCGGGCGATCAGGAAGCCCTCACCACCGGCCGGAATCTTGGCAACCGGGATTTCCTCTCCGTTCAGGCCTGTTTCGACACGGATGGTGTTCTCGGCGATGAACTTCTCGGCCTTGGCGGCAAACATCTCGGGAGTGGTCTTGTAGACCTCGTTCGAGAGGTTCTGCTTACCGAAAATGTGCCAATAGAGCATCATGCCGAACATGATCATGCCCCATACGAAAGCGATACCAATCCACGCCCATTCGACCCCGGCGATGGGCTGTTTCCACCAGAGCCGTTCCGACGGCGGCAGAATTGCACTCATTTTTTTCTCCCTTTGATTGATGAGTTACTTGGCGAGTGGCACGTTCATGATGTCGATGATGCCCCACAATATATAGAGCAGCATTGGGGACGCCACGCCGAGGAACAGAAGCAGGAAGTGGTTGTCCAGCAACTTCTGCATGAAGGGGATGTCGTCGTCGTTGGCCATGCTTTTCTCCTCCGTTGTTGGTGCGTGTTGCACACGGTTGATTACCCGAAAATTAGAACCCGAAATACCGGATCAAATGACCGGAAGGCTACCGCCGGAAGGCTACCGACGGCAGGCGCTCGAAAATATGATTTGTGTCAAGATCTGCGACAAACTGTCACATGCTGCCAAGGCTGGCGACGTGTCCGCAACTTCTCACATATAATCGGCGCCGAAAAATCACCGGAACCCATGATGATCCGCTCGACACCCTCCCTGAATGGTTCTGCCGATTTGTCCGCCCGCCGGCAGATCGCAATCTGGCTTTTTGCCTGCAGCACCATGGTATTCATGATTCTTGTGGTCGGTGGCGTCACGCGCCTTACTCATTCCGGCCTGTCAATCGTCGAATGGAAGCCGATTGTCGGCATCATCCCGCCGCTCAATCAGACCGAATGGGACGAAACCTTCGACAAGTACAAGCAGACGCCTGAATACCAGAAGGTGAATCACCAGATGTCGCTGGAAGAATTCAAGTTCATCTTCTATTGGGAGTACTGGCATCGGGTGCTGGGGCGACTGATCGGTGTCGTCTTCCTGGTGCCGTTTACCTACTTTCTATTGCGGCGAAAGCTCGACCCGCCGCTGATTCCAAAACTGCTCGGGATTTTCCTGCTCGGCGGAATGCAAGGTGCGATGGGTTGGTACATGGTCAAGAGCGGCCTGGTCGATGATCCCCGCGTCAGCCAGTACCGCCTGACGGCGCATCTGTCGCTGGCTTTCGTGATCTTCATCGCGATGATGTGGGTCGCCCTTGGCCTGTGGAGCGAGCGCGCACGGGTGACGGCCGATGCCACGTTGCGGGGGCTGCAGCGAACGGGATTCTGGCTGGCCGTCCTGGTGTTCTATATGGTCATCACCGGCGGCTTCGTCGCCGGAATACGCGCCGGCAAGGCCTACAACACCTTCCCGTTGATGAACGGCCACGTGCTGCCGCCGGAGAGCTTCATTCTCGACCCGTGGTACCTGAATTTCTTCAACAACATGGCCATGGTGCAGTTCGATCACCGTCTGGGCGCCTGGGTACTGGCGTTCCTGGTGCCCTGGTTCTGGCTGAAGGTACGCTCGGCAGCCGTTTCAGGCCGGGCGCGCCTGGCCGCGACCCTCTTGCTTGGCGCGCTTGCCGTGCAGATCGCACTCGGTATCGTGACGCTTGTTCTGGCGGTCCCGGTCGCGCTCGGTGCCGCGCATCAAGGCGGTTCAATGGTCGTTTTCGGTATTCTGCTCTGGCTTAACCACGAGTTGCGTGTTGCCCGTGTATCCGGCAGCAGCGCCTGATGGCGACCGATCACGCCCGTTTGCAAAAAATCCGGACTGTGGCGCTGCTCCTTGCGGTGCTTTCACTGCTGGTTGTTCTGGTGAGTGCGTACATTCGACTCGAAGGCGCCGGATTGGGCTGCACGGATTGGCCGGCGTGCTACGGGCAGTTATTGGCCAGTGAGCCACGCGCGCCGCAGTACGGGTTTGTCCGGCTGGTGCACCGTATCACGGCGACGGTCGACCTGCTCCTGGCCTGTTTTCTGCTCTGGCACTGCCTGCGTCCGCAGCCGATACAGCCGGCCGCCAGCTATGCCACGCTGCTTCTGCTGCTGATGCTTACTCTCTCCGCGCTTGGCATCTGGAGTTCCGATCCCCGTTTGCCGCTGGTCAACTTCCTGAACATCATGGGCGGCTTTGGATTGCTCACCTTCTCATGGCGGGTGGCGCTGGCTGCCAGCCCGACCTCGATTCGGGAAACGGCAAGCCCGCCCGGCCTCCTGTTGCGCCTGGGGGTGGCGTCATTGTCAGTGACGGTGATGCTGGGGGCGTGGATTGGCGCCAGTTACGCCACAGTCTCCTGCACTTCGCTGCCGCATTGCGACGGGATGTGGTGGCCGTCGAGCGAAGGCTGGGCAGCGCTCAACCCGTTCGTCAAGTTGGCGGGGGCGCCGCAGCCAGGTGATCCTGGCGGGGTCACTCTGCATTTGCTGCATCGCTACAGCGCGGTGAGCACGTTTCTGCTTCTTGGCATTGCCGGGGTGCGGGCGCTGGCTCATGACGCCACGCGACATGCGGCAAGGCTCGTACTGTTCTTGCTGCTCGTTGAGATCGGCCTGGGCGTGCTGACGGTTCTCAGTGGTTTCAACTTGTGGCTGGCAGTCAGCCACGGCGTGTGCGCTGCTGGCCTGCTGGCGGCTATCGTCACCCTGTTGCGCAGATGAAGCCGGACAACAAGAAGGGCCGGTAGTTTCGCTACCAGCCCCAGCTTGCGATGTTCCGAGAAATCAGCCCGGCTTAGTGCTTGTGGTCGCTCGCTGCCGGTACGCTGGTAGTCAAATCACGTACCTCGGCCTTGATCTCGACGGTTTCCACGGCTTTGTCCTTGCCCTCGAGCTTGAGGGTCAATGGCACCAGGTCGCCTTTCTTGAGCGGCTGCTTGAGGTCCATCAACATGACGTGATAGCCGCCGGGCGCGAGCTTCACCGGCTTCCCGGCAGGCAGGTCGAGGCGTGAAATGGCGCGCATTTTCATCACGCCGCCGTCCATTTTCATCTCGTGAATTTCGGTAATTCCAGCGACCGGGCTGCTGGCGCCAATAATTGCCGCGCCCCCTTTGCTGGTGACTTCCATGAAGGCGCCAGTTGCTGGCTGGCCGGTGACGGTGCCGCGTACCCACGGCTCCTTGACGTCGATATCGGCCGCCAGTGCCGTGCCGGACGCGAGGGTGAGCAGGGCGATCGTCAGGTGAGTTCGAATAGCTTTCAAGCCGTACTCCTTGTTGATGTAGGCGGGAAGGGGAATTATAGCGGCGTGCTTGCGCAGCGGGTTGCGGCAAGATGCCGCATGGTTGCCTGCTGAACCCGGATCAGGGCTTCTTGTACCAGACGCCTTGCGCGTCCTCTATCCACCAGCCCGAGCGGAATTGCTCCTTCCAGCGCTTTATCTGGGCGACGCGAACGGCGGGCTCCGTTTGTTGCCCGCCATGCGCTTCAGCCAGCGCAAAAATCAGCGAATTACGCTCGGGGTTTTCCTGGTCGATCAGCTTTCCGGCAATTTGCCGTTGCGCCAGCGTGAGCCGGCTGTCATCGCGCATTTTGACCATGCCATCGTTACCGAGGCCGATGATTCCGGCTTCATAGAAGCGGA
>JAGTRV010000218.1 GCA_018262245.1 Pseudomonadota bacterium | reverse complement strand
CTGGGCGAATTGTTCGTCTTTTTTCTTGCCGAAACCTACATTCCCCGGATTGATCCGATACTTGGCCAGCGCTTCCGCACAGGCCGGATGCTCAGTCAGCAGGCGATGGCCGTTGTAGTGAAAATCACCGATCAGCGGAACATTGCAATTCATTCGGTCCAGATGTTCACGAATCTTGGGAACGGCAGCTGCCGCTTCCGGCGAATTGACGGTGATCCGGACCAGCTCGGAACCGGCACGTGCCAGTTCAGCCGTTTGCAGGGCCGTAGCGAGATAGTCGGCGGTATCGGTATTGGTCATCGACTGGACAACCACCGGGGCATCGCCACCGATTTTGACGTGACCAATGACACAAGCGCGGGTCGGCCGCTTGATGACTGTACTCACGGCTTACTCCAGAACCAGGCGAGCCACATCGCCCTTGGTGTGCGGGACAAGGTCAACCGCTTGCCCATGCCAAAAGAGACGGACTCCGGGGGCATAACCAACCGTCAAAGACAGCGGTCCTTGGCCAGACACTACCTGCTCGGCACCGGCACCAAGACGCTGGGAAAAGATGATCTTGTTGTCACGATCCCGCACTTCGACCCAGGACTCCTTGTCGAACAGGAAGCGCATCTGCGGTTGATTGGCCGCAACCATAGCAGGCTGCGACGGAGATGATTCTGCTTTTGGCGGATTTGCAGAAGATGGTGCAGGCGATTCGGCCGGAGCCAGCACCTGCGGATACATCACCTGCTGCTGGGTCGCTCCTGGCGGAAAAACCGGCTCGCTGGCCGGAACCGCAGAGGCTCCATCGGAGGCTGGTACAGGTGCAGAGGTCGGCACTTCCTTCCGGGCCAGAGAATCAAGCAGCGACTGCGTGCTTTCACGCAGGGCAGAAAGGTCGGCGGGCATCAGAAAATACACCAAGCCAGCCAACGCAACCAAGCCTGCCCCTACGAACACAACCGCCCTATCTCGTCGCGAAACACCAGAACCGGAATTCGGCATTGAGGCCGGACGAGCTTCCTGCATGGCCAGATTGTCAGCCGGTTTTTCAAGAACCTGGTTTAACTGAACCATCAAAGGGGCCGGATCGACTTGCACCAGGCGCGCGTAATTTCGGACAAAACCGCGGATGAAGGTTTGTCCTGGCAAACCGTGCCAATCGCCACACTCCAAAGCCTCGACCTGCCGAGGCCCGAGCTTGAGAGTTCGCGCGATATCTGCGACTTCAAGATCGCGTGCCTCACGCGCCAGACGCAATTGTTCCCCAACCGGCATTTCGGAAATAATGACGCTTTCCTCGGTGCCTGCGTCTTCGCTAATGACCTGCTCGCTCATTCAAAATTGCCCTTTAGGAATTCCTGATACTCTGGCGACGTTGGATAACGACTGCGCAGTTGCGATGCGTAGCCAGATTCGGCCACCTTGTTCGCCATTTTCCGCTCGAGCCGAAGACCAAGCCAGAGTGCGTCGGCTGACGGCGGCTCCATCATGCGCAGCGCATCATTCAGATAGACACGCGCCTCTTCAAAAATACCGCGCCGGTAAAATACCTTGGCCAGTTGCAAGCGTGCCTGCATGGCGCCATCGCGCGACAACTGCAAGGCCTTCAACAGATAATTCTGCGCCCCTTCTAGGTCGCCTGCTTTCAAAGCACACGTGCCGGCATTGGTGTAGGCACGGTCCGGCGTTTCGTACAAAGGACTCTTCAGGGCATTCAGAAAATAGGCAATCGACTGACGTTCCTTGCCTGTTTCACAGAGATACCAGCCGTAATTATTATTAACTTCGGGATCATTGGGGGCAAGATCCAGGGCTCGGCGAAAATCGTCCTCCGCCTTGGCATATTCCTTCAGGGACAAATGAACCAATCCGCGAACGTTATAAGCCGGAAAATAGCCGGAGTCAGCATTCAGGGCAATGCGCAACTCATCGAGCGCAACCCCGGGGTTCCCCGCCTGAAAATACATCGATCCCAGTTCAGTGTGAATCTTGGCCCGGTTGCGCGGCTCGGTCGCCCCTTGGGATTGATCCGTCGAGGAAGGGTTGAAGTTGTACTGCGCGTGCGCGGAGACAATGCACAGCACGCCCAGACAGATACCGACAATCCGGCTTTTTAGCGAAAAGACTTTCACGATCTTGCCTCCTTCAGGGGAATCACGCGTCCAGTGGTTCGTTTGGTCTTATCCTGGACTTGGCCGGCCAATTGACCACAAGCGGCATCGATGTCATCACCGCGGGTCTTGCGCGTTGTCGTCACAATACCAGCCTGCATCAGGATATCAGCGAAGTGCCGCACCCTCTCCGCTGGCGAACGCCGGAATGGCGAGCCGGGGAAGGGATTGAAGGGAATCAGGTTGAATTTGCAATGAACCGACTTGACCAGCGCCAGCAGTTCACGGGCATTGGCATCGGTATCATTGATACCGTCGAGCATGATGTACTCGAAAGTAATGAAATCACGTGGCGCCTTTTCCAGATAACGCTGGCAGGCAGCCATCAGTTCTTTCAACGGGTATTTCTGGTTGATCGGCACCAGTTGGTCGCGCAACTTATCGTTTGGCGCGTGAAGGGAAACAGCCAGAGCAACCGGGCATTCATCACCCAGACGATCCATGACCGGCACCAAACCAGAGGTTGACACGGTGACCCGACGGCGCGACAGGCCGTAGGCATTGTCGTCGAGCATCAATTTCAGCGCGACAACAGAATTTTCAAAATTGGCGAGTGGCTCGCCCATGCCCATCAGAACGACGTTGGAAATCACCCGTTCGTCGCCATGGACCGCGCCCAGCGCGTGATTGGCCTGCCAAAGCTGGCCGATGATCTCCGCCACTGACAGGTTGCGGTTGAATCCCTGCTTGCCAGTCGAACAAAAAGCGCAATCGAGCGCGCAACCGGCTTGCGTCGAAATGCACAACGTACCGCGATCATCTTCGGGAATGAACACCGTCTCAACGGCATTGCCGTTGCCAACATCGATCAAAAACTTGCGCGTACCATCGTCCGACAGCTTATCGGAAACGACGGCAGGCGGCGCCACGACCGCTTTCGCCTTGAGCTTCTCGCGAAGACTCTTGGCGATATCGGTCATGGCATCAAAGTCCGCCACGCCAGAACGATGAATCCAGCGCAAAACCTGCTTGGCGCGGAAGGGCTTTTCACCCTGCTCGGCAAACCAGGCAGTCAGGCTTTCGCCATCGAAATCCAGCAGATTGACGGTCATTAACTTTGCTTAGCGGCCAGCGTAGGTGTTCATGCCCGGGAAGAAGAAGGCAATTTCCACGGCAGCGGTTTCCGGTGCATCAGATCCGTGCACGGCGTTGGCATCGATGGATTCGGCGAAGTCGGCGCGGATGGTGCCGGCATCAGCCTTCTTCGGGTCGGTGGCGCCCATCAGCTCGCGGTTCTTGGCGATGGCGTTTTCACCTTCCAGGGCTTGAATCATCACCGGACCGGAGGTCATGAAGGAAACCAGATCCTTGAAGAAAGGACGCTCTTTGTGCACGGAGTAGAACTGGCCGGCTTCCTGCTCGGACAACCAGGTCATGCGGGCAGCGATAACCTTCAGGCCGTTCGATTCAAAACGGGAGTAGATCTTGCCGATAACGTTCTTGGCAACTGCGTCGGGTTTGATGATGGAGAGGGTACGTTCGATAGCCATATGATTACTCCGAGAAAGCTAGTCAGTTGATAAACGTACAATTTTAGCAGATTCGAAACACGAACGCCCGCCTCACTGAGCTGGCGCTTTTTCGCCGGCAACCGCCTTCAGCGGATCGCGCAACATGGCAAAGCTGCGCGGTGCGACGTATTGCAGCAACTCCTTGCCATCGCCATCGACCACGACATCCAGCCCCTTGTCCGGGTACAACAGATGCACCACCTTTTCGGAAACCACCAGCCGTTCGCCCGGCACGCCAAAACGTTGGGTCACCGCGGTTTCATCGAGGTTAACCGAGGGAATCACGCTGATCGCCTTGACCGGCAGATTGTCCACTGCCACAAAATCGTCCGGATGCAAGGTTATTTTGCGCGTCGTGCTTTCCATGTGCTTGGCCCGCAAAGCCCGGTCACGCATGGCGGAAATCAGCTCCCCCGAGGCGTCGAGCGTCACGACCACCTTGGCGAGCACGAAACCCAGCGGCACCTGAGCGTAATACCCCTCCAGAAGGCCGATTTCATCGGGTTCAGCGACAATTGCCACCTCGACTTCGTTTCCCAGCTTCCGCCTTACGTCGCCCAGAGTACTCAGACCTGGCTTCAACCCAAAAACGGTGCTTCCGCCCTGGCCATCGAGTTCAATTTGCCAAGGCAGATTACTGTTCGGATCAACACCGTCCTGCTTACCCACCCCCGGGAGCAAAAACGGAACGATCAATACAACAAGAATCAGCGCGACGATGGAGAGAGCAAATTTCATGATTTCCTGATAAACCGTCCGGGGAGCCGAATTGTGCCATACCGCCCCCACCAAAAAACAAACCCCGGCCTCCACCGGGGTTTATCAAGAAAAGAATATTGCCCCTAAATCATTCCGAGTCGCCGTGGGAACCACAAGGACAAGCTAGGCCAGTAAGTAACGACCACCAGGAAGCACAGCATGGAAAGCAGCCAAGGCCAAACCGCAACCGTCAGCTCGGTAATACCCATCTTGGTAATTCCCGAGGCCACGTAAAGATTCAGTCCAACGGGCGGGTGGCACATGCCGACCTCCATATTCACCACCATGATGATGCCGAAATGGACCGGATCAATCCCCAGCTTCATGGCCACCGGGAACAGAATCGGCGCAAAGATCAGCACAATGGACGAGGGTTCCATGAAATTACCAGCCAACAGCAACAGGACATTGCACATCAACAGGAAGGCAATGACCCCGAGGCCATGGCCCATCATCCAGTCAGCCAACGCCTGCGGAATATTCTCGTTGGTCATAATGAAGGAGAACAACACCGCGTTGGTAATGATGTAGAGCAACATCGCCGACATGTTGGCTGAATTGAGCAATACCTTCGGCACATCCTTCAAGCCCATATCGCGATAGACGAAGACTGCGACGAAAAAGGCATAGACCGCCGACATCGCA
>JAGTRV010000083.1 GCA_018262245.1 Pseudomonadota bacterium | reverse complement strand
TATGTTTCGCAAAACGCCCAGATCAAGCCGGCGACGCATATTCCGACGACGGCACAGTGCAGCACCTGCCACAGCTCGACGACGACGTGGGCGACGGGGACGTTCAATCACACGGGAGTGGTGGCCGGCAGTTGTTCAAACTGCCACAACGGGACCAACGCGCTGGGCAAGCCGACAACGCACATTCCGACCACGGCGACCTGTGATACCTGCCACAAGAACTATACGGCGTTCGCTCCCGCCACCATGACGCACAACGGGATAACGACCCCGGCAGGAAGCTGTGCCAATTGCCACAATGGGGCATACACGGCGGTGAATGCCCAGAGCAAACCGGTGACGCACATTCCGACCACCCAGTCGTGCCAGATTTGCCATACGACGACCGCCTGGAAGCCGACCAGTTTTTCACATGCCGGCATCATCAATGCTTGCTCGACTTGCCATAACGGCACGGCTGCGGCCGGGAAGCCGGTCATCCATATTCCGACGTCGCAGGAGTGCAATGTTTGCCACCGAACGGGTATTTCGTGGATGCCACTTATCACGCCTTATACCCATATCGTGGCCACCGGATGCACTAACTGTCATAGCCCGGCCTACCCCAATATCGATGTCAAACTGGCGAATCACGTCCCCACGACAGCCGGCTGCGAGGTCTGCCACAACACCACGCTCTGGTCGCCAATGAAGCTGCCCTATGGACACACCGGGGTCGCCACGGGTACCTGCCAGACCTGTCATACCGGTACCTATGCCGGCGTGCTTGGCAAGCCATCGAATCACATTCCGACGACCAGCCCGGCCGGCATGCCAGGCAACGAATGTTCGCTGTGCCACAGCAGCAAGACGACATTTTCGACGGAAAAAATGAACCACGGCACGATGCAGACCTCCTGTGCGACCTGCCATGACAGAGCCTCGCCGTACGCAGGCTCAATGCAGAAAATTACCCGAGGAAGCGGCCACCATAGTTCGGCAGGGAAGGATTGCTCCTCAGCGAATTGTCATAAGCCTTTAGGCAGGTACGGTACTGCCTATACCAAGTGGAATTGATGTTGATATCTAGTTACCTACGATTGCCCGTCCAGAGCGGAATTCGCCAGTTGGGATACCTGCTCCGGGCGGTTTTCATGCTCTGTATCGGTTTCCTGTATGCAAGCGCGGCGGCGGCCAGCGTTATCGAAACGATCGATATTTCGCGAGTCGATGACAACGCCCAGATCGTCATCCGCTTCGGCACGGAAATTCAATATCTGCGACATGGCCCGGAACATCAGGCAAAGTTCCTGCGCGTATTTTTTCGGGTGGCAAAACCTGGATTTCAGGAAAACGAGGTCATGCAGGAAACTTGGCGATCGCCGCCCAGTGATCTGGTTCCCCGCTTCAAGCTGACCTATCCGGAACTGATCAACGGGATGTTGATCTCGTTCGACAAGCCGGTTCGTTATACGCTGAGTCCCGGTGGCGATGCCCGCAGCATCGTGATCACCATTCCATTGCCCGAGGAAAAAAAGAAGCCTCAGGCCGCTGTGGTGCCCGTAGCGCCCGTTCCCCCTGTCTCGCCGCCACCTTCGACCGAGGCTGCTGCCGAACCGAAGCAGCAGCCAGCAGCTCCGGCGACTAAGGGCAAGGCCAAATCAAAAGCTGCAACACTGGAAAAGAAGCCCGGCACTGATGTCGCTGCCGTGCCGGTAGCGCCTGTGCCGGCAGGCGAACCAGCCGGGCCGGTTGGCGGAGCGCCGACGCAGATCCCGGATGCGGCCAAGCCGGTCGAGTCACCGGCGCCCATGCCTCAGGAACAGGTTGAGGAACTGGCGCAAGGCTTCCTGACCGAGGCGAAGGAAGCCTTTGCCAAGGGGGACAATCCCAAAGCCATCAACCGTCTGAACCGCTTGTTGGGCTTGCCGGCCAATCGCCAGACAGAGCCCGCCCAGGCCTTGATGGGCGAAGTGCGTGAAAAGAATGGCGAGATCGCCAAGGCGCGGGCCGAATATGAACTGTATTTGAGGCTTTATCCCAATGCTGGCGACGCCGCCAGGCTTCGACAGCGCCTGGCCGATCTGCCGAAGTCGGAACCCGCCCGGCGTCCGGTTTCCCGCGCCATGCGCGATGACAAACCGGCCGAGTGGATGGTGTACGGGAGCCTGTCGTCTTACTGGTTCTCTGGGCAGTCCAGGCAAGACGCCGGTCCGATGGTTAAAGACCAGAATACGCTGGTGTCCTCCTTGAGCCTGAACGCACGCCTGAGAGATGCCGTCACGGATACCCGCATCGTCTTCCGCGATACCGATAGCAAGAATTTCCTGCGCGAGAATCGAGATTACAACCGGATATATTCCGCCTACGTCGAAAGGACGGATCGGGAAGTTGGTTACTTCGTACGCGCCGGGCGCCAGAATCCGAACGGCAGCGGCGTGCTGGAGCGCTTCGATGGGGTGACTGGCAGCTACAACCTGGGTTCAGACTGGCGAATGGGGGCGGTTGCCGGCACTTCAGTCGAGTTCAAGTCGACCGGGAACGGGTGGTTCAACCTGCCAGCCAATAAGCAGTTTTATGGTGGCAACGTCGAGTATCTAGCCCAGCTCGGCCGCCCGGGGGCAAGCCTGTACGCCATCGAACAAACGCTGGACGGCTACCTCAACCGCCGGGCGGTGGGCAGCGAATTCCGCTACTTCGACGGCCAGTTCAACGCCTTTGGTGTGCTGGATTACGATGTGCTCTACAAGGGGCTGAATATCGGGATGATCCAGGGCAACTATATCGACCGCTGGGGCAACAACTATTTCATCAATTACGACTACCGGAAGAGCCCGACCTACAGTCTGAGCAATGCCTTGCCCAATACCTACGCGCTGGGTATCACCACGGTAAACGGCCTGGTCAGCAATTTCGGGATTGAGCAGTCGCGACAAGTGGTTGTCGACTCGACGCCAACCATGCAAATGTTTGGCACCGGGGTGACGATTCCGGTCGGTGACAAGTGGCAGTTTGGCTTTGACTACCGCACTTCCAAGGTCAGTGGTGCCAACGCCGTGCTGCAGCTGAATCAGGTCTGCAAGAGCCTGGGTTTCAACGCCTTGGACCCGAACGATCCGATTTGCGTCGGCGGCCCGCTGGGTGACGTTCCCATTTCGCAAATGTGCGCCGGCACGTCCTACGATCCGAATAACAACACTTGTGCTGCCGGGCAAAGCAGCCAGGGACGGACCGATACCTTCACCACGCAAGCGATTGGCACGAACCTGTTTGTGACTGGCGGTGTCGGTGTTGCGATGGCGAGCTTCTACAGCGGTGGCGGCTTTTCCGGGCAGAACTACGGCTTGAACTATATTTTTCCCTTTGCCGAAGTGTGGCGTCTCGAAGGAAATCTGCGTTATTTCTCGTCGAAGAGCGATAACGGCAGTGGGCAGACCAATTTCTCCCCCGCCATCAAACTGGGCTACCAATGGCGTAGTACGATGTTCGTCGAGAGTGAAATCGGCTTTTCGGATCAGAAAACCACCGGGATCAATTCGGGAAGCAATAAGCGCGAATATCTCTATCTTGGCCTTCGCTGGGACTTCCGCTAAGGTCTGGTCAATTTTTTCCGGGAAATTCCCGGGTATCGGGTAATCAAAAAATGATGTTTGCGGTTTATATCGGTGTTGCCAGTATCGCGCTATGCCTTCTCCTGCTGTGGGGGCTGAGCAAATGGTCGTCACGTCAGGCCGGTCAGGGACCATCGGTCGATATTGGCCAGGCCTTGCGGGAACTGCTCCTTGCCAGGGCGGAAGGGCGTATTGATCAGGCTGAATTCGATCGCCAGCAGGCTGCCTTGCATGCCTCGCTGCTGACCGCCCCGACATCCCCGAGTCCGGCTACTGGAAAACTGGTGTGGGCTATTCCTGGCGGCGTTCTGCTGCTGGGCATGGCGGTTTATTTCGGTTTTTCCGGCCCAGGAACGGTTTCTGCTCCTGATTCGATGCCGGCGACTCCCTCGCTGTCAGCCGGGGCTGGAGCGCCTCCCGCCAACACCAAAGGCGGCGATCTGAGCACGGTCGTCAAGCGCCTGGCCGACAAGATGGAAGCCGATCCGAAAAATGGTGAAGGCTGGCTGCTGCTGGCCAAGACTTATGGTGAATTGAGACGATTTGCCGAGGCCGATGCTGCCTATGAAAAAGCCGCCGCCTTGTTGCCGGCCGATGCGACCATGCTGGCTGACTGGGCGGATACCCATGTGATGGCCAAGGATCGCAAGTGGGACGCAGCCGGTCGGGATATCGTCAAACGGGCGCTGGCGGCTGATCCAAAACACGTCAAATCGCTTGCCCTGGCCGGCAGCGAGGCTTTCGACCGTGCCGACTACAAGGGGGCAATCGCTATCTGGAAGCGCATGAAAGCAGCGGCGCAACCTGACTCGATGGATAGCAAGTTGGCCGATGCGAATATTGCCGAAGCCGAGTCGATGCTGAGCGGCAAGAAACCCGCTACGCCCGTGCTGGCAGGCGCCTCCGGCCCGGTTGTCGCTGGCGTGGTGACTTTGTCGCCGAAATTACGCGGCCAGGTATCGCCAAGCGACACCCTATTTGTGGCCGCCAAGGCGCCGGACGGGAAAGGACCTCCACTGGCAGTTTGGAAATATCAGGGGACTGATTTCCCCATTGAATTCCGTCTGAATGACAGCATGGCCATTATCCCGGGACGAACCTTGTCCCAGCATCCAGAAGTTATCGTGACGGTTAGACTTTCCAAGACAGGGAGCGCTGATTTAGGTAAGGGCGATATTTCCGGGGCACCTGCAAAAACCAAGCTGGGCAATACAACAATGGTCTTGGAACTGAATTCCATCAACCAGTAGCACCGCAAGATCAAATCTCAGCCTTGGTGCGGGCGCAAAATATCGCGTTCGCCAGAACAAAGAACTGCAGTTCAGCGTGGTTGTTCCGCTGAACTGCAGGCTGTTTCATCAACCCGATGATCAGACTATCAGAGGCCGGAAAGGCCTCTTGAACCCAGGTTTTCGAGATTGGCGAAACGTGGAGCCAAAAACAGTAGTCCACTTGGTGGCAAGGTGTCGCGAGCTGAATTTGCGACTTTAATCGCTCGGAACAAACCTGGTGTAAGGCCAATCCAATCCCAAGTCGCTCGCCAATTATCCTGCGTGCCCGCCGATCTCGAAGAAGATCCGCGCATCGGGAAGGACGGGTTTAAATCGCCCTCAAACTATTGAGGCTTTCGGCTGATCGTCGTGGGGGAGTCGGCGACTGGCCAAAGAACTCGTCGTCTTGGGGCGGCTTAATTATTTTTGTGTGAATCGATTATATAATTGATAATTTCTTGGTCGATGCGGCTAAAAGTGCGGCTTGTGCTGCACAAAACTAGCCAGGCTGCCATGTTCGGGCTATCGTGAAAGAAGAAGTTCTCGTTTTTCGGCGGGAATGGCAAAGGAATGGCAATGATGTCTAGTCGAAAACCGGCTAATCAGTCTCAAGAGTTGAGTTTTGCCGTAAACCTGATGGAGCATCTGGTGGTGCCGACCTTTGTGGTGGACGCCGCTTGTCGGGTGCTGATCTGGAATCGGGCCTGCGAACGACTGACCGGCGTGATGGCCTCAGAGGTGGTGGGTACCGTCGATCACTGGCAGGCTTTCTACGACGAGCCCCGCCTGTGCCTGGCCGATGCGCTGGCCAAGGGAATGACGGCCGATCTGGACCGCCTCTATTCCTACCATACCGAACCCTCCGAGCATGGTCATGGCATGAAGGCCGAGAACTGGTGCGTGATGCCGAAGATGGGTGAGCGCCTGTATCTGGCGATCGACGCCGGACCGATCTATGCCGACGATGGCCAGCTGGTTGCCGTTGTCGAGACACTGCGCGACATGACTGATTACAAGAACGCCCAGATGGCCTTGCAGCAGCAGGCCACGATGGACGGTCTGACGGGACTGGCCAACCGCCGCAGTTTCGATGAGAAGCTGCATGTCGAATGGAGCCGGTCGCAGCGCTACGGCGAGCCGATTGCGCTGATTTTGGCTGACGTGGACTATTTCAAGCGCTACAACGACTGCTACGGGCATCAGGGTGGCGATGAATGCTTGAAGGCCGTGGCTGGTATTCTGCGGCGCGAGGTTTTTCGGCCGACCGACATGGCGGCGCGCTATGGTGGCGAGGAATTCGCGATCATTCTGCCCGGGACGGATTTGCAAGGCGCCCTGACCGTGGCCGAGCGCCTGCGTGCCGATATGGAGCGCTCAGCCTTGCCCCATGCGGCCAGCGAGGTGAGCCCGTGGGTGACCTTGAGCATCGGTGTGGCGGCTATGGTTCCCGATCGTGAGGCGTTGTCGGCGACTCTCGTTGCCAAGGCCGACAGGGCCTTGTACAAGGCCAAGGGGAGCGGCCGTAACGTGGTTCGCGCCGGTGGCGATGAACATTGAGGGGCGGCGAATCTTGAGCGACCAGTGGATGTATCGGTGTTGATCATTAGGTGCTGAGCGAAATGTCTCGGCGGGCAAACGCCGGTTTGCCTTCGCGCTGGACTTGGCTTCGACATAAAATCGCCTAGCCTTGGTTTTTATCCGTCGTCCATGAACTCACCTTACCGGGGGCGTTTCGCGCCCTCTCCCACTGGTCCTCTGCACTTCGGCTCGCTTGTCGCGGCGGTTGGCAGCTATCTGGATGCCCGGACGCAGGACGGTGAATGGCTGGTACGGATGGAGGATGTCGATACCCCGCGCAATGTGCCGGGGGCTGCCAACGACATCCTGCGTACGCTGGGCGCCTTCGGTTTCGAATGGGATGGCCCTGTGTTGTACCAGAGCAAGCGCTTCGAGGCCTATGCCGATGCGCTGGATCGGCTGAAGCAGGCTGGGCTGCTCTATGGCTGTGCCTGTTCCCGCAAGGAAATCGCCGATTCCGCCACGCATGTGGCGATCGATGGTGGATTGGCCTATCCGGGAACCTGCCGCGGCGGATTACCGGCCGGCCGCCAGGCACGTGCCTGGCGACTACGGGTTGATGCCGGTGAGACCGCTTTCATCGATCGCTTGCAGGGCCGGGTTGCTCAGCATCTCGAGCACGATGTCGGCGATTTCGTGCTGCGCCGTGCCGATGGCCTTTTCGCCTACCAGTTGGCCGTGGTGGTCGATGACGCCTGGCAGGGCATCAATGCGGTGGTACGCGGGGCCGACCTGCTGGCTTCAACGCCACGCCAGATTTGGCTGCAACGTTGCCTCGGGTATCCGGAGTTGACCTACGCTCATTTGCCAGTAGCCGCCAATCCGGCGGGTGAGAAGTTGTCAAAACAAACTCGGGCTCAGGCGTTATCCATTGACCAGGCCGCTGCCGAATTGGTCCGCGCTTTGCGGTTTCTTGGACAAGGCGTGCCGGAAGCGCTTGCCCGGGGGGCGGTCGCCGATGTCTGGGCATGGGCGGGTGAACATTGGACATTTGACGCGGTGCCGCGCCAGTCCCTTATTCTTCTTCCGGCTTGATATCCTGGTTTTTCCAATGATGCTGGCCGTAGCCGGCGATGCCGACCATGGCGCGAACCAGGCCGTAGGCCAGCCAGCGTAACAGCCGAGAATGCCAGGGCAGGCGGGTCAGGTCTTCGTGCCGCAATTCGCGGGCGCCGTTCTCGATAGCCGCGCTCAGACTGGCTTTCAGTTCGCCTGCGAAAGCCGCGTCACGGACGACGAGATTGGCTTCCTTGGCCAGCAGCAGGCTGAACGGGTCGATGTTGGACGAGCCGACCGTCGCCCACAGGCCATCAATGACGGCGACCTTGGCGTGCATGAAGCTTTTTTCGTACTCGAAAATCCGGATGCCGGCCTTGAGCGCCGTGGCATAGAGGGTTTGCGTCGCATAGCGCAACAGATGGTGGTCGGTCTTGCCCTGGAGCAGGACGGTGATACGGACACCACGTTTGGCTGCGGCATACAACGCGCGACCGAAGCGGACGCCGGGCAGGAAATAGGCATTGGCAATCAGTATTTCGCTCTGCGCGTTGTCGATGGCGTCCAGGTAGGCGTTGAGGATGTCGTTGCGGTGCCGGATGTTGTCGCGGATCAGGAAAGCGGCAGTCTGCTTGCCGGCAATCTCGCTACAGGCCCGCGTCACCGGTGACAGGCGGAAGCGTCGCTTGAAGCTGGCCCAGGAGACGATTTCCCACATTCGGCGGACGGCATGATGAATCTGGTCGAGGGTCGGGCCTTCGATGCGTACGGCGTAGTCGTAGTGGGGGCGCAATTCGGGTGGCCCACTGTCGTCGCTGAGGACGTTGATGCCACCGACGAAGGCGATCCGCGCATCAATCACTGCCAGTTTGCGATGCAGCCGGCGCAGGCGGTGGCGCTTCAGATGGAAGCGGCCGATCTCGGGGCGGTAGAACAGGGCGCGGACGCCGGCCGCAGTGAGGCGGGGCAGGAAATCGGCGGCGAAATTGTGGGCGCCGTAGCCGTCCACCGTTAGATTGACCTGGACGCCACGTTCGGCCGCCAGGCACAGGGCACCGGCGACCTCGTGACCGATTTCGTCGTTGGCGAAGATGTAGCTTTCAAGGTAGATCTCGATCTGCGCTTGGCTGATCGCAGCGAGCAGGGCGGGGAAATAGTCAGCGCCGGAATTGAGCAAGGTCAGCCGGTTGCCCGGCAGAAATTCAGCGGCCATGCCTTGCGAGGTAAGCCGACAGCGCGGCGTGGTCGGAAATATTTGACCACGGCAGCCCATGATGGACTTCCGTGCGCTTCACGTCGAAGCCTCGCACATAGATGCGGTCGAGACGGAACATCGGCATGGCGGCCGGGAAGCTGCGCGCCGGGTTGCCGCTCGGGCCACTGAATACCTCGCGCAAGCCGAGACGTCGGGCCATGTGTTCGCCCGCCCGGTTGCCCCAGTCGTTGAAGTCGCCGGCGATGATCAGCGGGGCGGTCGGGTCGGCTGTTTTATCCAGATAAGTGGCCAGGGCGTCCATCTGTTTGCGGCGCGAATAGCCGAACAGCGATAGATGCACGCAGACGCAATGTGCGGCCGGTCCCTCGGGCAGCTCGATTTGGCAATGCAGCAGGCCGCGTTTCTCGAATTGCAGATGCGTCACGTCCTGGTTGTGTGAATGCAGGATAGGCAAGCGCGAGAGGATCGCATTGCCGTGATGGCCGTGATCGTAGATCATGTTCTGGCCATAGGCGCAGGATGCCCAGACATCCTCGGCCAGGAATTCGTGTTGTGGCGAATCGGGCCAGTCGTCGTGATTCTCGGCGTGGCCGAGGTGCAAGCCCTGCACCTCCTGCAGAAAGACAATGTCCGGGTTGAGATGGCGCAGCCGCTCGCGCAGTTCGTGCACCATCATCCGCCGGTTGAATTGCGAAAAGCCCTTGTGGATGTTGAACGTCGTGATGTGCAACGTGGGCTTGTTCATGATCGGCTCAGGAAATCGCCAGCATCCGGTCGAGCGCCAGCTTGGCGGCGGCAGTTTCGTGCTCCGGCACCTTGATCTGGTTGACTACCTTGCCCTCGGCCAGGTTTTCCAGCGTCCAGGCCAGGTGCTGCGGGTCGATGCGCTGCATGGTCGAGCACATGCAGACGGTGGTCGCCATGAACTGGACGATCTTGTTCTGCGGCAGCACTTCCTTCGCCAGTCGGTCGACCAGGTTCAGTTCGGTGCCGACCAGCCAGCGCGTGCCCTCCGGCGCTTCCTTGATGGTCTTGACGATGTGTTCGGTCGAGCCGACGTAATCGGAGGCGGCGCACACTTCGAAATTGCATTCCGGGTGGGCGATCACCTTGCCGTCCGGGTACTTGGCGCGGAAGGCGTCGATGTGCGACTTCTGGAACATCTGGTGCACCGAGCAGTGGCCCTTCCAGAGCAGGATGCGCGCTTTCTTGATCTGCTCCGGCGTCAGGCCGCCGAGTTCGAGATCGGGATCCCAGACGACCATCTCGTCCATGGCGAATCCCATGTTGTGGCCAGTCCACCGACCCAGATGCTGGTCGGGGAAGAACAATACTTTCGGGCGGCGCTCGAAAGCCCATTTGGCGATGGTGCCAGCGTTCGATGAGGTACAGACGATGCCGCCATGTTCGCCGCAGAAGGCTTTCAGGTCGGCTGCCGAGTTGATGTAGGTGACCGGGGTGACCTCTTCCTCGGCGTTCAGCACTTCATTCAGTTCGCGCCAGCAGCGTTCGACCTTGGCCAGATTGGCCATGTCGGCCATCGAGCAGCCGGCAGCGAGATCGGGCAGGATGGCCTTTTGGTTCGGCGCGGTCATGATGTCGGCGACCTCGGCCATGAAATGTACGCCGCAAAAAATGACGTATTCCGAATCGGTCTGCGAAGCGAGGCGGGAAAGCTTCAGCGAATCGCCGGTCAGGTCGGCGTACTGGTAAACGTCGGCGCGCTGGTAGTGGTGACACAAAATGACTGCCTTCTTTCCGAGCTTGGCACGGGCGGCGCGGATGCGCTCATGGCAGGCCTCGTCGGACAGGCTGTTGAAGGGGGCGAAGGCAAGGGTGGCTGTTTGCATGCTGTACTCTGACTTTTGGCCATTTCATTCGTGGCCGTTTTTACGTTCTACCCGGTAAATCCGGTTAGTCGCGGGATTATCCCTGAATCCAGGGCAAGCCGGCCTTACGCCAGCCGCCAATGTTGTTTCGATGGCCGTTGGCGTCCTTGTCGCCCTCGAAACCCTCAAGAATATTGTAACAAGCGTTGTAGCCGGCTTCGCTGGCAGCCGTTGCCGCGCCGATCGAGCGTACACCGCTGCGGCACAGGAACATGACCAATGCTTCGGGATCAACTTGCCGTTTCAACTCAGCCATAAAGTTAGGATTGCGGACGCCGCCCGGGTATTGATTCCACTCGATTTCGACCACGTCGGGAACGCGTCCAACCCAATCCAGTTCGGCGCGAGTGCGGACGTCGACGATTTTCGCGCCGGGCGCCAGTTGCAGCAACTGGAAGGCTTCCTGCGGGGTCAATTCGCCCAGATAGGGGCGACCAAGCGCTTCGCCGCGAGCGCGGGCCAGATTCAGTATCTCGGTTAACTTTCCCATAATTTCGAACTGCTAGAATCGCAAGCCAACAGTATAGGGCAGACAACATGGTGCAAGAGCAACTCCACGTGACAACATCCCCGGCCGATCGGGCGGTCGAGGCGCAAAAGGCAACGTGGGTCAGTGTTGCGGTCAATCTAGTGATGACGGTTATTCAGCTCATTGTCGGCTGGCTGGCGCATTCACAGTCATTGGTGGCGCATGGCCTGCACTCGTTTTCCGATTTGCTGTCCGATTTTCTCGTCATCTACGCCAGCCGGCAGAGTGCCCATCCCGCCGATGAGGCCCACCCTTACGGCCACGCGCGCATGGAAACTGCCGCCACGCTGGTGCTCGGAGCTTCGCTGACGCTGATCGGTGGCGGCATCCTGTGGGAGTCGGGCATGCGTCTTCAGCATATCGAGGCGTTGCCGACCGTCGAACTTTCAGCCCTCTGGGTAGCGATCGCCACGGTGGTATCCAAAGAGGCCTTGTACCGCTACCTGATCCGGGTGGCCGAGCGCTTGCGTTCTCAATTGCTTATCGCCAACGCGCTGCATACCCGTGCCGATGCGGCGTCAGCGCTGGTTGTCGTGGTCGGCATCGGCGGCGCCTTGCTCGGCTGGTCATTTCTCGATCTGCTGGCTGCGGCCCTGATGGGCTTCATGATCCTACGCATGGGGGCCGGTCTGGCCTGGGGCGCGATCAAGGAGCTGATCGATACCGGGCTGGATGAGTCGCAGGTCGAGGCTATTCGTGCGACGCTGCGCGAAACGCCCGGCGTGCGCGGCTTGCACCAGCTAAGAACCCGACGCATGGCGCATCAGGCGCTGGTCGACACCCACGTTCAGGTCGATTCGCGGATCAGCGTTTCGGAAGGTCACCGCATTGCCGAGTCGGCACGGGCCCGGGTGCTGCGCGAACATCCTGAGGTGCTTGATGTGCTGGTCCATATTGATCCGGAGGATGATATGGACCCGGCGGTTTTTTCTGCCCGCCTGCCGGGCCGGGAGGCCTTGCTGGCCGAGCTCAAGCCATTGCTGGCCGGATTGCCGAAGCCGGAAAAGGTGGTTTTGCATTACTTGAACGGCCAGATCGAACTTGAGGTCTTCCTGAACCACGTCTTTTTCGAAAACGGCGAAGCACTAAAGCGAGCCGAGGAAGCCTTGGTCGAACAGCTAAAAGCCCATGCCGCAGTGCGTTGCATCTCTTTGAATTGCCTGGTTGCACCAAAATAGTGCGCATTTGTTTGGTTTTGCACGATTGTGGTGCATGTGTGGCTCGGCGAATTCTTTGCTTAAAACCGGCATCTCCTTGTGGCAAAATAGAAAGATTGCTCCAGAGTGTTTGGCATGCTTTCTGCTAAGTGCTCCTGAGTTACGATTTTTTGATTGTCGCCGGATCTGCCGGCACCTTGTTTTCTTAGGAGACTGACGCTTATGGCAACCCCCCAAGACGTGATCAAGATGATCAAGGAAAACGACGCTAAGTTCGTCGATTTCCGTTTCACCGATACCCGTGGCAAGGAACAGCACGTTACCGTGCCGGTTTCCGCCTTCAGCGAAGACAAGTTCGAAAACGGCCACGCTTTCGACGGTTCCTCCATCGCTGGCTGGAAGGGCATTCAAGCCTCCGACATGCAGTTGAACCCGGATCCGGCCACCGCCTACATCGATCCGTTCTTCGACGAAACCACCGTAGTCCTGACCTGCGACGTCGTTGATCCGGCCGATGGCCGTGGTTACGACCGCGACCCGCGTTCCATCGCCAAGCGCGCTGAAGCCTACCTGAAGTCCTCCGGCATTGGCGACACCGCCTACTTCGGCCCGGAACCGGAATTCTTCATTTTTGACGGCGTCGAATGGAATGTCGACATGTCCGGCTGCTCCCTGAAGATCCACTCTGCTGAAGCAGCTTGGGGTTCTGGCGAGAAGAACGACGGCAATGGCTCCACCGGCCATCGTCCGACCGTCAAGGGCGGCTACTTCCCGGTTCCCCCGGTCGATAGCCTGCACGACATCCGTTCGGCCATGGTGCTGACCCTGGAAGCCCTCGGCTGCCCGGTTGAAGTTCACCACCACGAAG
>JAGTRV010000082.1 GCA_018262245.1 Pseudomonadota bacterium | reverse complement strand
TACAGTGCTCATCATCCATTCTCCATACGCTAGTGTAATAAGGCTACCCAAGCATCCTAGCGAAGTATGACTTAGGTAATATTACGAAGTATATATATGACTATGACGTTGTGCAAGTGCCAATTTCATTAAATTCAGTAAATGCATTGGCGATTATTTGTGCGCGTGATGATCTCGCATTTACGTTTGACTATGCCCCGGCAGGGTGGTGCCATGCTTCTTCCAGAATTCAGGAGGATGTTCTAAGATCGTTCAGGTCAATTAACTGTTAGAGCGGGAGAAAGCGATGCAGGTTCGGGAAATCCTTCGCGTCAAGGGCGGCACGCTTTTTACGGTGACGCCGCAGCAGCCGCTGGCGGTCGCCATCGACTCCATGGCGGATCTTGATGTTGGGTCACTGGTGGTCATGGAGGCCGGAAAGATGGTTGGGATGCTGACCTTCCGCGAGGTTCTGCTGGCCCTCAGGCAGCATGCATCGAGTCCGGATGGCATCACGGTCGGGGATGTCATGGTGGCCAACCCGGTGACGGCCTTTCCGGACATGGAGGCCAATGATCTGCGCCGTCTGATGATAGAAAAACGCTCGCGTTACCTGCCGGTGATTGATGGCGATACGCTGATGGGGGTCATTTCCTTTCTCGATGTCGCCAAGGCGGTGCTCGAAGAGCAGAGCTTCGAGAACAAGATGCTGAAGAGCTATATCAAGAACTGGCCGAGCGAAACACCGGCGGCCTGATGTGGCGGAAGTTCTTGCAGGGGCGGCTCCGGCCGCCCTTTTCATTGCTTTGCTTGGATGGCAAAAGATAGCCGAATTTCACGACGTGATAAACTCAATGCCCTGATCAAAAAACCAGTCCATCCATGTCCGGCAATACATTTGGTACTTTGTTTACTGTTACCTCTTTTGGTGAGTCGCATGGCCCGGCCATCGGCTGCGTGGTTGATGGTTGTCCGCCGGGGCTGGCCTTATGCGAGGCCGATATACAGGCGGAACTGGATCGCCGCAAACCGGGTACTTCTCGTCATGTGACGCAGCGCCGCGAACCGGATACCGTTGAGATTCTCTCCGGTGTCTTCGAGGGGAAGACGACTGGCACACCGATTGGCTTGTTGATTCGCAACCAGGACCAGCGCAGCAAGGATTACGGCAACATTGCCGATACTTTCCGTCCTGGCCATGCCGACTATGCCTACACCCAGAAATACGGATTTCGTGACTATCGTGGCGGTGGCCGTTCGTCAGCCCGCGAGACGGCGGTGCGCGTGGCGGCCGGGGCGATTGCCCGCAAGTGGCTGTACGAACGCTTCGGGGTGGCGATACGTGGCTGGATGAGTGCGCTCGGGCCAATCGAAATTCCGTTTGTTAGTGCTGATGCGATTGATGGCAACGCCTTTTTTGCCCCGAACTCGGCCATCGTGCCGGAGTTGGAGGCTTATATGGATAAGCTGCGCAAGTCGCTGGACTCTGTGGGCGCCAAGATCAC
This sequence comes from Pseudomonadota bacterium, assembly GCA_018262245.1. Classification (GTDB taxonomy): domain Bacteria; phylum Pseudomonadota; class Gammaproteobacteria; order Burkholderiales; family Rhodocyclaceae; genus Azonexus. The sequence continues at coordinate 11,647 of JAGTRV010000082.1, read as the reverse complement.
TGTAACCGCTACCGGTGTGCCTCCGGGTTGGGGGGAGCCGGTCTATGATCGGCTCGATGCCGAGATCGCCTACGCGATGATGGGGATCAATGCCGTCAAGGGGGTTGAAATCGGTGCCGGTTTCGATTCGGTCGCCCAGAAAGGCAGCGAGCATGGCGATGAAATGACGCCACAGGGCTTTGCGACCAACCATGCCGGTGGTGTGCTCGGCGGTATTTCGACAGGGCAGGAAATCGTGGTCAATATGGCGATTAAGCCGACCTCGTCAATTGCCCAGTCGCGCCGCTCGATCAATCGCCAAGGGGAGGCTATTGAGGTGGCGACTGAGGGGCGGCATGACCCCTGTGTCGGCATTCGTGCCACGCCGATTGCCGAAGCGATGCTGGCCTTGGTTCTGATGGATCATGCTTTGCGTCACCGTGCCCAGTGTGGCGATGTGCTATGTGCGACGCCGCGCATTCCTGGGAAAATCGCGTAGTATTTATTTTTTGCCGCATTGGCGGCAGGTTAATGCAATAGGGAGAGAAAATATGCAAGTCGATCACCACGATCTGTATCAGGAATTTCCGGAATTCAAGGACGCGATCGAAGCACTCAAGACCAGCAATGCCTATTTCGCCAGACAGTTCGCTTCCTATAGCCGCCTGACCGGCAAGGTCGAAGATCTGGAGGAGCATGACATGCCAGTTGCCGACTTCACCATGGAAGACATGAAGAAGCAGCGCGTCAAACTGAAGGACGAGATCTACCATCTGCTGCTTGCCTTCCGTGCTGGCCAGCAATCCGTCAAGGCCTGATTAGCGCCTTTGCCCGACGCTGCATCCGGTAAAATCACCGGATGCATGCTTTGCCTTACTGGCGCCTCTCGGGCTATTACTTTTTTTATTTCGCCTTCATTGGCGCGTTTTCGCCCTATTTCGGGCTCTATCTCCAATCCCTGAGTTTTTCTGCCTGGGACATCGGACTGTTGATGTCGCAGATGCAGCTGATGCGTCTGTTTGGCCCCAATCTGTGGGGGTGGCTGGCAGATCGTTTCGGTCGGCGCCTAGCGATCATTCGTCTGGCGGGGCTGATTGGCCTGGCCGGGTTTACCGCGTTTTTCTGGCTCGATAAGTTACCTGCCATGTTGCTTGCGATGGCAGTTTTGGCATTTTTTTGGAGTGCCGCGTTACCTCTGGTTGAAACGCTGACCTTCGATCATCTGCGGGAGGAGCGTGGGCGTTACAGTCGCATTCGTCTCTGGGGTTCGATCGGTTTCATCGTTGCCGTCATGGCGACAGGGGCGCTGCTCGATATTGCGCCGCCGGTGGGTGTGCTGTGGGTGTGCTGGGTGATTTTGGTTGGCATTCTGCTATATGCGCTGACTTTGCCCGAGTCGCCGCCTCTTCCGCACCCCCGAGACGCTCAGCCGATTGGCGCCATTCTCCGTCAGCCGAAAGTGTTCGCGCTGATGGCCGCCTGTTTTGCCATGTCGGCAGCGCACGGCGCCTTCTATGTGTTCTATTCGATCCATCTCGATGCCCATGGCTACACCAAGACAGAGGTTGGGCTGCTTTGGTCGCTCGGTGTGGTGGCGGAAATCGTTGCTTTCATGTGCATGGCACGCCTGGCGAAGCGTTTTTCGCTACGAGTCATTCTGCTGGCCTGTTTTGCCGCCGCCGTCGTTCGTTTTTTGCTGATGGGCTGGGGTGTCGAGTCTGCCGCTATCATGATTTTTGTCCAGTTGCTGCATGGTCTGACCTTTGGGGCCTATCACGCATCGGCAATCGCCGCAGTCAATCTATGGTTTCCCGGCAAGACTCAGGGGCGGGGGCAGGCGCTATATTCCAGCCTGTCTTTCGGTGCCGGTGGTTTGCTCGGCGCCTTGATCAGTGGTCGGACCTGGGACTGGCTAGGCTCCGGTTGGACTTTCACGCTCGGCTCGGTCTTCGCGCTGATTGGCTTGTTTCTGATCTGGGGCTGGGTTGGCGGTAATGCGGCGCTTGATGCCCCGGAACGGGCAAAAACCGGCGATCCTGTGCAATAATTCAAAGCTTTACGGCCCACTAAAAGTTCCATGTCGAAGACCCTTTACGACAAGCTCTGGGAGAACCACGTTGTTCATCAGGAAGCTGATGGCACGGCGCTTCTCTACATCGATCGTCACCTCATCCACGAAGTGACCAGCCCACAGGCTTTTGAAGGCCTGAAGCTGGCTGGCCGCAAGCCGTGGCGCGTTTCCTCCATCGTCGCGACACCGGACCACAACACGCCGACCGACCACTGGGAAGAGGGGATCAAGGATCCAATCTCGCGCCAGCAGGTCGAAACGCTGGATGCCAACATTCGCGAAGTCGGGGCACTGGCCTATTTCCCATTCAAGGATCAGCGCATGGGTATTCTCCATGTCGTCGGTCCGGAAAACGGCGCGACCTTGCCCGGTATGACTGTTGTCTGCGGCGACTCGCACACTTCGACGCATGGCGCATTTGCCTGTATGGCGCATGGTATCGGCACTTCCGAGGTCGAGCATGTGCTGGCCACGCAGTGCCTGCTGCAGAAGCGCTCCAAGACCATGTTGGTCGCAGTCGAGGGCAAGCTTGGCAAGGGCGTTACTGCCAAGGATGTGGCGCTGGCCATTATCGGCACGATCGGCACGGCGGGGGGGACGGGCTACGCCATTGAATTCGGCGGCAGCGCCATCCGCGGCCTGAGCATGGAAGGTCGCATGACCCTGTGCAACATGGCCATCGAAGGCGGCGCGCGTCTGGGCTTCGTTGCTGTCGATGACACGACGATCAATTACCTGAAGGGGCGTCCCTTCTCGCCAACTGGCGAGACCTGGGATCGCGCCGTGGCCTACTGGCGCACCCTGCATTCCGATGCCGGAGCCCAGTTCGACCGTGTCGTTACGCTGAGGGCTGAAGACATTCGTCCGCAGGTGACCTGGGGTACTTCACCCGAGATGGTCGTTTCGGTGGATGCCGTGGTGCCTGATCCGGCCAAGGAAGCAGATCCGGTCAAGCGCGAGGGGATGGAACGGGCTTTGCAGTACATGGGGCTGAATCCGAATACCCCGATCAACCAGATCGCCATCGACAAGGTTTTCATCGGCTCGTGCACCAATTCCCGTATCGAGGATTTGCGCGAAGCCGCCTCGGTGCTCAAGGGGCGTCACGTCGCTGCCAACGTCAAGCTGGCACTGGCTGTGCCGGGTTCCGGCTTGGTCAAGCGGCAGGCAGAAGCCGAAGGGCTGGACAAGGTGTTCGTTGCGGCTGGTTTTGAATGGCGCGAACCTGGTTGCTCGATGTGCCTGGCCATGAATGCCGACCGTCTGGAGCCGGGGGAACGTTGCGCGTCAACCTCCAACCGCAACTTTGAGGGGCGTCAGGGGCCGGGTGGGCGTACCCATTTGGTCAGCCCGGCAATGGCTGCAGCGGCGGCGATTGCCGGCCGCTTTGCGGATGTCCGCGACGTCCTGTAATCGGTGATGCTCATGCGTTCGATTTCAATTTTGCTGCTGGCTCTGGTCTTTGCCGGGTGCAACACCGCGCAAGGCGTCAAGAAAGACGTGGCGATCGGTGCCGAGAAGACCGGTGAGGCTCTCCAGAAAGGTGGAGAGGCGGTAGGCGGTGCGTTGAACAAGACTGGCGAAGTGGTCGGCGAAACCCTGAAGAAGGGTGGCGAGGCCGTGCAGAAGGTGGTGAATTAATGGATAAGTTTGTTCGTCTGGAAGGTCTGGTTGCTCCGCTCGACCGTAGTAACGTCGATACCGATGCGATCATTCCGAAGCAGTTCCTGAAGTCGATCAAGCGTTCGGGCTTCGGCCCGAATGCCTTTGACGAATGGCGTTACATGGATGTCGGCCAGCCCGGGCAGGATAATACCGGCCGCCCGAAGAACCCGAATTTCGTGCTTAACCAGCCTCGCTATCAAGGGGCCGAGGTGCTGCTGACGCGCGCCAACTTCGGCTGTGGCAGTTCGCGCGAACACGCGCCGTGGGCGCTGCTCGATTTCGGCTTCAAGGCGATCATCGCCGAGTCGTTTGCCGATATTTTCTTCAACAACTGTTTCAAGAATGGCATCCTGCCGATCGTGTTGCCTGCCGCTGAAATCGAGGCACTTTTCCAGCAGGTCGAGGCAACGCCCGGCTACAAGCTGGTGGTCGATTTGTCTGCACAAGCGGTGGTGCGCCCTGACGGGCATGGTATTCCGTTCCAGATTGATGCTTTCCGCAAGGAGTGCCTGCTCAATGGTTGGGACGACATCGGCCTGACCTTGCGTCACGCTGAAAAAATTCGCGAATTCGAGGCCAAGCGCCGTGTCGATCAGCCTTGGCTGTTCTCCTGACGAGGAAAAAAGATGAAAATTTGTGTTCTGCCGGGTGACGGCATTGGTCCTGAAATTACCGCTCAAGCGGTGCGTGTGCTGAATTCGCTCGATCTCAAGTTCGAGATGGAAGAGGCTTTGCTCGGTGGTGGCGCAGTCGATGCGACTGGCAATCCGTATCCCGAAGCCACCCAGAAGCTGGCTCGCGCTGCTGACGCTGTGCTGCTCGGTGCCGTTGGCGGCCCGAAGTGGGACTCGCTGCCGCGCGAACAGCGCCCGGAACGCGGCCTGCTGGGCATCCGCAAGGATCTGAACTTGTTCGCCAACCTGCGTCCGGCCATTCTCTACCCGGAACTGGCCAATGCTTCGACGTTGAAGCCGGAAGTGGTTGCCGGGCTGGACATCCTGATCATCCGCGAACTGACCGGCGATATCTATTTCGGCCAGCCGCGCGGTGTGCGCGAAGAAAATGGCGAACGCGTCGGCTTCAACACCATGGTCTATAGCGAGTCGGAAATCCGCCGCATTGGCCATGTCGCCTTCCAGGCCGCCCAAAAGCGCGACAAAAGGCTGTGTTCAGTCGACAAGATGAACGTGCTGGAATGCACCCAGCTCTGGCGCGACGTGATGATCGAGATTTCACGCGATTACCCGGATGTCGAACTCAGCCACATGCTGGTCGATAACGCTGCCATGCAACTGGTCAAGGCGCCGAAGCAGTTCGACGTGATGGTCACCGGCAACATGTTTGGCGACATCCTGTCCGACGAAGCCTCGATGCTGACCGGCTCGATCGGCATGCTGCCGTCTGCCTCGCTGGACGACAAGAACAAGGGTCTCTACGAGCCATCGCACGGTTCGGCGCCGGACATCGCCGGTAAGGGTGTCGCCAATCCGCTGGCGACCATCCTGTCGGCGGCAATGATGCTGCGTTACACCTTCGGCCTCGAAGAGCAGGCACTTCGTGTCGAAAATGCGGTCAAAAGAGTCTTGGCCCAAGGTTATCGTACTGGCGACATCTACGAGCGTGGCACGAACAAGGTCGGCACCAGGGAAATGGGCGACGCCGTGCTGGCGGCGCTGTAAAAAGAGCACAGGTTTTTCACGGAGAGTGATGTCATGAAGAAGGTTGGTCTGGTTGGTTGGCGCGGTATGGTTGGTTCGGTCCTCATGCAGCGCATGGTGGAAGAGGGCGACTTTGCCCATATCGATCCGGTGTATTTCTCGACCTCTGCCGCAGGCGGCAAGGCGCCGGTATTCGGCGGCAAGGAAGCTTCACTGCCGCTGCAGGATGCTTCTTCGATTGACGCCCTGAAAGCTTGCGAAATCATCATTACCTGTCAGGGGGGCGATTACACCAAGGAAGTCTTCCCTAAGCTGCGTGCTGCCGGCTGGAACGGCCACTGGATTGATGCCGCCTCGGCGCTGCGCATGGCCGATGATGCCGTGATTGTGCTCGACCCGGTCAACATGAACGTGATCAAGGATTCGCTGGCCAAGGGTGGCAAGAACTGGATTGGCGGCAACTGCACTGTTTCCCTGATGCTGATGGGTCTGGGTGGCCTGTTCCAGAACGACCTGATCGAATGGGCGACGTCCATGACCTATCAGGCTGCTTCCGGTGCTGGTGCACAAAATATGCGCGAGCTGATCTCGCAGATGGGGGCCATCCATTCATCGGTGGCCGACCTGCTGGCCGACCCGGCTTCTGCCATCCTTGACATCGATCGCAAGGTCGCTGAAACCATCCGCTCGGATGCTTTCCCGAGGAAGAATTTCCGCAATACCCCGTTGGCTGGTTCCCTGATTCCGTGGATCGACGTGCCGGTTGACGGCGGTCAGTCCAAGGAGGAATGGAAGGGCGGTGCCGAGTGCAACAAGATTCTCGGCCGGCCGGCATTCCGTTCGCCAGGCTCTATCCCGATCGACGGCCTGTGCGTGCGTATCGGTGCCATGCGCTGCCATAGCCAGGCGCTGACCATCAAGCTGAAGAAGGATGTGCCGCTGGACGAAATCAGCGACATGCTGGCCAAGGCCAATCCGTGGGCCAAGGTCGTGCCGAATGATCGCGAGATCTCGGAGCGCGATCTGACACCGGCTGCCGTCACCGGCACGCTGACGGTGCCGGTCGGCCGTCTGCACAAGATGGCCATGGGGCCGGAATACCTGGCTGCCTTTACCTGCGGCGACCAGTTGCTGTGGGGTGCCGCCGAGCCGCTGCGTCGCATGCTGCGCATCCTGCTTGATGCCTGATCAGGCATTCTGGCAAATAAAAACCGGGGCTTCGACCCCGGTTTTTATTTGTTGGGAATATGCCAAAGGGCAACTAACTAGAAGCCAGATTAGCTTGCATTGCTAAGTGCATGATGTTAATTTGAAAGTCCCAAATTCCATACTCAGGGTTTCGCTGTGAACGAAACTAATCACATCAAGTTCAAAAAACGTGCGGCAGCGCTCGCTGTCGCATCATGCATGTCGCTCGCACCGTGGTTTGCCGAGGCCGCAGGGCTAGGTAAATTGACCGTGCTATCCGCGTTGGGGCAGCCCTTGCGGGCAGAGCTCGATATCGGCGCCACCAAGGATGAGGTGGCCGGGATGACCGCTCGTCTTGCCCCGCAGGATGCCTTCAAGCAAGCGGGAGTCGATTTCGCCACTGTCCTGCTTGATCTTCGTTTTTCGGTTGAAAAACGCGCGAATGGACAGTCCGTCGTCAAGGTGTCATCGGCCAAGCCGATCAATGAGCCTTTCCTCGACTTTCTTGTCGAATTGAACTGGCCGGCTGGTCGTCTTGTTCGCGAATATACCTTCCTGCTTGATCCGCCTGAAATTGCTGCCAGCCAGGCGTCACGCCCGGTTGCGGACGCGCGGATTGTCGAAACGGTACGGGGTGGAGGCGCTGCCGAAGACAGGCCAGTGTCGGTCAAGGCTGCTGCATCGCGTCCGGCACCTGCGCCCAAGGTCGCGGCTGAGCCCAAGGCGGCAGCAGAAAATAGTGGAACCCGGGTTGTTCGGCAGGGCGAGACGCTGCGCAAGATTGCCGATGAAAGCAAATACGACGGCGTGTCCCTTGAGCAGATGCTGGTTGGCTTGTTCCAGAGTAATCCGGATGCCTTTATCGGGCAAAATGTTAACCGTCTGAAATCAGGCGCTATTCTGAATATTCCGGAAAAATCTGCTGTTGAGGCAGTTTCTCCAAAAGAAGCCAAGAAGATTTATGTTGCCCAGGCGGCGGACTGGAATGCCTATCGCCAGAAATTGGCAGCATCTACAGCCAAGACGCCGGCCAAGGACGAAACCTCGGGAGCCCAGGCCAGTTCCGGCAAGATCACGGCCAAGGTAGAGGAAAAGGCAGTGCCTGCCGAGCAGTCCAAGGATCAGCTCAAGGTGGCACGTACCGATGCTGCAGCCAAGGGCGCTGCCGCCGCTAAGGCTGCTGAAGCGGCTGACCAGATTGCCAAGGATAAGGCGCTGAAGGAAGCGCAGGATCGGATGGCGACCCTTGAAAAGAATGTGAATGAGTTGCAGAAGCTTCTGGAAATGAAAAACCAGAAGCTGGCTGAACTTCAGCAACCTCCGGTCAAGAAGGAAGAGCCCAAGGCGCCTGAGGTGGTCAAGCCAGTCGAGCCGCCAAAGCCTGTCGAAGTTGCCAAGCCAGCCCCCGCGGTTGAGGAAGCGCCGAAACCGGTTGAGCCGCCGAAGGTGGTCGAAGAGGCCAAGCCTGTTGAGCCGCTCAAACCGGTCGAGCCGCCTAAGCCGGAGGCCCCCAAGCTTGAGGAGAAACCGAAGGTGGTCGCTCCGCCGCCGGCTCCGGCGCCGGTTGTCGAGGAGTCGTTGCTTGACGACCCGCTGCCGCTGGTTGGCGGTGGAGGTATTCTGGCTTTGCTGGCTGGCTATTTCCTGTTCAAGCGTCGTCGTACGCAGAGCTCCGCCTTGGAAACAACCGCTGCACCGATGCCATCCAGTCTTGGTCCAAATTCCGTGTTCCGAATGACTGGTGGGCAAAGCGTCGATACGGGGAATACGCCGCCACAGACCGGTGAGTTCAGTCAGACAGGGCCCGGCACCATTGATACCGATGAAGTTGATCCGGTGGCTGAGGCGGACGTCTACATGGCCTATGGTCGCGATACCCAGGCTGAAGAAATTCTCCTCGAGGCCTTGCAGAAGGATCCGCAACGGACGGCGATTCACGCCAAATTGCTCGAAATTTACGCCAACCGGCACAGCCTGAAACAGTTTGAAACCTTGGCCAGCGAGCTGTATGCGCAGACCGCTGGTGTTGGGCCTGATTGGGAAAAAGTTGCCGCTTTGGGCGTAGGCCTTGATCCAAGCAATCCGCTATATTCCAGCTCACGTACGTCGGATGTCTCTGCCGCAACGATGGTGGCTGTCCCTGTAGAGGAACTGGAGCTGCCGGAGGCAGTGCCTGAAGCGTTATCGCCGCTGGTGGGAGGGGTTGAGCCGCTGCCGGAGATTGGTTTGGCCGATGAATTCGAGCGGGATACGTTGGTCCTGCCGAAGGAAACCGATGGCCATGAGGTGCTGGGCGAGGATGTTCCCGTGGCTGATGAGATGGCATCGGGTTCTGATGCCATGACGCTTGACTTTGATCTTGGCGAACAGACGATCGCTCCCGAGGTCAAGGGGGTGGCAGAGACCTCGCTGGCAGATGTCAGTGCGGATCTCGAATCGCCGGTCAGCATCGATTCCAGTGCGCTTGATTTCGATCTCGGTAACGATGTTCAGGAGCCCGAGATTGCCGCGACGCTCGTCGGTGACCAAGGTGTATTTGGTGATCTTGCGACCGGCGTGGATATTGATTTCAACGCCGCCGAAAAGCAGTTGTTGGCGCCAGAGCAATCTGTCATCCCAACCCCGGACTTCTCTCCGGAAGGTACCTTGGTCATGCCGTCGGCCACTGACAACGAAGACCTTGATGTTGGCCTGGGGACTTGGGTTGGTGCTGACGGCGAGCCCGGTATCTCGACGAATGAGGAGGCTTCGGCCGGCAGTGGCGGGTCTGTTGATACGGATTCGCTGATGTCTCAGACCATTGTCAATCCGATGGCTGGAACGGATACGCTGCTTAGTTCCGATATCCTGAGCTTTGGTGGAGAAACCGATCATCCTCAGCTGTCGAACACTGTGGTTAACTCGGGTGTGGTCGATGCTGACTCTCTCGAATTTGACGTCAAGCTGACTGATTCCATGTTCCTTGGGCAACCGATGATTCCGCCTGAGTTCGATATCGGATCAATCAATCTTGATTTGGCGGCCGAACCCGCAGAATCTTCTGCTTCGCCAGTCGAAGTTCCCGCCGTGGCGGAAGTTCCGGTTGCTGATGCGGCGACCCATGATGCGCAGTGGGAAGAGGTTAATACCAAGCTTGATCTGGCCAAGGCCTATGAAGAAATGGGTGATCTCGAGGGAGCTCGCGAACTTTTGCAGGAAGTGGTCGGCGAAGGGTCGGTTGATCTGGTTGAGCAGGCACGTACGATACTCGGTCGAATAGGCGGGTAGAATTCAGGCTTGTGATCGGCACATGGCCCCGCAAGGGGCTGTGTGCATTTTGGGAGCCTGGTTTGCATCCTTCGTGTGCATTGATCGTCTGGCTGGCGGCTGTTCTGGGTACGCAGTTTGTCGGATACGCCGGCTTGGCGATTTTGTTGCTCGGGATTTCGCTGCTGACGCCAGCTTCCTTGGTTCGTTGGTTGGCCTATGTTCGCCGGGCGCGCTGGTTGTTGCTGACGCTCTGGCTGATTCTGGCTTACAACACGCCCGGTGAGGCATGGCAGGACTGGGTGTGGGCGCCAACCTATGAGGGGGTCGCTGAAGCCAGCTTGCAGGCGGCTCGATTGCTTGTCATGCTGGCCTGTCTGGCCTGGCTTTTCGTCAATGTCGGTCATGATGGAATGGTCGGCGGTCTATGGTGCTTGCTGAGACATTTCCGGGTGCTGGGGTTGGATGTCGAGCGTTTGGTGGTTCGTCTCTCCCTGGTCCTCGCCAATCTGCAAACGGTTCCGGAAAAGGGAGCGTGGCGGCGAATGCTGGCGGTCGATGCGGCGCTGGCGGGTGGTCCTGAGGTGCTCCATCTGGAAGTTTTGCACTGGTCCGGCCGGGACACGCTGGCGGTCACGGTAGCGGGGATCGGCTTGATGGGAGCGGTATTGCTGTGAGAATTGCGTTGGGGATTGAATACTGCGGTACCGGGTTCCATGGCTGGCAGAGTCAGGCCGGCGGTGGGACGGTGCAGGATGCATTGGAAGCGGCGTTGGGCGAAGTTGCCGGTGTGCCGGTTGGTGTGCTCTGCGCGGGGAGAACCGATGCCGGGGTCCATGCAACCCATCAGGTTGCCCATTTCGACGTGCCGGTTGATCGTCCGCTGACCGCATGGGTGCGCGGGGTTAATTCGCATTTGCCGGAAGGCGTGGCCGTGCGTTGGGCGCAGCTGGTGGCAGAAGATTTTCACGCCCGCTTCAGCGCCCGAGGTCGGCGCTATCGTTATCTGCTGCTTAATCGTCCGCAGCGCCCTGGATTGTGGCAAGGACGGGTGGGCTGGTTTCACTGGCCGCTGGAGCTGGAAGCGATGCAGGAGGCCTGTCTTCGGCTGCTCGGCGAGCATGATTTTTCTGCTTTCAGGGCGGCAAATTGTCAGGCCAAGTCGCCGGTCAAGCACATGTCGCGGGCTGAGGTGCGCCAGTGCGGCAACATGTTTGTTTTTGATTTCGAGGCTAGTGCTTTCCTGCATCACATGGTGCGCAATCTGGTCGGTACGCTGGTCTATATTGGCAAGGGTACGCAGCAACCAGACTGGATCGAAGCGCTTCTGCAGACAAAGGATCGTAAACTGGCAGCGCCTACCTTTTCGCCGGATGGTCTGTATTTCCGTGGGCCGGTTTACGAACCGCACTGGGGGTTGCCTGATCCGAATGACGATTTCCTCGATGGAATGTTGAAATGAAGACCCGAATCAAGATTTGCGGCCTGACCCGCGAAGAAGATGTCGACGCGGCTGTCGCGGCCGGTGCCGATGCGATCGGCTTCGTCTTCTACCCGCCCAGCCCGCGTTACGTTTCGCCGCAGCGCGCGGCCGAACTGGTCAAGCGGATTCCACCTTTCGTCGACGTCGTCGGTCTCTTCGTGAACGAGGCGCCGGAAGTTGTCCGCATCGCCTGCGAAGCCCTGCCCATTAACGTCCTGCAGTTTCACGGCGACGAGGATGCAGCGTATTGCAGCCAGTTTGCCCGGCCCTATCTGCGGGCGGCAAGGGTGAGGCCGGGGCTTGATCTGGTAGAATTCGCCGGCTCGTTTCCCGATGCCCGGGGTCTGTTGCTGGATG
>JAGTRV010000217.1 GCA_018262245.1 Pseudomonadota bacterium | reverse complement strand
GCATGCTGGCAACCCGCTTCGCCTTGATGTACCCGGAGTCCGTTGAACAGCTCGTCATGGTCAATCCGATTGGCTTGGAGGACTGGAAAGCACTCGGTGTCCCGAATCGAACCGTTGACCAATGGTATGAACGGGAACTGAAGTTATCGGCCGACGGGGTCCGTCAGTATGAAAAATCCGTTTATTACGGCGGCCGCTGGAAGCCGGCCTACGAACGCTGGGTGGACATGCTGGCCGGGCTGAATCAAGGTCCGGGCCACAAGCTGGTCGCCTGGAATTCGGCATTGATCTACGACATGATCTTTACCCAGCCAGTGGTCTATGAATTTCCCCTGCTCAAAGTACCAACCACGCTGATGCTTGGCGATGCGGATACCACCGCCATTGGCAGCGACATCGCCGCCCCGGAAATCAAGGCAAAACTTGGCCGTTACGACGTTCTGGGCAAGGCGGTCATCAAGCGAATTCCGCGCGGACAGCTGGTTGAGTTTCCGGGCCTCGGCCATGCACCTCAGATCGAAGATCCGGATGGCTTCCACAAGGCACTGCTGAAGGCCTTGCTTCCGGTGGAAACCAATGGCGCCGGAGTTGAGCGCAGCCCCTCACATTAGGGCTGCAGATGACCTATTAGCCACCTGAGCTTATTTTTGAAAACGGCCGGCGATGCCCTAATGCCGGAAGTTCTCCACATTGATCCCGTGGCGAACCAGCTTGTCGTAAAGCGTCTTCTTCGGCGTCTGCAGCAGTTCAGCGGCCCGGGCCACATTGCCGGCCGATTGGCCAAGGACGGTTTCGATAATGGCGCGCTCGGCGATATCGACCTGCTCGGCCAGCGACAGCGTGGTGTCTGGCTGGATTGCGTTGCCCCCCAGCGCATCAGGCAAGCCGAGCGCCCAGCGTTCGGCCACATTCTTCAGTTCGCGAACATTGCCGGGCCAGGCATGAGCTGACCAGCGGGCCAGTTCGGCCGCCGACCAGACCGCATCCGGCCGCGAGAAGCGCTGCGCCGCTTCGTGCAGGAAATGCGCCATCAGGAGCGGAATATCTTCGCGACGCTGGCGCAGCGGCGGCAATTCGAGACTGACGACATTGAGCCGATAATAAACGTCAGCCCGAAACTGGCCAGCCTCCGAGGCCGCCTTGAGATCGACCTTGCTGGCCGCGACGAGACGGCAATCGACCGGAATCGAAGCATTGCTGCCGAGTCTTTCGACACAGCGTTCCTGCAACACCCGCAGCAGCTTGACCTGCAGGTTGAGCGGCATCGATTCGATTTCATCGAGAAACAGTGTGCCGCCGTTGGCGTGCTCGATGCGGCCGATACGTCGCTTCCCCGCCCCGGTGAAGGCGCCGGCTTCGTGGCCGAACAATTCGCTCTCGAACACCGTTTCCGGCAAGGCGCCGCAATTGATCGCGACGAAAGGGCCACGCCGGCCGCTAGCTTCGTGAATGGCACGAGCCACCACCTCCTTGCCACTGCCGGTTTCACCATTGATCAGGATATCGACGCCGGTCGGCGCCAGCGTGGCGACCAGTTGCCGGATATGCTGCATGGCGGGCGACTGGCCGATGATACGGGCCACGCCGTTGTCGCCGATACGCTCCTTGAGCTGGCGGTTTTCCAGAATCAGCGCCCTTTTTTCCAGGGCGCTGCGCACGGCGGCGATCAGGCGCTCGGAAGGAAACGGCTTTTCGATGAAATCGTAGGCCCCTTCGCGCATGGCTTCGACGGCCATCGCCACGTCACCGTGACCGGTCATCAGCAGCACCGGCAGTTCGCGGTCATGCTGGCGCAGTTCGCGTAACAGGCTGAGGCCGTCCTTGCCGGGCAGGCGGACGTCGGTCACGACCAAGGCCGGGCTTGACGTCGCCAGCGCAGCGAGCATGGATTCGCCATCGGCAAAGCCGCGCACCGCAATATCAGCCAGCGACAAGGCCTGCTCGCAGCCCTTGCGAACGGCGGCATCGTCCTCGACCAGAAAGACCGGGAGATCAGCCATGGATCACCGCCTTGGCATAGCTCGGGCTGTCGAGATCGACCGTCTCCACGCTGAGCTGGATGTCCATGCCTTTTTCGCCATTGACCGTGGTGTTCAACGCAGCCAGCACCGCCTCGGCAAGTTGCTGACGCTCATCGCTGCTGCGTCCGGCCAGCATGGCGACTCGCACATGGATGAACCCACGCTTGCCCGGCCGGACACCGACCTGAAAACAATCGAGCCCAATGGCGCGACTTTTTATATCCGGTTCGCTGAACAGGCCGGAATCGAACATCGCTTCATTGACCGCTGCCAGTGCGTGCGCGGGGACGAAGCCGCCTAGATTACGGGTGTATTCAAGTGTCAGATGAGGCATTCGGGTCTCCTGCCGTTGGCAAGGTCAGCACGAAAACAGCGCCGCCATCGGGCGCATTGTGCGCACTCAGCGTGCCGCCGTAACTTTCGGCAATGGTCAGCGATAGCGCCAGCCCGAGGCCCAGGCCCTCGCCGGCTGGCTTGGTGGTGTAGAAAGGTTCGAACAGGTGGTTGCGCGCCTCGTCCGACAAGCCGGCGCCATGGTCGCGAACGGCCATGCTGACCACGCTGCCTTCACGTCGGGCGGTCACTTCCAGCACCGGCTCAGTCTGCCCGGCCATGGCATCAAGACCGTTGCGCAGCAGGTTGACCAGAATTTGCTCCAGCCGGCCCGCCTCGGCGATGACCAGCAGTGCTGCCGATTGCGGCTCGACGACAATATGGGCAACGATTTCGCGGCGACGCGGCTCGACGATCATCAGCGCATGCTCGATGGCGCTGGCCACCGTCACCGCCTGCGGCGTCGGCGCTTCCTTGCGGGCAAAGGTCTTGAGCTGCCGAACGATGCGCCCGGTGCGGTCCACCAGTTCGCTGATCATTTGCAGGTTTTCGGCGACCTCTTCGTATCGACCGCGCGCCAGCAAGGCCGAGGCGTTGTCGGCAAAGGTTTGCAGCGCCGCCAGCGGCTGGTTCAGTTCGTGGCTGATGCCGGCCGACATCTGGCCCAGCGTCGCCAGCTTGCCGGCCTGCACCGCAGCATCGCGGGTTTCGCGCAGGATGGCCTTGGTGCTTTCGAGGGCAGCGATCTGCTCGGTCAAATCGGCCGTACGCTCGGCAATGCGGTTTTCCAGTTCGGCATAGACGCGGCGCAGCTCGTCGCGACGGCGGGCCCGGTGGCGGAAATGGGCCGCCAGTCCGAGGGTGAAGGCAGCCGCAAAGGCCACCGCCGCCGCGGCCCCAAGGGCTGTGGCCCGGGCCTCGCCGGGGTCGCCAAGCTGCACGACCTGCCAGCCGGAGTGACCAACCGGGCGAGCATGGATCAGCCGTTCGCGCGGCGCTTCACCAGACAAGGCAAGGCGCACCGGCTGCGTCGCTGCGAGCATCAACGGCTGGTCGGCCAACGGCGTGATGTGCTGCATACCGTATTGTTGTGTTTCAGCCAGCCGGGCTTTGACCGCATCGCCGAGTGGCGCCAGCGCCCGATAGCGCAACTGGCGGTCGGATGACAGAAAGACAACGCCATCGGCATCAGCCAGCAGCAGGGTATCGCCGGCATTGGCCAGGGCCTGCTCCATGCTCTCCAGCCCAACCTTGAGAACGATCACGCCGAGCACCCTGCCCTGCTCGCGCACCGGCGCTGCAAGAAAATAACCAGGCTCGCCAGTAGTGACGCCCACACCGTAGAAACGACCAAGGCCATTGGCCAGCGCATCGCGAAAATACGGGCGAAACGCGTAGTTGTGGCCGACAAAGCTGCGCGGCAGGCGCCAGTTGCTGGCCGCCACCGTCTTGCCCTGCGCATCGATCAGGAACGTGACCGCCACGTTGGCCCCCTGCTGGGCCGCTTCGAGATAGGCATTGGCGGCGGCAATCCGCAGCGGGCTGTCCGGCTCACCGAGCACGGCGGCCAGCGAAGGATCCAGCGCCAGCAGGCCAGGCAAGGATTCGTGCCGCGACAGCGTGGCTTCCAGCGATAACGCGAAGGCATCAAGGCGCTGCGCAGCCAGTCGTCGCTCATTATCGAGGGTGACGGCGAACAAGGTGCGGTAGGCCAGCCAGCCGAGCAGCAGGCAAAAAGCGACCGCCGCCCCGAGCATAAGCAAGTTGCGGCGGCCGGGCCGGACGGCGTGATCGATTTGGTTCACGCCGTCGTCGTACCGATTTGGGCCATTTCTCTCAGTCGACCGCAGCCAATTTCAATTCGTCGTTGGCATGGCGCTGCTGCTCTTCCATGACCAGTCGCCCAAGTTCGCGCTTGAGATCGTTGAAGGCGGCCGACGACGGATCGCGCGGGCGCGGCATATCGACGTATTGATCGCGCTTCACGGTACCGGGGCGGTAGGTCATGACCACGATGCGGTCAGCCAGGTAGATCGACTCCTCGATCGAGTGGGTGACGAACAGGATGGTCTTGCCCAGCTTGTTCCAGATGCGCAGCAACTCGTCCTGCAGGTTGCGCCGGGTCAGCGCATCAAGGGCGCCGAACGGTTCGTCCATCAGCATGATCGGCGAGTCGAGGGCCAGCACGCGGGCGATGGCAACGCGCTGGCGCATGCCGCCGGACAGGTCTTTCGGGAAGCGATCACGGAAGTCCTTGAGGTGAAGCAGTTCGAGCAACTGGTTCACAGTCAGTTCGATCTCTGCCTTGTCCTTTTTCTGGACTTCCAGGCCAAAAGCGATGTTCTGAGCCACGGTCATCCACGGGAAAAGCGCGTACTCCTGGAACACCATGCCGCGATCCGGCCCCGGGGCGATGATCTTCCTGCCTTCAACGGTGATTTCACCGCCAGAGGGCAAGGCAAAACCGGCCACCGCGTTGAGCAGGGTCGACTTGCCGCAGCCGGATGGGCCAAGCAGGCAGACGAACTCGCCGGCCTTGATTTCGAGATTGATGTCCTTCAGGGCGACGACATCCTCGCCCGGCGTCTTGAAGACCTTCTGTACGTTGTTGATATGGATTTGCGCCATGCTTAGTGCTCCAGGCCGCGATGCCAGCGCAGCAGATGGTTGTTCAGGCGGCTGACCGCGCTGTCGATGAAGAGGCCGAGCAGGCCGATGGTGATCATGCCGGCGATGATCTTGTCCGAC
>JAGTRV010000216.1 GCA_018262245.1 Pseudomonadota bacterium | reverse complement strand
TGGCAACCGCTTGGGTCTGCGGTGCCGGTGAGTCTGGGACGCTCCGGGCTGGCTTGGGGGCGGGGGCTGCATCCGGAAAGCGGCGGAACGGTGCCGGGGAAGCAGGAAGGGGATGGCCGGGCGCCAGCCGGGGTTTTCGCGATTACTGCGCTGTTCGGTGAGGCCGCGCCGGATAGTGCTCTGGGTCGTGCCGCCTGGTTGCCTTACCTGCAGGCCTCTATCAATCTCAAGGCCATCGATGACCCGGCGTCGCGCCATTACAACCGGATCGTCGATCAGTCATCCGTTGCTCAACCCGATTGGACTTCGTGCGAGGAAATGCTGCGTAGTGACCAGCGTTATGCGATCGGGGCCGTCGTCGCCCACAACGCCGAGCCGCCGTTGCCGGGTGCCGGGTCGTGCATTTTTCTGCATGTCTGGGCAAGTGCCGGTGTGCCGACGGCCGGTTGCACGGCGATGTCGCTGGCCAATATGAGCGAGCTTGCCGGCTGGCTGGATGGCGCGGCGGCGCCGGTGCTGGTGCAGTTGCCGCGGGTCGAATATGAGGAATTGCGCGAGGCTTGGGGATTGCCGGATTTTTTGGTTTAAGGCGTAACAGCGGGTTGCCGCGACCCGGTTCCGGAAAGGCCACTGATACGCCGGCCGACCGAGGGGACGATTCTATGGACTGGCCGGCATCGCGCATTGCGGCCGTCTAGCGGTGACAGCCGACAGCCGGCCGGCTAGACTGCCTGTCTTTCAATCTCTTCCCTTTCTGCCTGTGCTCAATCGAATCTGGGTCGCCTTCATCCTCGTCGGCTTTGTCGCGGCGACGGCGCAGTTGCTGCAAGGTGATCTCGACATCTTCACGCGGGTGTTGACCGGATTGTTCGATACGGCAAGGACGGGTTTCGATATTTCGCTTGGCCTGGTCGGCGTGATGAGCCTCTGGCTCGGGGTGATGAAGATCGGCGAGCGGGGCGGGCTGATCCAGTTGTTCGGGCGCCTGGTGGGGCCGTTCTTCCGCCGCATCTTTCCTGATATTCCGACCGGTCATCCGGCTGGTGGCAGCATCGTGATGAATTTCAGCGCCAATATTCTCGGCCTCGACAATGCGGCGACGCCGCTCGGCCTGAAGGCGATGCGCGAACTGCAGGAGATCAACCCGCAGCCCGACACGGCCAGCAACCCGATGATCATGTTCCTGGTGCTCAACACGGCCGGCATCACGCTGATCCCGACGTCGGTGATCGCCATTCGGCAGAGCATTGCGCTCAAGCAGGGGCTGGTCGGCTTCAACGCGGCCGATATCTTTCTGCCGACGCTGCTCGGCACCTTCGTCTCGTTCTGCGCCGGGTTGGTAGCCGTTGCCATCTGGCAGCGTATCAACCTGTTCTGCAAGCCGGTGCTCGCCTTTTTTGCCGGATTCGCCGCGTTGATGGGTGGCCTGTACTGGTGGCTGGGCGGCATGCCGGCAGAGCAGATGGCGCAGATGATCGGGCTGCTCGGCAGCGGCATCATCGTCGCTATCATCGCGCTCTTCGTTGCCGTCGCCGCCTGGCGTGGCATCGATGTCTACGAGAGCTTCGTCGAGGGGGCCAAGGAAGGCTTCGGCGTTGCCGTGCAGATCATTCCCTACCTGATTGCCATGCTGGTCGCCATCTCGGTCTTTCGGACGACCGGTGGCATGGACTACCTGATCGGCGCCATCCGCGGAGCCGTGCTGGCGCTCGGGCTGAACGACGATTTCGTTCCGGCACTGCCGGTCGGCCTGATGAAGACGCTGAGCGGCAGCGGGGCGCGCGGCCTGATGGTTGATGTGATGACGACCTACGGTGTCGATTCCTTTCAGGGCAAGCTGGCGGCGATCATCCAGGGCTCGACGGAAACGACGTTTTACGTGCTGGCTGTCTATTTTGGCAGTGTCAATATCACCAAGACCCGCTACGCCCTGGCCTGTGGCCTGATCGCCGATGCCGTCGGGCTGGTTGGCGCCATCCTGATCGGTTACGCCTTCTTCCATTGATCAAAGAGCTTAACGGCGTTGCGATTTTTCGCTAGAATCTCGCCCCTTCATCGACGTACTAAGCACGCAAGTATCTCCGGATGCCGCAGCCTTGGTGGTGAAATTGGTAGACACGCTATCTTGAGGGGGTAGTGGCGCAAGCTGTGCGAGTTCGAGTCTCGCCCAAGGCACCAAATGCTTTACGTCGAAGTCCAGAGAACCCGCCTGAGTGCGGGTTTTTTGTTGCCAATCTCCCGTTGCTTCAGGAAGCGCCATGCAGTTTGTAAGCGGCGCTGCAGTTGCTATGCTGAATTCAACAGCAGCAGCAAAAAAAGGGGGGGCAGAATGAAGCGATGCGCGGTTTTGTTGGCGGTGCTTGTGCTATCGGCTTGTGCTGCCGTCCCAACGGTTCCTCCTCCTGTCAATGCGCAAAGTTCCGCCTTGGGAATGTACGTTGAGGTTGCTGTTTCCGGTTTGGCGACTTATCGGGCGGATACCGTCTATTTCGTAAAGCGCTGTCCGAGCGAAGCGTTGTGTGAGGAGCGCTTGATCACTTCCAATTTTGCGAAGGACGGGCGGGTTTATTTGTTGAATGCGGAGCCTGGGGAGTACCAGGCGGTGGCGGCTGCTTTCGAGAGCGGGATGTTCGGGGATAGCAGCATTTACTTTGCGTATTTCCCGGCCTCTTTGGTCAAGGCTTCGGCTACCGCTATCACGGCTGGGGGATTTGCCTATGCCGGGCGCTACAGCTTGGCGACATCGTATGGGCTGTGTGCAGACAATGCGGAGCCGGGGCAGCTGAAATACGCTCAGATGATCGCACCGGATTCCCCGAAGTGTGGTTTTTGGCGACCGTTGGTGCATAAGCTGAGTTCCGGCGACTTCATGTTCATTGCTGGCAAGGCTTATCCGGTTGGGCAGCAGACTTACCACTATCGCGGTACGGGCTACGAAATGATGCCGGAGTCGACCGATGCCGAGGCCTTCGTTGATCAGGCGCGGAGTGATCTTTCCGGGGCGGGCTGGGTGATTGCCAAATAGCGGCGAGGGCCAGGCAAGAGGAAGCGGAAGGCGGGTTTTCTGTCTTGTGCGGGTTGCGCTCAGCGAAGCAAGCGCAGGTGCTAGGGGCAGGCGCCAAAATCGGCGAAAATTGGGTTCTCGCTTAGCCTAAGAATTTTTTCGTTCGTGTCCTCTCTCGTTTTCTTCAACAAGCCTTACGGCGTTCTCAGCCAGTTCACGCCGGAGGGCAAGTGGCGGGCGCTGAACGAGTTCATCACGGTCAAGGATGTTTACGTGGCCGGCCGGCTTGATGCCGACAGCGAAGGCCTGCTGATCCTGACTGATGACGGCAAGTTGCAGGCGAAGATTGCCGACCCCAAGCACAAGCTGGAAAAGACCTACTGGGCGCAGGTCGAGGGTGTACCGGATGAGGCAGCCCTGGACAGGCTGCGTGCCGGCATCGAGCTGTCCGATTTCACCGCCAAGCCTGCCAAGGTGCGGCTAATTGATGAACCGGCCAGCCTTTGGCGGCGTGATCCGCCGATCCGCTTCCGCGCGGCAATTCCGACTTCGTGGCTGGAAATCCGTATCAGCGAAGGCAAGAACCGCCAGGTGCGGCGGATGACGGCGGCCATCGGTTATCCTACGCTGCGTTTGATACGGGCGGCCATCGGGGCGGCGACGCTGGATGGTCTGGCGCTGGGGCAATGGCGAAAAATCGATGGCAGTTACCAGGATTTGCAAGGAAGATTCAATGAATAAGACACTCGTTGGCGCGTTGATTGGCTTGGTCATGAGCAGCGCTGCCTGGGCGCAGAATGCCATGCCGACCATGGAGTTGACGGCCGGCTTTTATCGCATTGAGGCCGAAGTGGCCGCCACCGATCCGAATCGTCAGCTTGGCCTGATGAACCGCAAGGCGATGCCGACCCAGCACGGCATGCTCTTCGTCTTCACGCAGAACAACACGCATTGCATGTGGATGCGCAACACGCTGTTGCCGCTGTCGGTGGCCTTCATGGATGAGGAAGGCAAGATCATCAATATCGAAGACATGCAGCCGCAGACCGAAGACAACCACTGCGCCCGCCGGCCGGCCCGCTTTGCGCTCGAAATGAATCTCGGCTGGTTTGCCCAGCGCGGCATCAAGCCGGGCATGAAGCTGAACGGTATTGAAAAGGCGCCGCGGCCGCAGTAATGAAACGCAGCAAATGGCGGACTCGCTTCGCCGGCGCTTATTGCGACCCCATTCTCCGTTCCTGGCTGACTGAGCCGGATTCACTGACGGCTCGTTGTCAGCGGGCGAGTTCGGCTTTTCGCGTGCGCCTGTTGCGCTACGGCAAGGGCCAGGCGCTGGCCGACGAAGCGGTTGAGGGCAAGGTCGGCCGGCATCCGGCCTGGGTGCGCGAGGTGGTGCTCGAATGCGATGGCGTGCCGGTGATCTTTGCTCACACGACTTTGTCGACGGCCCGGAGAGGCCGGATGACCCGCTGGATGGCCGGTCTGGGCAGTCGTTCGCTGGGTTCCCTGCTTTTTGCCTATCCTGGGTTCAAGCGAGGGGGTATCGAGTTTCTACGGCTTGATCGGTGTCACCCGCTGTATCGGCGTGCCGCGGCCTTGGGGGTAGGGCGCAAGTCCTTGTGGGCGCGCCGCTCACTGCACCGGCTCGGCGGGCAGCAGGTGCTGGTGACGGAAGTCTTTCTACCGGCCATCACGCTGCTGAAGTGAGCCGCTAGGTATTGGGCTTCGCTCGCTGGCGAGTGTCGGAGCCGAGCCTGTCTCTGGTTGTCTTTCGGTGATCTGATGCGCCTTGTTGCTCGCAAAATCGCGAGCTCGCCTGGGGTCAGGCGTCTGATTTTTTCAGCAAGAGATTTTTGATGAAATCCCGCCGCTGCTGGCGCTGGGATTCGGTGCCCTGGCCGCGCATCAGCGATTCGCTGATCATGTAGCTGTAGAGCAGGAAGGCGCGCATGCCGGCTTCCTGGAAACTGAAGCCGAGAGCGACAAAACACTGCGAGACATAGGAGAGGCGCTTGGCGTCTACTTCATCGACGACCTGTCGGGCCATGTCGTCACGGCGTGCCCAGGCGCGAATGGCCAGTTCGATCGAGGCGGAATTGACGGCGGCCTGGCCCCGGAAGG
>JAGTRV010000215.1 GCA_018262245.1 Pseudomonadota bacterium | reverse complement strand
CAAGGAAATCGAGGAAAAGGATTTCGCCGGCCAGATCGACATCGTCGCCCAGAACGTCAAGACCACCGATTTCGGCGATGCCGTCTTCAAGCCCTTCGTGATGAAGAACATGAACGGTGTGCCGGTCGCCATCATCGGCCAGGCCTTCCCCTACACGCCGATTGCCAACCCGCGCTGGCAGACACCGAACTGGAGCTTCGGCATCCAGGAAGAGAATATGCAGAAGACCGTCGACGAAGCCCGCGCTGCTGGTGCGCAGGTCGTTGTCGTACTGTCGCACAACGGCATGGACGTCGACCTCAAGATGGCTTCCCGCATCAAGGGTATCGACGCCATTCTCGGCGGCCACACCCACGACGGCATGCCGGCCCCGGTCGTCGTCAAGAATGCCGGCGGCCAGACCCTGGTTAGCAATGCCGGCTCGAACGGCAAGTACCTCGGTGTGCTCGATTTCGATGTCAGGAACGGCAAGATTGCTGACTTCCGCTACAAGCTGCTGCCGGTCTTCGCCAACCTGCTGCCGGCTGACAAGGACATGCAGACGTTGATCGACAAGGCGCGTGCGCCTTACCTGTCCAAGCTCAGCGAAAAGCTGGCCATCTCCGAAGGTACGCTCTATCGCCGTGGCAACTTCAACGGCACCTTCGATCAGGTCATTCTCGACGCGCTGATGAAGGTTAAGGATGCCGAAATCGCCTTCTCGCCCGGCTTCCGCTGGGGCACCTCGCTGCTGCCCGGCCAGCCCATCCTGATGGAACACGTGCTCGACCAGACCGCGATCACTTACCCATGGACGACGGTGACCAACATGAGTGGCGAGATGATCAAAACGGTGCTCGAAGATGTCTGCGACAACCTGTTCAATCCGGACCCGTACTACCAGCAAGGGGGCGACATGGTGCGCGTTGGCGGCCTGCAATGGACCTGCGAGCCGACCGCCAGGATGGGCCAGCGCATCCAGAACATGATGCTCAAGGGCAAGCCCATTGACCCGGCCAAGACCTACAAGGTCGCGGGCTGGGCGCCGGTATCCGAGGAGGCCAAGGGGTCTGGCGCGCCGATTTGGGACGTTGTGGCCGAATACCTCCGCGACATCAAGACCGTCAAACCGGTGAGTCTCAACCTGCCGACCCTGAAGGGCGCGGCCAACAACCCGGGGATTGCATGATGGACAAACGTCAGTTTTTCAAGCGTGCGCTGGCCGTTGGCTTGCTGGCTGTATCGTCGTTGAGCCTGGCGGCCGACTGGGCGCCGGGCAGTACGGATTGGGACAAGCTGCCGGAGGCCAAGAAATCCAAACTCGGCCTCTATCTGACCCCGCAACAGGCCTACGAGATGAAGAAGAAAGACCCGAAAGGCGTTGCCTTCTTCGATGTCCGGACCCGGGCCGAGGCGATGTACGTCGGCTGGCCGAGCGATGCCGACGCGCTGGTGCCCTATGTTGAACATCCGGAACTGATGACCGAATGGGACGACAAGCGCTTCATGTACAAGCTGGAGCCGAATCAGGATTTCGTGCCGGAAGCGGAGCGTCGTTTGAAGGAAATGGGCCTGGGCAAGGACGCCACCATCATCCTGATCTGCCGCTCCGGCGACCGCAGTTCAAAGGCGCAGGATCGTTTGCAGACGGCGGGTTACAACAAGGTCTACAGCATTGCCGAAGGCTTTGAAGGCGATACCGTCAAGGACGGTCCGAAAACCGGGCAGCGTGCGGTCAATGGCTGGAAGAACGCCAATCTGCCATGGACCTACAAGCTGGATAAAGCGAAGATGTATTTCGCCAAGTAAGGCACAAATTCAGGTGAAGGCCCGCCGCAGTTGTTCTGCTGGCGGGCTTTTTTCCTTTTGGGCCAATCCATTGCTCAGGGTTGATAGGCAGTAGCGATAGACGTGCTGGCTTTCGGGCGGTCGATCAAGGCATTGGTCAGCCCGGCGCCGACCCACATGCCGATCAGTGAAATCCAGGCGGTCAGTGCGAAGATGGCGGCGCCGGAGACGCCGGCACCCACGGCACAGCCGCCGGCCAGCATGCCGCCAAAGCCCATGCAGACAGCGCCTGCAATATAGCGGCGCATGCTGTGCCCATCCTTGAAGCCTTCCAGTTTCAATTCATGCCCCCAAAGCGCAGCGAGGAATGAACCGAGGACGACGCCTGGAACCAGCCCGATATTGAAGTCCCAGGGTTGTCCCGGCGGTGACAGCACCAGCATCAGTGTGTCCGCCGAGGGACCGGTGAAACTCAAGCTCTGGACCGGGATGATCTCGAAGGATTGGATGCCAATCTGGTAGGTGACCAGCCAGGCCAGACCGACCATGATGCCGACGCCGGTGGCGCCGAGGCATTCGCGGGCGCCAAGCCTGGCCCGCCGGGCAAAGATGATGGCCGCAGCAAGCCAGATCAGACCGAACAGCAGCCCGCCGGAATGCCCCAGGTGCAGCGTGGCGAGAAGGTCTCTGGTTCCGCCGCCCTGAATCGTCCACCAGCCGGAAATCCAGGTTCGCACCGGGGAAAGCAGGCCGTTCAGCGATGCCTGGGCGGCGACGGCGAAAATCAGTCCAGTCAGCAAGGCGCGCAGGTTGCCATTGGCGGCGAGGACCAGCATGCGCGATGAACAGCCCCGGGCCAGGATCATGCCGATACCGAACAATAGCCCTCCGACCAGCGCGCCCGAAATGCTGCCGGTGGCGGCCAGTTGGCGGGCCTGCGAAACGTCCAGCCAGCCTTGGGTGATGAACAGTTGTGTTGCGATGACGGCAGCCGAAAAGGCAAAGAGCCAGACGGCCAATCTGCCACTGCCAGCACGATTCCAGAATTCGACCACGGCGGAGCGCAGGCAGAAGCGGGAACGCTGGGCAAACAGGCCGAAGAGTAGTCCGATCAGCAACCCGGCCAGCGTGACTGTAGTCTTTTCACCGAGGGTTTCGATCAGACTGTTCAGATCCATCATTCATGCTTCAAATTACAACGTTACATGCCGAGCGGATTAGAACAGCTCGATTTCTCCATCGCTGCTCGATTTGGCATGGCTGGCAGCGTTGGTCGAGTGGATCGCATCACTCTTGACGTGGGAATTGACCAGCAGCTCGACCAGTTTCTGGCTGCGCTTGCGGAAGCGCTGGAGGCCATCGGATTCGTTGTCGTGCTGCAGGGCGAGGAAGGCATGCATGTATTCACCCACATTGACGGTACGCTGACTGATGCGTCCCATCATCTGTGTCACGATGTCTTCGAACTGCATGGCCATCACGCCTTCCTGCGTCAGATTGTGCATCTGCTCGGTGACTGCCGTGATGTGGTCGGAGTGTTCGCGCGCCTTGCCGGTCAGTTCCAGTAACTCGCTACCCAATTCGTGCAGGGTTGTGCGGGA
Organism: Pseudomonadota bacterium; assembly: GCA_018262245.1. GTDB lineage: Bacteria > Pseudomonadota > Gammaproteobacteria > Burkholderiales > Rhodocyclaceae > Azonexus. The sequence continues at coordinate 1,757 of JAGTRV010000215.1, read as the reverse complement.
CTTCTCGGCGATACTCATGTCGATGTTGGTCGCATCGGCGATGCGGACGCCCACCGCCTGAAGTGATTTCAGGATGTCGTTCAGGCCAACGCGAATATCGACGTTGAATTCGCCGGTACGGGCGGCGAGATTGCGCACTTCATCGGCGACCACGGCGAAGCCACGGCCAGCTTCGCCAGCACGAGCGGCTTCGATGGCCGCATTGAGGGCCAGCAGGTCGGTCTGCTTGGTGATGCCGGCGATATCGTTGAGTGAGCCGGTGATCTTCTTCACCTGATTCTGCATCTGATCGAAGCTCTGCGCGATACCCTGGCTGGTTGTTTGCAGTTGGGTCATCTTGCTGACGAATTCCGCAATCAGTGCATTGGTTTCGTCGAAGAAGCGTTGCAGGCTGACCTGCGAATTTGCCTGGCTGTGATCCGAGTCGGTCATTTGCAGCATCTGATCGATCAGCGAACGCAGTACCTGGCGCTGATCGGATGACTGCGATTCAAGACCGGTCAGGCTGCCGGAGATCTTGTTGACCGACGCGCGAATAACTTCCTGCGCTTCCTGCATGTCCTTTTCAAGCGAGGTGAACTGCAGTTCGGCATGTGCCATAGCCTCGTTGGAAAGCACGTGGTATTCGGACATCACGTCATTTAGTTCATTAACGTGATTCTGCTGGTGCGCTTTCCAGCGTTTCCGCTCACGAAATGAAAACAGGATCGAAGCAATGACAAGCCCGGCAAGCAGCAGGAAGAAGTGTGCCGAAATCGGTCCGCTGACCGCTGACCAGACCCACAACAGGAGGCATGTTGCTGCGGTAAGCCAGATCAGCAGGTCGTCGATTCTTTTCATTGGTGAGATCCTGAAATGCAATAACGAGCGATTGTAAGGTTTCTGATATTTTTGGTATAGCTAAAGAAGCTGCTCACCCCATCGTCTTCAGGTTCTGAATGATCTCGCCGGCCATGGGCTGGGCATCGCCATAGAGCATGCGGCAGTTGTCGGTGAAGAACAGCGCATTCTCCACGCCGGAGTAACCGGTGCCCTTGCCGCGCTTGATCACGATCACGTTCTGCGCCATGTCGGCGTTCAGGATCGGCATGCCGTAGATCGGGCTGGACTTGTCGGTGCGGGCGCTTGGATTCACCACATCGTTCGCCCCGATGATCAGCGCCACATCCGCCTGACCGAACTCACCATTGATCTCCTCCAGATCGAAGATCTTGTCGTACGGCACGCCGGCTTCCGCCAGCAGCACGTTCATGTGACCCGGCATGCGGCCGGCCACCGGGTGGATGGCGAACTTTACCTCGACCCCGACTTCCTCGAGCATCTCCGTCATTTCCCACACCTTGTGCTGGGCATGCGCCACGGCCATACCGTAGCCCGGCACGATGATGACCTTGCTGGCGTAACGCATCATCGCCGCCGCATCCAGCGCACTCAGTTCCTTCATCGTGCCACTGATCGCTTCGCCACTCGAAGCCGCGACCATCGGCGTGAAGAGAATGTTGCTGATCGGCCGGTTCATCGCCTTGGCCATCAGCTGGGTGAGCAGCGTGCCGGCCGCACCGACCACGATGCCGGCAATGATCAAGGCCGGGTTACCCAGCACGTAGCCTTCAAAGCCCACCGCCAGGCCGGTGAAGGCATTGAACAGCGAGATCACCACCGGCATGTCGGCCCCGCCGATCGGCAGGGTGACGATCAGGCCGAGGATCAGCGAGATGGCGAAGAAGAAGTAGATCAGTTCCGGTTGGGCCGGGGCC
>JAGTRV010000214.1 GCA_018262245.1 Pseudomonadota bacterium | reverse complement strand
CGCGCTGGCCGGCGACCGTGAGATGTGTCTGCAAGCCGGCATGGACGATTATGTGACCAAGCCAGTCACCATTGGGGGGCTCAGCAAGGCATTCCAGCGCTGGCTGCCATCCACCCCCGCCAAACCTCAGGCACTTGCCGCCCCTTCAGACAAACGAGACAATGCCGCGACCATGACCGTCATCGATCTGAGCGACCTGCGAGCCAGCCTGGGCGAGCAAGCCCACCAGATCATCCCGGCGGTCATCAAGTCTTACCTGAGCGAAGGTGAAAGACACGTTGAGGTGCTGAAGGCCGCTGACCGGGAATTCAATCTCGAACATGTCACTCGGATCGTGCACAACCTGAAGAGTTCGAGCGCCGCGCTGGGCATCAAGCAATTTTCTGAACTGTGCAAGGAAGCAGAAAAACTGCTGCGGGGCAGCCAGATCGAAACAGGCAAGGCATTGCTGCCCCGTATCGTCAAGGCCTTTGAAGAAGTCCGTCTGACAGCTGAAACCACGCTCGCCGAAATGGCCAGGGACAAATCATGAGCAGGACCGACAAGCCCAAGCTCCTGATTGTCGACGACGAGCCGGTGATGCGCACCATCACCGAATCGGTGTTGGCCCTGCATGAATTTGACGTAACCACCGTTGCCTCGGCCGAGGAAGCCATTTCGCAGATCACCCAAGGCCATATCCCCGATTTGCTGCTGCTCGATGTGCTGATGCCGGGCATCAACGGTTTCGAGGCCTGCCGGATTCTGCGCCGCCTTGAGCGCCTTGAGCACCTGCCGATCATCATGCTGACTGCACTGGACGATCAGGCATCGATCGACGAAGCCTACCGCTGCGGCGCAACCGACTTCATTACCAAGCCACTCAATATCCCGCTGCTGCCGCACCGGGTACGCTACCCATCTTGGCAACTGGACCATGGACCACGAGGGCAATATCAGCGCTGCCTCGCGGCAATACCTGGACATCATCGCCGCCGCACAATTGCCGGTTTCCGAAAAACGCCTGCTCGCCCGCGTCCATCGCGAGGATCGCAGCGCGCTGATGCGCTGCTGGGCAGAATTGCGTGCCGGCCGTCCATACCAGATCGACTATCGGCTACGCAGTCTGGCCAACGAAAATCTCTGGCACCACGTTCACGAACGCGGCTTTCCCATATTTGACGAGAAAAATCACTATCAAGGTGCCAGCGGCTTCACCCAAGACATCTCGGAGCGGGTCTCTCAAGAAGAAAAAATCCGCCAGCTGGCCTGGCACGATCCAGTCACCGGCCTGAACAACCGCGATCGCTTGATCGAACTGCTTGAGCGCGATCTCCAAGCCGACGACAACAAGACCGGCGTGATCATTCTCTACATTCATCTGAGCAACCTACGCGACGTCGCGACCGTCCTCGGACAAGAGACCTCCGATGCCGCCATTCGTACCCTTGCCAGCCGCATCAAGGGCTTGCTGAAGGCGCCGCCGCAATGCAACTGCCCGGCTGGCCGAGAGTGCATGCAGGATGCGAAGCTTGCCCGTTATGACGAGCAATCCTTCGTGCTGGCGCTGCCTGGTGCGCTGGACCGGGAAGAGATCTACTGCTACGCCAATGCGGTGCACGAAACCCTCAGCCAGCCGATGTTGCTGCTCGGCGACGAAGTACTGATTACGCCCTTCATCGGGATTGCCTATTATCCGGAAGATGCCTCGGACACGGCTGAGCTGTTCCGGCGCGCCATGCTGGTCGCCCTGCGTGCCGCCAGCAACAATGGCACCGCAGTCAGCTTCTTCGACCAGAAACATGACCACGAAGCCGCCCAGCGACTCGTTCTGGAACGTGGCCTGCGTGCGGCGCTCGATCAGGGCGGCCAGCTACGCCCCTATTTCCAGCCGAAAATTTCCGCGGCCACCGGCGAAATCATCGGCGCCGAAGTCCTGCTGCGCTGGCAACACCCCGTGCTCGGCTTCATCACGCCAGACCGCTTCATCCCGCTGGCGGAAGAAGTCGGCCTCATTCACCCGATCAGCGAATGGCTGATCAGCCAAGTCTGCGAACTGATCGCCGACTGGCTGGGCATGCGGCAGAAAGTCGGCACGATCAGCATCAACCTGTCGGCCGAGAGTTTTTTCCAGCATTCGCTGATCCAGTTCATCGATGAAGTGCTCAACCGAACCGGCGTTCCAGCCAGCCAACTGATCATCGAACTGACCGAAAGCGTGCTGATGCAAAATGCAGATACCGCGCACCAGGTGATCAACGAACTACGCCAACGCGGGATCCGCATCTCACTCGACGATTTTGGTACCGGCTTCTCGTCGCTCGGCTACCTCAACCGCTTCAGCATCGACGAAATCAAGATCGACCGCTCCTTCGTCATCGACCTCGAGGAACAGGGCAAGAAACGGGCGCTGGTCCAGGCCATCATCACGCTGGGCACCGCGCTCGGCCTGAAGGTCGTCGCCGAGGGTGTCGAAACCCGACAGCAGGCCGACCTGTTGCGGGCGATGGGCTGCGACATCTTCCAGGGTTTCTTTTTTGCCCGGCCGATGCCGGCTGACGAATTCATCGCTTTCCAGTTGCCGGCCATTGAATCCGGAATAAACCCGGATCCGACTCCATGACACCACGCGCCACACGCCTCGGGAAGCCATTCGGCAGCGGGCTATTGCTCACCCTGCTGCTCGGTCTGGTCGCCCCCTGCTCGGCCGCCATCGATGCCATCGATCTGTCGCTGGAGGATCTGCTCAAGGTCAATATCGTCTCGGCCCCGAAATTTGCCGAAAATCCGGACCGGATTCCCTCCGTCGTCTCGATCCTGACCAACGAGGACATCCGCCTCTACGGCTGGCGAACACTCGGCGATGCCCTGCGCACGCTGCAGGGCTTCAACGTGACCGATGACCATACCTACGCCTATGCCGGCGTGCGTGGCATCTCGCAACCCGGCGATTACCGTCCTCGCATGCAGATCCTGATCGACGGCATGTCGGTCAACGAGAACATCTACGCCAGCGCCCCGGTCGATTCGGCATTCCCGCTCGATATCGGCCTGGTCGAACGCATCGAAGTCATTCGTGGCCCAAGCGCCTCGGTCTATGGCGGCGATGCGATGTTCGGTGTGATCAACGTGGTCACCCGCAGCGGGCAGAGCGTCGGCACCGAAGCCAGCCTGGGTCTGGGCAGTGGCGCCAATCGCCGGCTGCGCGCCAGTTGGGGCGGCCAGGTCGGCGGCAACGAGGTGCTGATTTCAGCCACCGGCTTCAATGTGAATGGCAATACGCTGGCCTTCAGCGACGTCAATGGCGACGGCAGTTCCCGCGACCTGCACCGCCTCGGCGGCGAAGACGGCGGACAACTATTCGTCAAGGTACGCGGCGATGACTGGCACTTCAGCTTCATCCATGCCAAGCGCGACCGCATTGTGCCGACTGCCAGCTACGATACGATTGCCGACGACCGCAGCCATGTCGAATCGGATCGTTACACGCTGCTCGACCTGAGCAAGCGCTGGAAACTGAACGCCACCAACGAGTTGCATCAGCGCCTCTATTTCGGTGACTACGGCTACGATGGAGCATTTCCCTACGACTACTCGGCCGATCTCGGCGATCCGCACGCCATGAACGTGGACAAGGCACGCGGTAGCTGGTGGGGCATCGAGAATCGTCTGGTCAACACCGGCTGGTCCGGCCATCGCCTGACCGTGGGCCTTGAATACAAAGGCAACTGGCGCCAGAATCAGAGCAATTTCGACCGCGGCTACGGTTGTATCAATGCCGACATGAGCATCAGCCCTACTCCCTGCCTGGACGATCACCAGCGCAGCCGGCAGATCACGCTGATGACCCAGGACGAGATCCAGCTGGGCACGGCCACCCTGCTGACCTTGGGCCTGAGCTACAACAATCTGGGCAGCCTGGGCTCGTTCTGGAGCCCGCGTCTGGGCGTCGTGCATGATGCCGGCCAGGCCGGGCTGTTCAAGGTGCTGTACGGCACCGCATTCCGCGCGCCGACGGTTTATGAGCGGGCCTACGCCACACCCTCCCTGGCCTACGGCAACCCCAGCCTGAGGCCGGAAAAGATGCGTTCGCTGGAGCTTTCATGGGAGAAACGCTTCAGCCAGTTTTCCCGGTTCACGGCCACGGCCTACCACCTCCACATCGACAAGATGGTGACCACCGACGAAGCTGGTGTCGCAGAAAACAGCGCGCATACCAATGCCAGTGGCCTGGAAATCGAATACGAGCAGCGCTGGAGCAACGGCAGTCGCCTGCGCACCGGCTATACGGTGCAGCATGCAGCCGAAACGAACCACGGCTTTGACAATTCGCCGCATCACATGGCCAAGCTGAATGTTGCCGTACCGACCGGCATCACCCACCTGATGGCCGGCCTCGAAGCCCAATGGATCAGCGCCCGGCTGGCCAGTCTCGGCACCGAGCGGATTCCGTCTTATACGCTGGCCAATCTGAATCTGAGCTACGCCCCCAGCGGCAAGCGTTGGGAAGTCGCGCTCGGCATCTACAACCTGTTCGACCACCGCTACAACGACCCGGTAGCACTCGACAGTGTCATGGGCGTTCGTCGCTGGCAGATGCCGCAACTCGGACGCACTGCGCTGCTCAGTACCACACTGCACTTCTAGGACGCCCGTCCGGCCCTCAGTCGGCCAGTTCGATCTGCCCACTGATATTGGTCGTCAGCAGGCTTTCCCCGGCCTCCAGCGGGGCCGGGGCCGCATCGGCGGCCAACATCACGCCCCGGCTGGCGCGCATCATCGGCACCGGCATGCCACCGCCCTGCTGGATGTTGAGCTGCTTGATCCTCCAGGTTTTGCCCAGTTGCTCACCAACCACGGCGGCACGGCTCTGGAAGGCGCGAATCGCCTCGCGCGTCGTTTCGTCTTCGACCTGACGTCGCGTTTCCGGCGATGGCAGTTGATTGACCGTACCGACCGCCAAACGCATCTGCTGCAGCTTGCCGAGCAGTTCCGACACCGCCCCCAGGTCTTTCGATTCGATCAGCAGCTCGCTGCGCATGCGCCAGCCATCGATTTTCTGGGCCGGCCCGTAGACCGGGTAAGTCGATTGATTGCCGCTCTTGACGGTAACGCCAGCTTTCGCCCGAATGAGCTTCAGGGCCTCGGCTATATCGGCATTGACGCGGCGCGCCAGCTCTGCAGGGTTATTGCCGCTGACTTCGCTGAACACGCTGGCCCGCACCATGTCGTTCGCCGCCAGTCGGCTGGCCTCGGCGGAAAGGTCGACCAGCGCGCCGGCCTGGGCGCTGGCAGCGGCGAAACACCCCGCCAGCAAGGCGGTCACGAGCCGGCTCATTGTGGCCCCTTATCCTGCAAGCGGCCGTAGATGACCAGCAACACAATGGCGACAACGATTGAGGCGATGAAACCGGCGCCCTCGCCGGCCTGATACCAGCCCATCGCCTGCCCGAGCATGCCGGCCAGGAACGAGCCGCCGATGCCGAGCAGCACGGTGACGATGAAGCCCATGTTTTCCTTGCCCGGATGCAGCCACTTGGCGATGACGCCGACGACGAAGCCGACGACGATGGTCCACACAATTCCCATAGAAAAATCTCCTTTATTCCCTTAACCAGAAGCCTGACCAAAGAAATCCGCTGGCCAGCAGACAACCATCGGTTGTCTGCTGATATTAACGCCATGGCATGACAACACTTGGCACCGAACGGTAAAGATTTGTGGCCGGACTGCCCGACCGAAGCCAGGCATCACACCATCGACAAGCGTGCCGCAAGGGTATCCATCAACACCCGCACCCGGTGTGGAACGTGGCGATTACTCGGCAGCATGGCGTAGATGCCGAGTTCGGGAATCGGGTAATCGGCCAGGATTTCCTCGACCCGCCCGGCGGCCAGAAAGGTATCGACAATGAAATCCGGCTGGCAGGTGATGCCCAGCCCCTGCGCCGCCGCTTCGGTCAATACGTCGCCGTTATTGGCATTGAGGCGGCTGCGTACATGGAAACTTTCCAATTGGCCTTCGACCATGAACTGCCAGACCTGGCTGCTCCC
>JAGTRV010000081.1 GCA_018262245.1 Pseudomonadota bacterium | reverse complement strand
TCAGTTCGTCATCGCTCAGCCGCTTTTCGCCATCCTGCGGCACGAACTGCCAGCGCACCAGCGTCGCCTTGCCCTTCTTGTCGACGAACTTGAAGGTGTGGATACCCCAGTAGCTGCTGCTGGCGTAGCTGGCCGGTGGATTGTTGCTGGCCAGATACTGGGCCTGCGCCAGGTTGTCCGGGTGGCTGGCCTTGAAGGTCTTCATCTTTTCCGGGTCAGGCTTGCCGGTCGCCGGATCGGGCTGCAGCGCCTGCATCAGGTCGAGGAAGGTCTGCGGATTGGCGGCGCCGAACATCGGCGTGTTGAGCATGGTGATGTGGTGCAACTGGCCTTTCGGCAACTGGAACTGCAGGGCCATCCCCCGGCCGCTCTTGGCCACATCCGGCGCCTTCGGGTTGCCGCCGGACAGCGAAAAACGGGCGACAACCGGCACCGGCTTGCCGGAAAAGAGCGGGGAGGAACTGAGATTGGCCGCCTCCTTGGTACCCACGAATTCACCGGCAGCGCAGGTGCCCTTGATGTGATTGCGCCGCTCGCCCGGCGTCACGCCGAAGACGCCCTCGATGGCAGCAACGACCTGAGCCGCATCCGGCGCGGCATCGGCGGCCTGAGCCACGAGGGTGAACGGTAAAAGCAGGGCCAGCGCGGACAGCGCAAAACGTGTTTTCTGCATGGGAATCTCCTTGGGGTGGGGTGCTGCGTTTATTTTTGATCGAGCTGGTCGTAGACCGCGGTGGCAACCTTGGCCAGTTCGCCCTTGTCGATGCCGGCCGACAGGGCATAGCCGAACTTGCCATCGACCCAGTAGAAGACATTGACCGGACCTTCGCGGGCAAAGCGGAAGCCGGTATCGCGCTTCTCGATGCTTTCGGTGGTCACGTACAGCGTCATGCGCTGGCCGCTGGCATCGTGGTACATGAACTGGGCAACCGGGCCGCTGTTGCCGGGTAGCAGGCGGCCGCCGACCAGTTCGTAGCCGAGGGCGCCGAGCTTGGGCGGCCTGACCGGCGTGCCGAGCCGCTTGCTCAGCCATTTGACCAGCGCCTCTTCCTGATCCGCGGCAATTTCAACCGGGCGGCGCACGTCCGGGCTGTACACCACATGCGCCACGGCCGCCTGATGCGACAGCGGCACCATGCGGGCCATGCGGTCGCCTTGCAAATACTGGCCGTGCGCCAGCCAGCCGCCGGCACCACCCAGTGCGGCAACCAGCAGTCCGGCTGCCAGGCGCTGCCACAGGCCGCCGGTCCAGCCACCACCGGTCGGCGCTCTGAGCGGCTGCACGCTTAAGGTCTGCAGGCGGTCCGGCAGGGGTTCGTCAAGCACCGGCTGGAACAGCGCCTTGAGCGCCTGCTTCTGGGCCCGATAGGCAGCGGTGCGCTCGGCATCGGCAGGATGCCGGGTCAGGTGTTCTTCGAGCGCCGCCTGCCACTCCGGCGTCAGCGCATCATCGACATAGGCTTGCAGTTCGTCTTCAGTGATTGGTTGCGAGGTCATCGCACGACCCTCAGGTTTGCTGTTTGCTGGCGGCCATCCATGACCACACGCAGCCTTTCTCGCCCGCGCGACAGGCGGGACATCACGGTGCCGATGGGAATGCCGAGCAGGGTGGCAATATCGGCGTAGCTCATTTCTTCCAGTGCGACCAGCAGCAGGATTTCGCGTTGCTCGTCGGGCAATTGGCGGAGCGCAGATTCGAGGTCCATCAGTTCGAGCCGGTCAGTCTGCGTCGGGCGGAGCGGCACCTCGGCAGCGTCCTCATCCAACGACGTGGTTGCCAGGCCGGCACGCCGCAACTGGTCGATGCGCAGGTTGTGCATGATGCCGAACAGCCAGGCGCGCAGGTCGCTGCCCTGGCGCCATTGGCTAATCCGGCTCCAGGCGCGTTCCAGAGTGTCTTGCACGAGGTCGTCCGCCGCCGCACGGTCGCCGAGCATCGCCCGCGCGTAACGGCGCAGGCGGGGCAGTTCGGCGAGGATGGCGCGGCTGTCCACGTTTCCGGGTTACGGCTTGGCGGTGTGCCAGACGTTGTTGAAACCGTCGCCCGTCCGGTCACCCGGCTTTTGGTCCTTGGCCCAGTAGTACAGCGGCTTGCCCTTGAAGGCCCACTGTTTCTTGCCGTCGTCGCGATTGACGACGCTGTAGTCGCCACTGGCCATGTCGCCATCCATCGCGAACAGCGGCGGCCAGTTGGTGGCGCACGGGCCGTTGCATAGGCTCTTGCCGCTGCCGGCGGCATCCTTGTCGAAGGTGTAGAGAGTCATGCCGTTGGCGCCGGTCAGCGCGCCGTCCATGACTTTCGCCGGCGCTGCCGAATACATGCCGCCCCCGGCACAGGCGGCCAGGGTCAGCGACGTCAGCAGCGCGCACATCAACTTGGTTTTTTTCATGATCGTCTCCGTTGGTTTTGGGGTGCTACACCTTCGTAAACGGATCAGACCATCGTTTTATTCCCTAAGTTTTTCCAAGCCGCCACAAAGAAGTGACTTCGGCTGCCCGTGCCGCGTGCAGCGGGTCACTCGCATCCTGCGCCTTGGGGTGTTTCGGATGCGTATCGAGACGGCCGATCACCTTCAGTCCAGCCTCGGCGATCCATGCCAGCAGTTGTTCGCGCGAACGCAGGCCGAGCAATTCAGCGATGTCGGAAATGATCAGCCAGCCTTCGCCACCATCGGCCAGATGGGCTGCCAGGCCGGCCAGGAAGCCGCGCAGCATGCACGAATCCGGGTCGTAGACTGCATATTCGACCGGCGACGTGGGCTGGGCCGGCAACCAGGGGGGATTGCAGACGACAAGCGGCGCCTTGCCCTCGGGGAAGAGGTCGGCCTTGACGATGCGAACAGCAGCCGCCAGCCCCAGTTGTTCGATATTCTCGCCGGCGCAGGCCAGCGCCCGCACATCCTGGTCGGTAGCGATAATCTGCGGCACGCCGCGTCGAGCCAGCACGGCGGCGATGATGCCGGAGCCAGTGCCGATGTCGAAGGCCAGCTGGCAGCCGGCGGGAATCGGCGCCGAGGCGATCAGATCGACGTACTCCCCGCGCACCGGCGAGAACACGCCGTAATGCGGATAGATGCGCCCCTGCACCGCCGGCACTGGCACGCCCTTCTTGCGCCATTCGTGGGCGCTGATCACGGCGAGCAGTTCGCGCAGCGCGACGAGGGAATCCTCATCGGTCGGCGCTCCGTAGGCGGCATGGCAGGCCTCGGCCACATCCTGTGCCCGGCGCAAGGGCACCGTGTAGTCGGCGTTCAACGGCACCAGCAGGCGATTGAGCAACGCTGCCCGCTGGCCTTGCGTTTCGCGGTGGCGGGCAAAGGCTTCGGCCGGCGTTTTCGGCGCCTTGCCGCGCTGCGCGCCGAAACGCCGATCCGCCCGCTTGGTCAGCGCCTGCATCAGGTGCCGGGCATTGACCCAGTCGCCGCGCCAGAGGAGCGCCGTGCCTGATTCGAGCAGGCGGAAGGCGTCGTCGGCGCCGGTCCGGTCGTCGGCGATGCGGATGTCGCCATGCGACGCGATGCCGGCTTCCGAGCGCCAGCGGGCAACGTGTTCCTGATCGGCTTCCGACCAGCGAACAAGGGGAATTGGTATCGATTGCATGCCGCATTGTAGGGCACTTCCGCCGCGTTCTTTAGTCATACAATCCCCGCATCCCCAGCCGACAAGAAGAACCATGAAATTCGAAGGTACCGATAGCTACGTCGCCACCCGCGACCTGACCTTGGCGGTCAATGCCGCCGTCGCCCTGCAACGCCCGCTGCTCATCAAGGGCGAACCGGGCACCGGCAAGACGCTGCTCGCCGAGGAAGTGGCACGAGCCCTGAACATGCCGCTGTTCCAGTGGCACGTCAAATCGACGACCAAGGCGCAGCAGGGCCTCTACGAGTACGACGCGGTGTCCCGGCTGCGCGACTCGCAGCTCGGCGATCCGCGCGTCGAGGACATCTCGCACTACATCGTGCACGGCGTGCTGTGGCAGGCCTTCGAGTGCGAAGAGCCGTCGGTGGTGCTGATCGACGAAATCGACAAGGCCGACATCGAATTCCCCAACGACCTGCTGCGCGAACTCGACCGCATGGAATTCCACTGCTACGAGCTGCACCGCACCATCAAGGCCAAACACCGGCCGCTGATCATCATCACCTCGAACAACGAGAAGGAACTGCCTGACGCCTTCCTGCGCCGCTGCTTCTTCCACTACATCAAGTTCCCGGACAGGGAGACCATGCAGCGCATCGTAGGGGTGCATTTCCCGGTGCTCAAGCACGAGTTGCTGAAGGAGGCCCTGGAAGTTTTCTTCGACCTGCGCGAAGTGCCCGGCCTGAAGAAGAAGCCGTCGACCAGCGAACTGATCGACTGGCTGAAGCTGCTCCTGGCTGAGGACATCCCGCCGGAAGCCTTGCGCGCCAAGGAAGCCAAGGATGCCATTCCGCCGCTGCATGGCGCGCTCCTGAAGAACGAGCAGGACGTGCATCTGTTCGAACGCCTGGCTTTCATGAGCCGCCGCAAACCGTAAATGCTGGTCGCTTAGATGCTCGTCGACTTCTTCCTGCACCTGAAGTCGCGCCAGTTGCCGGCGTCGACCAAGGAACTGCTGGCCCTACTCGAAGCCCTGGAGGCACGGCTGGTGACGGGCAGTCTGGACGACTTCTACCTGTTGTCGCGCACCCTGCTGGTCAAGGACGAAGCCCTGTACGACCGCTTCGACCGGGCCTTTGGCGAATATTTCAAGGGCGTCGAGGCGCTGCCCGGTTTCGATGCCATGGTGCCGGAGGAATGGCTGGAACAGGCTGCACGGAAACATCTGTCGGAGGCCGACCGGGCCCGCCTGCAGAAGCTGGGCTACGAGAAGGTGCTCGAACAACTGAAGGAGCGGCTGGCCGAGCAGAAGGAACGTCACGCCGGCGGCAGCAAGTGGATCGGCACGGCCGGCACCTCGCCCTTCGGGCACGGCGGCTACAACCCGGAAGGCGTGCGCATCGGCGGTGAATCGGTCGGCAACCGGACGGCGATCAAGGTGTGGGACCAGCGCGAATTTCGCAATCTCGACGACTCGCTCGACCTCGGCGTGCGCAATATCAAGGTCGCCCTACGCCGGCTTCGCCGCTTCGCCCGCAAAGGTGCGGCGACCGAACTCGACCTCGACGGCACTATCGCCGGCACCGCTCGTAACGGCGGCTGGCTCGACCTGCATCTGCGCCCGGAACGGCACAACGCGATCAAGGTGCTGCTTTTCCTCGATGTCGGCGGCTCGATGGACGATCACATCCAGGCCTGCGAGGAACTGTTTTCCGCCGCCCGTTCGGAATTCAAGCATCTCGAGCACTTCTACTTTCACAACTGTGTCTATGAAGGTGTCTGGAAGGACAATCACCGGCGGCACGGAGAAAGATTGTCGACCTGGGATGTCATCCACACCTACGGGCCGGACTACAAGCTGATCTTCGTCGGCGATGCCAGCATGAGCCCCTACGAGGTCGGCCGCCCCGGCGGCAGCGTCGAGCACTGGAACGAGGAAGCCGGCGCCGTCTGGCTGCAGCGGATGATCGATGCCTGGCCGCGCGCCGCCTGGCTCAACCCGCTGGCCGAAAATTACTGGGGCTACACGCCGTCAATCGGCATGATCCGTGAAGTCATGGGCAACGACCGGATGTTCCCGCTGACGCTGGACGGCTTGGAGCGTGCCATGCGCAGCCTGTCAAAATAAAATAACTGGAATATTTTCAGTTTCACAAAATAAGTGAAATCGTGAATGCGCCGATTCCCGCAACAACCACCACCCACCAGCCGCGCAAACTCACTCCTCCACGCTTTCTGCAGACCAGCCCGGACTACGCCGGGCGCTGGCGCCATCTAGCTGCTATAGAAACAGGCTCCGCATCTTCTAAGCAACCTCCAGCAAACAACCAGTCCCAAGCCCCCCGATTCGACCTCCGCAGGTGGCGGCGCCAGAGCATGGAACTCATCGATGCCAAAGATGAAGTCAATGGCGCTGGTATCGGAAAATCACCAAGGACGTGGCTTTGAGCATGCAAAAAACGCAGCCTGACCGCCAATCTTGGCGTAAACGTTCCTAACGTGCCCCCGTCGATAGCCACAGCAGCAGTAATGGGTTGCCGAGCGCCAATAACTGGTCTGCCACCAAGAAAATCACGACAAGATCACTCCGAAATATTGACTGGTTACATAAGAAAAACTTGCCTGCGAGGGCGTGTCGATAAACTTTACATATCGTCTTTGACCTCCCCGCAGCCCCCCCTGCACAAGCAGCTAAGCATCTAAATTAATGGCAGTTTTAACAAACGGGCACGGACTATGCATAGAAATCACCGAAGGCATTTTCAATACCTGATTTCTGTTATTACACCAGGCATCCAATATCTGTTTTGCGGAGGAACAAAAAATGACACTCGGTACCATCTTCAAGAAAACAGCGTTGTCCGCTGCCTTGGCACTAGCGCTCGCTGGCTCCGCAACCGCAGCCGTAACCTACAACGAGGACATTACCTCCCCGAGCGACATTCCCGGCCTGACCGGTTTTCAAACCACCGGCGCAATGATGGGCGGAATGCAGGTGGTCGCAACTTTTATAGGGGCCAACGGCGCTTTCACTGAAACCCTTAGCTGGGCAGCCACTGGCGCCGCCTCGGGGGGCGTAACAGGCACAGGCTGGTCGCTGACACAGAATGGCGACACCTTTGCAAGTCTGTGGAGTCTCAATTTGAATGTCGGCACAACAGCCCCGCTTACTCTGCTATCGCTATCACTGGATGGCAACCCGGGGCTGACCGTATTTGACCGTTACTTTAACGGCACCTCCGGTACCAACGGTTCTGCCAACGGCTCTGATCTCGCCTTTACTGACGATACCATCAGCGCCTCTGTGCTCTATTCGGACGTTGTTGGCATTGGCGGCGCCGCACCAGTGGGAGATATCTTTCATCAAGTCTCAATCCACTTCGGGGACGGCATAGCCAGATCCTTCCAGTTTTTGCAGGACACCGACAACGATAGCCGGTTTAACCAGCCCATTCCCGAGCCGGGCACGCTCAGCCTTCTTGGCTTGGCGTTAGCCGGCGCGAGCTGGAGAGCTCGTCGGCGTCAAGCCAGCAACTGAGAGAAGGCATAACCCTGCCGCAACGCAAGCCCTACAGTGTCTGTAGGGCTTTTTCTTGTCAGCTGTCGATATTGGAAAGCCGGCCGATAAGCCGGGTTTTGTTCCCCTCTTGCGAGGTTCGGCAATCATTCCTCTAGGCCTGCCGTCACCGACAGGCTCAAGCAACCTACCCGGAAGCAGCGCGGGCCACGCCTCAGCTTCCCTATTTGGTCTTGCTCCGGATGGGGTTTACCGTGCCGTCCGCCGTTACCGTGGACGCGGTGAGCTCTTACCTCGCCGTTTCACCCTTACCTGTGCGTCTTACAACGCCATCGGCGGTCTATTCTCTGTTGCACTTTCCGTTGCCTTGGGTCTTGCGACCGTATAGCACCCAGCCGTTAACTGGCATCCCGCCCAATGGAGCCCGGACTTTCCTCCCGATACCGAAGTATCCAGCGATTGCCTGGCCGACTTTCCAGCGCGGATTATACGCGTGCCACGCCGACAATCAGCTCGGTAGCAGGCGATAAAACTTGTGCTCGATGGGTAGGGGCGGCGCATCAGGCGCCTCGGGATTCATTTGAAAACTGGGCGCGACATGCACCAGATCGACCGTGAAGCGTTCGGCATAGAGCGTCAACAACTCCTCGGCGACATTGGGTTCGGCACCTTCGGCATCACCCTCTTCCGGATCTTCTGCAGTCAGCAGGAATATCGGACAAGTTTCAGGAATCAGGGCGTGCAGGTGCGCCACATAGATCGCCCGAACCGATTCCGGCAAGGCAGTCAGCGCGGCGCGATCATATACCGCGGAAATTGGCCCAAGATCAGCAGCCGTCAAGGCAAAGATGTCGCCGCAAAAAATGCGTATCGGCCCGCTCGACCATTCGGTCAGCCGGCCCACCTGTCGGCGAGCCGGCAGCAGACCGTTTTCGCGAAAAAAAGCCCGGACGGCGATTGGGCTCAACTCAATGCCAATCACCTCGCAACCTTGCTGCGCCAACCACAGCAGGTCCAGGCTTTTCCCGCACAGCGGCACGAATACCCGGCTGCCCTCCGCCAGGTTCAGGCTATGCCAGTAGCGAATCAACAGCTGATTGACAGTCTTCTGATGGAATTCGATATTCCGGTCACGCCAGCATTGCTGCCAAAGTGCATTGTCGGGATTGCTCATGAGACAAGGCCGCGATGAAAATGCAGGAAACTGCCACGATAGGCCTCGCCATCGGCGAAGGTGCAATCTGCCTTGGATTCGCCATAGAGGTAGCCAAAACCCGCCATGGCCCGACGAAAGGCCGGGCGGTTGCCGCGATTGGGATCGACGATCAGTACCTCGCCGCCAAGCGCCGAATGACGGTCGATAAAAGAAGCTAGCATCAGCGGCTGATCGCGCTCGTAGAGCACGTCACTGCCGATGATCAGGTCGAACAGCCCAAGCTCGGGATTGTCCCGCCCCCAGTTGCCATCAGCGTAAGTCATCGGACCAAGGTGGTTGAGGAGCAGATTCTCTTCAAGGAAAGGACGGCTCATCGGGTGGGCATCGCTGGCCGTCATGTCGCCGGAGCGCCGATGAACGACCAGGCTGGCCAGGCAAAGGCCGGCCCCGATCTCGAGGATACGCTTGCCGACCAGATCAAAGCTGTCCATGGTCCTGGCGAGTACACGGGCCGATGGCCAGATCTGCCCGAAGAGCGACCAGCTGGCCGGTGAAATGCCGGCGGCTTCCGCTTCACCTTCGGGGTCGTGGTATTGCTGGCGATCGAGCAACGAGCGAATTTGATAATCCGAATTGCCGATGGCAACGGTCTGGAACCGGACCTGATAACCAGGCATTGGCACCTCTTCTCTGGATGAAAGCGTGTTTGCACGTCAGAAAATGTTCCGATCGAACGGGCACAACGCTTTCAAGAAGAGCGATGCAGGGCCGAAAAGGCACTCGCTGGGGAGACCGGGCAAGCCGGTTTATCTAGGGTAACACCGGACCTTCCCCCAACCTATCCTTACCTTGAGGCCTCGACTAGTGGCAAGGCCGTTTTATCGACCACCTTGCGCAGCACGAAACTGGAATGCACACCGGTGACCCCCTGAATGCGGGTGATCTTGTTGAGTAGCAGATCCTGATAGCCATCCATGTCCTTGACCACGACCTTCAACTGGTAATCCGACTGCTGGCCGGTGATCAGCAGGCATTCGAGCACCTCCGGAATCCCGGAGATAGTTGCCTCCAGATTGGCGAAGCGTTCCGGCGTGTGCTGATCCATCGAAATGCCGATCAGCGCCATTAACGACAGGCCGAGCTTCTTGGCATCAAGCATGGCGCGATAACCGGTAATCAGCCCCGACTCCTCAAGCACCCGCACGCGACGCAGGCAGGGTGATGGCGAGAGGCCGATACGGTCGGCCAGATCCTGGTTGCTGATACGGCCATCGGCCTGCAGGATGGCGAGAATTTCGCGATCGTAACGATCAAGTTCCATTTTGTTGCTCAATAAATTTATATTGCAAAATTATCTGCCAATTTAATGCAAAATCATAGCCAACTTCGCAAGCACCTGCCGCTCGCTTTAGCCTAATATTTCGCCATCGAAAAACGTTTTGCGGAGCACATCATGATTGCCAACCCAGCCACCAAATACACCGCTTTTCCGCCGGTCCAGCTTGCCGACCGCCAGTGGCCTAACCGCACGATCACCCAGCCGCCGATCTGGATGAGCACCGATCTTCGCGATGGCAACCAATCGCTTTTCGAACCGATGAATGCCGAAAAGAAGATGCGCATGTTCAAGCTGCTCTGTGACATCGGCTTCAAGGAAATCGAAATCGCCTTCCCGTCCGCCTCGGAAACCGAATTCGGCTTCGTGCGCAACCTCATCGAAGGTGGCCACATTCCCGACGACGTCACCATCGAAGTTCTCACCCAGGCCCGCGAGCACCTCATCCGCCGCACCTTCGAAGCACTCAAGGGCGCCAGGAAGGCCATCGTCCACGTCTATAACGCGACCAGCAAGACCTTCCGCGACAACGTCTTCGGCATGAGCAAGAGCGAGGTCGTGCAGATGGCCGTCGAGGCCGTCAAGCTCATCAAGGCACAGGCCGAAGCCATGCCGGAAACTGAGATCACGCTCGAATACAGCCCGGAACTCTTCACTGCCACCGAGCTCGATTTCGCCAAGGAAGTCTGCGATGCCGTCACGGCCGCTTGGGGCGCCACGCCGGAGCGCAAGGTCATCCTCAACCTTCCGACCACGGTCGAGATCGCCACGCCCAACATCTACGCCGACCAGATCGAGTGGATGCACCGCAACCTCGCCCGCCGCGACAGCGTGATCATCAGTCTCCACCCGCACAACGACCGCGGCACCGCCGTCGCCGCGGCGGAACTCGGCCTGATGGCCGGCGCTGACCGCGTCGAGGGCTGCCTCTTCGGCAATGGCGAACGCACCGGCAACGTCGACCTCGTCACCGTCGCCCTCAACATGTACACGCAAGGCGTCCATCCCGGCCTCGATTTCTCGGACATCAACGCCGTCGCCCGTGCTTTCGAACACTGTAACCAGCTCCCGATCCACCCACGCCACCCATACGTCGGGGATCTCGTTTTCACGGCCTTCTCCGGCTCCCACCAGGACGCCATCAAGAAGGGGTTTTCCGCTCAAGAGGCGGCAGAGCAATGGTCAGTGCCCTATCTTCCGATCGACCCGGCCGACGTTGGCCGCAGCTACGACTCGGTCATCCGCGTCAATAGCCAGTCGGGCAAGGGGGGCATCGCCTACTTGATGGAAACCGAACACGGCGTGGTCATGCCGCGCCGCTTGCAGGTCGAGTTTTCCGGCGTCGTCCAGCAACACACCGACGCCCATGGCGGCGAAGTGAGCGCTGACGGCATCTGGACCATGTTCGCCCGGACCTACCTCGAGGCCACCACCCCGATCCGTTATCGCGAACACCATCTCTTCGAACAAGGCAGCAATCAGGGCATCCGCTTGAACATCGACATCGACGGCACGCCGCACATCCTGACCGGCGAAGGCAACGGCCCGATCAATGCCGCAGTCCATGCCCTGCAGAGCGCCGGCATCAACATTCAGGTGCGCAGCTACGAGGAACGTTCGATGGTACCGATGGGTGAAGATGGCAACGCCAGGGCCTGCGCCTTCATGGAAATCTCCGGCAAGGGTGGAGACAAGAGCGGCGGCGAATGCTACGGCGTCGGCGTCGACAGCAATATCGTCACCGCGTCGATCAAGGCCTTGCTCAGTGGTGTCAATCGCCTCGGCGCCGCCCGGATGAGCGGAGAGCAATCGCAAGCCGCCTGAGGCACCATGCAATCCCTTGCCAAAACATCGGCAAGGGATTGAATTTTCTAATACTTTCCTTGCTTACCGGCATTTCGGCGCGTAGAATTCTTCCAGCCTCGTGTTGTATAGCCTTGGCCAATTCGTTCTGCCCGCGTAAATGCTGTCCCTGCCTTATCTTCGCTCCGCGAACCACCGGCAAGCCGTACTGATCATTTCCCCGTCGCAAAGCGCCGTTTTATTGCTCGCTTGAGCGCTTCCGGCTTTTCCGGACTTCCGGATGCCGTCACTTTGGGGAATACATGGTCCGCATCCAGTTCGCAATCGATCTGCATTATGAACTGAACTATCCGGGCGCCGATTTCGTTTTCAACATCCACGCTGCACAGACCGCCAGCCAGGCCATCATCAACGAAAACCTGGTGGTCAGCCAGCAGGTACCGACGGTCATCCAGACCGCCCCGGCCACGCACGCCCGCTTCCTGCGCCTGACCGGTGCCCCCGGCCCACTGCACATCAGCTATCAGGCGCTGGTCGATATCGACCACCATATCGGCAACCCGGACCTGATTCCGGAAACGCCGATCGGCCAATTGCCGCTCTCGGTACTGAACTACATCTACCCCAGCCGCTACTGCCAGTCCGACCGCCTCGCCAATCTTTCGATGAGCGAATTCGGCCATCTGCCCAAGGGCTATCGGCGCGTCGAAGCCATCCGCAACTGGGTGAACAAGCACGTTGCCTTCCGCAGCAACACCACGAGCTCGACCACATCAGCGCTCGATACGGTAACCGATCGCGTCGGCGTCTGCCGCGACTTCGCGCACCTAATGATCGCCATCTGCCGCGCGCTGAGCATTCCGGCCCGCTTCACGACCGGGATCGACTACGGCGCCGACCCGGCCCTCGGCCCGACCGATTTCCATGCCTACGTCGAAGTCTTCCTCGGCGGTCGCTGGTACATGTTCGACCCGTCCGGCACCGCCATTCCGATGGGCTTCGTCCGCCTGGGTACCGGACGCGATGCGGCCGATGTGTCCTACGCCACCATTTTCGGCAGCGTCTCCTCGCCGCCGCCGTTGATTTCCGTCACCGCCATCACCGAACCCGGCCGCCCGTGGGAATTACCCCGCCACCGGCCGGAGGCGATTTCGACCGATGCTTCACCGGTCGACGCCGGCTAAACCCCATTTTTCAATTACTGGAGAAAACACTTGGCTAAAGAAGAACTACTTGAAATGCAAGGCGTCGTGAACGACGTCCTCCCCGACACCCGCTTCCGCGTCACGCTGGAAAACGGCCACGAACTGATCGCCTACACCTCGGGCAAGATGAAGAAGAACCACATCCGCATCCTGGTCGGCGACAAGGTCACGCTTGAGCTGTCGCCCTACGATCTATCCAAGGGCCGCATCACCTTCCGTCACATCGAGAATCGCGGCACACCGAATCCGCAAGCGCAGCGCCGCCGCTACTAATCTTTAGCACGCCGTCCCGGACGAAACTGCCAGGTATCGTCGTAGTAGTCCGGGTTCTCGCTTTCTGGCGTCACGCCGGGAATCCCCAGCAGGGGAAGAGGCTGGAAGTCGCGTGGCCGGGTGTATTTTCCACTACCCAGATCCGCCGCCAGCAAGCTGTCGACCGCAGCGACTTGCGCCTCCGTTGACATAAGAAGCCAGTCCTCACTTACCTCGTAGAGCGCAGCCTTGGCGGTCAGTCCGCGCCCGCCGTTCGACAAACAATTCTTTCCAGCAAAATCCGCGTAGCAGGTCGAGCAATTCCGGCTGGCTGGACAGGACGACGATGCCGCATTCGTCAAAGTGGGTCAGCACATCCCGCGAATTGGTGCGCTTTTCGCCCGGCGCCTGCATGGCGCGCATGTGAGCGGCACTGACGGCGATCTTGGTCTTCGGAAAGCTCAGCCAGACCAGCGCGTTGAAGAAATCGTGCCAATTATCCGGCCGGGTTTCGACCTCGCCGCTCTCCCAGATCCGGCACTCGTAGACCAGACCATCCGGCTGCGGCGGCACGAAACGGATTCTTTGGCCATTTTCGGCATGTATCGGGAATTGCATGGCCAGTTGTGCCACGGCTTGGGCATCGGGTTGCAGCGGCAGGCGCTCAAGCCAGCGCTGTAACGGCTCGAACAGTGGCGACGCGTAAAGGCTGGCAGCGCTCACTCGTCAGCAGCGGAGGTGTCTTTTTCTTCCTTGACGAAGACCAGTTCGCCGTTCTTGACGCGGAAAGTACCGATCATCTGCCCCATGCCCTCGACCGGTTCGCTATCCATCTTGGCAAAACTCTCGCAGGTCTGCGTCTCGGTGGCAAACATGCGCTTGCCAACCTTGATAATAAAGGCACCTGACGGCACCTGATAGACCTCGACCTTGGTCTTGTCAGTCCCTGTACCCATATTATGCCGGCGCATACAGGCCGGCATGCGCGAAACGACAAGATACAGATTGACCTTGCTGTCCCAGAAATAGGGCTGTTCGCGAATCAGTGACAGCACATGCTCGCGGCTGTTGTCGATTTCATACGTCGCACCGTCGTTCACACAGGCGGAGAGCAGCGGTACTGCCAGCAACGGCAGGAGGAGATGGCGCAAACGCATGATGGGTTTCCTCAGAGCATTTTCCAGGACAGCGTTTCGCCGGCGCGCAGCGGAACGATGGTGTCGGTGCTGATGTACGGGTAGTCGGCCGGCACGGTCCAGTTTTCCTTGACCAGCGTGACGGTGCCACTGTTGCGCGGCAGGCCGTACCAGTCCGGGCCATTGAAGCTGGCGAAAGCTTCCAGCTTGTCGAGCCCGCCAGCCTGCTCGAAGGCTTCGGCGTACAGCTCAATCGCCGCATAGGCGGTGTAACAGCCGGCACAGCCGCAGGCCGCCTCCTTGGCGCCCTTGGCGTGCGGCGCCGAATCGGTGCCGAGGAAGAATTTCGGATTGCCGGAAATCGCCGCAGCGACCAGCGCCTCGCGATGGGTTTCACGCTTGAGCACCGGCAGGCAGTACCAGTGCGGCCGGACACCGCCCTGGAAGATGGCGTTGCGGTTGTAGAGCAGGTGATGGGCAGTGATCGTCGCTGCCACGTTGGCCGGTGAGCCGGCCACGAACTCGGCCGCATCTTTCGTCGTGATGTGCTCCATGACCACTTTCAGCTTCGGGAAGCGCAGGGTCAGCGGTAGCAGCACAGTGTCGATGAAGACCTTTTCGCGGTCGAAGAGGTCGATCTTCGGATCGGTCACCTCGCCGTGCACCAGCAGCGGCAGGCCGACGCGCTCCATTTCGGCCAGCGTGTCGTAGGCCTTGGCGATGTCGGTCAGACCAGCATCGGAATTGGTCGTCGCCCCGGCCGGGTAAAGCTTTACCGCCTTGACGAAGCCCGAGGCAGCGGCTTTGGCAATTTCACTGGCCGGCGTGTTGTCGGTCAGATACAGCGTCATCAACGGCTCGAAGCAGGCGCGGGCCGGCAGCGCGGCCACGATACGGTCGCGATAGGCAGCGGCCTGGTCGACGGTCGTCACCGGCGGTTTCAGGTTCGGCATCACAATGGCGCGACCGAACTGGCGAGCGGTATGGGCAAGGACGGACGCCAGCGCTTCGCCGTCGCGCAGGTGGAGATGCCAGTCGTCGGGACGGGTGATGGTCAGTTGCATGATTGTTTCTCTGGTCAGTTTTCGCGATTTTAGCAGGGAGGCCCAGCACATCGCAGGCGTTTCCATCATCGCCGAGTCAAGGCAGCATCCAATCACGCACCCGAAACAAGGCGCTCAAAGTCGCCAATTGGCAGCGGCCGACTGAAAAGATAGCCCTGATAGCAGTGACACCCAATACCCGCCAGCAGTTCGCGCTGCGCCTCGGTCTCCACACCTTCTGCGATCACGCCCAGTCCGAGGCTCTTGGCCAGGGCGACAACGGAACTGGCAATCGCCACATCATTGGCGTCGACCAGCACGTCACGAACGAAAGACTGATCGATCTTGAGCTGACTAAGCGGCAGGCGCTTGAGGTAGGAAAGCGACGAGTATCCAGTACCGAAATCATCCAGCGAAAATCCGATGCCAATTGCCTTCAATGACTGCATTTTGGCGATCGTCGCCTCGACATCATCGACCAGCATGCTTTCAGTCAGCTCCAGTTTCAGGCGGCCGGGGTCGGCACCGGCCTCGCGTAATACTGTCGTCACCTGTTCGACGAAATCCGGCTGACGCAACTGAACGGCACTGACGTTTACAGCCAGGACCAAGCCCGCCATCACCGGTGATTCAGCCCAGCGGGCCAATTGCGCTGCCGCCTGCGCCAGCACCCAACTGCCGAGCAGCACGATATCCCCGGTTTCCTCGGCCAGAGGAATAAAAATAGCAGGAGACACCATGCCACGCTCAGGGTGCTGCCAGCGCAAAAGCACTTCCGCCCCCTCTATTCTTCCATCCTCACCGATCTGGGCCTGATAGTGCAGCAGGAACTGCTCTTCCTCAATGGCGTATCGCAACGCCTCTTCAATGGCCGCCCGTTCCCTGAGTGCAATTTCCATGCTCGGATCAAAGAAACGAACGGTATTCCGCCCCGCCCCCTTGGCCTGATAAATGGCGAGATCGATCTGCCGCATAAGGGACTCGATGCTCTCCTGCTCGCCCTTGAACAGGGTGGCCCCGATACTCACCGTGTTGCGATGAATGACGTTCCCTAACTGGAATGTTCGCCCCAGTTCGGACAGCAGATAACGTGCCGCCGCTTCGGCGCCCTGCATGGCTGCGCTTGGATCAGTCCCCAACTCAGACATGATCACCGCAAATTCGTCGCCCCCCAGGCGGCCGACGGTGTCACTCTCACGCGAGCATCGGCGCAGGACTTCGCCAACCTGCTTCAGCAAAAGATCCCCGACATTGTGACCAAGGGTATCGTTGAGTGTCTTGAAGTTATCGAGATCGACGAACAACAAGACACCATAGTTACTGCTGGCGCGGCATTTCGCCATCACCTGACTCAGTCGCTCCTGCAGCAGGATGCGGTTGGGCAGACCTGTTACCTGATCATAATAGGCCAGTTGATGAATTCGACTTTCGGCCAGCTTGCGTTCGGAGACGTCCTGATGCAAGCCAATGTAATGGGTGACCTCACCGGACTCGCCAAGCACCGCGGAGATCGTCAGCCACTTCGGATATATCGAACCGTCTTTGCGACGATCCCATATCTCGCCCTGCCAGACCCCTGAACTCCGGATGCTTTCCCACATTTTTTGATAGAACGCCGGATCGTGTCTGCCTGAACGGAGGATGCGCGGCGTCTGGCCAACGCACTCCTCGACGGCATAGCCGGTGTCTCTGAGGAAGGCCTGGTTGACCCGCAGGATGACACCATTCGCATCGGTTACCAGCATCGCTGTCTGGGACTCGAAGGCGGCTGCCGCGAGGCGCAGGTCGGCCTCGATCCGTTTGCGCCGGGTAATGTCATGGGCAATACCCAGCGTCCCGATTGCCTGCCCATCCAGATAAAGCGGGGTCTTCGTCGTTTCAAAAAGTCCGCTATAGCCATCTGCGGCAAACTCGAGCCACTCTTCGTTACTCAAAGGGCGTCCGGCTGCCGTCGCGGCGCGATCTTTCTCGCGAAAGAAGTCGGCCAGGTCCTTGTCGAAAAAATCGTAGTCTGTCTTGCCCAGGATGCTCTTTTCCGGAGCCCCGAGTAAACGCTCGAATGCCTTGTTACAGGACATGAAAACGCCATTCGCATTCTTGACGAAGACCGGGTCGGGAATCGCTGACAGCAGGGCCTGCAGACGCGAACGCTCCAACTTCATTTCACGGAAAGGGGCCAGCACTCCGGCGACGAACATCGCCCGATAAACCATCAGGTAGGCAACAGCCTTGTAGACATGACCGAGCAGATTGAATAGATCGGTCACCTCGCCATAGAGCGTGAAGAACATCTCGGCGAGCCCTTGTACCCAGGCGGCGGCAGCCAGCCAATGGAGATTGGCATTGTCCGTTCGCTTCGCCTTGACGAGCAGCCCCCAGGCAGCGAGTGCATAGAGTGCAGCCAGCAGGTACTCCGCGCCGATCTTGAAGGGGGTCAGCCCCTCGCCTGGCACAAAGGTCCGGGGAAACCACTGCGGATGCATCAACCCAAGCCACCAGGCGCAAGCGGCAACGACGACAACCCCGGCGACCAGACAATTACCGGCACAAGCCGACAAGTCGCGCTTTGGCAGCACGGCAATGCCCAGCAGCGCCGCTGCGGCAACATAACGCCCGGCCAGCCAGAAATTGATCGCCTTTTCCGGTCCGCTAGGCGTTAGCAGATCCGGCATTCCGGCATAGGAAAGGGTATGCCCGAAGTCAATCAGGCATACCGCCAGGAATCCGGCGCCAAGCAGAATCTTGTCACTGTTGCCTGGCTGCCGACGGAGATTCCAGGCCAGCGCGAACACCATGCATGAAATTGCCATGGCGACGAATTCCAACGCGGTATGAACGGGAAGATATTGCGCGGGCGTTGCAAAGAAACGAACCGACGGCAACGCCCAGCCCAAGGCCAGGCCCAGCGTAAGAATGACACACCAAAGTTGCGGCGACACCCCCGTTTCGCCGCGCTCCATCACAGGAGACACACGCCCGCTCCGCTCCACACCCCTCCTCCCACGTCGGCCGCTAACCGAACAACTCCCTAAGTTTTTGAATTTTTTCCGAATATACCAAAACCAGGAAGAACTGAGTCAGCAAGCGCTCGGCAGATCCAGCGTAAAGCTATTGCCTTCTCAGCAACAAGGCGCGTTCATACAGCGCATTCTTGGCCGCGCCGGTGATTGTCGAGGCCAGCTTGGCGGCCTGTTTGACCGGCAGCCCTTCAGCCAGCAGTAGCTTCAAGACCCGCTCGCCTTCGCCGCTCTCGGTCTCCGCCGGGGCGCCGGAAAGCATCAGCACGAATTCACCGCGTTGGCGATTGGCATCTTCCTTGAGCCAGTCGAGCGCTTCGGCCAGCGGCAGGGAATGAATGGACTCGAACAGCTTGGTCAGTTCGCGGGCGATGACCAGGGTACGCTCGCCAAACACGGTCGCCATGTCCTCCACGGTTTCCAGAACGCGGTGCGGCGCTTCATAGAAGACCAGCGCGCAGGACTGTTCGCGCAATGCCTCCAGCGCCTGCCGGCGCTGG
This sequence comes from Pseudomonadota bacterium, assembly GCA_018262245.1. GTDB lineage: Bacteria > Pseudomonadota > Gammaproteobacteria > Burkholderiales > Rhodocyclaceae > Azonexus. The sequence goes on along the minus strand of JAGTRV010000081.1, from coordinate 2,129 downwards.
CCGCCCTTGGATGGCAGAAAACCGTAGAACAGAAAATGCTCGTCAAGCAGACCAGAAGCCGATAGCGCGGTCGTTGCCGCGCAAGGCCCAGGCAGCGGAACGACCTTGCACCCGGCGGCACGAACGGCCGCGACAATGCGGGCACCGGGGTCGGAAATGCCCGGTGTGCCAGCATCGGAAATCAGGGCGACCGCTTCGCCGGAGCGCAGTTTTTCGACGATGCGGGCAGCGGCTTCGTGTTCGTTATGCTGGTGCGCCGGTATCGTTCGTGCCGGCGCCCCAAGCTGCTTGAGCAAGGGGCCGCTGTGCCGGGTATCCTCGGCGGCGATCCACGGCACGGTGCGCAGGATTTCTTCAGCCCGACGAGTCAGATCGGCCAGATTCCCGAGCGGCGTCGGGACGACATACAATGCGGCGGATTCTTCCGTCATTTTTATCAGCATGCAGGTAAAGGCCAACGATACCACCACTGCGCGCGGCCGCGAAGCCGAGGACAGGGCGGCTCGCCATCTGGAGCGCGGCGGCCTGCGCGTCGTCGAGCGCAATTTCCGCATCCGCGGCGGAGAAATCGACCTGATCTGCCGCGATGGCAAGGGACTGGTCTTTGTCGAGGTGCGCCAGCGCAGCCGCAGCGACTTCGGCGGGGCCGGGGCCAGCATCACGGCGGGCAAGCGCCGGCGCATCGTACTGGCGGCGCAGCATTACCTGCTCGGCAAGCCGGATTGCGACTGCCGATTCGATTGCGTCTTGATCGATGGCGAACAGCTGGAATGGATCAAGCATGCGTTTTCTGCTGACGATTAGCCTGCTCTGCTGGCTGGCGACAGCCCAGGCCGAGAGCATCCGGGTGCTGGTGCAAAATTCGCCACTGGCCGGTAGCCAGTACTACGCGCTTGGCGAGTTGTGGCACGAGATGAAAATCGGCGATGGACTCGACCTCTTTCGCGAACCTGATAACAAGCACGACCGCAATGCCATTCGCGTCGAATGGCGCGGCCACAAGCTGGGCTATGTGCCGCGCGCCCAGAACCGGGCGGTTGCGGCGGCGATGGATGCTGGCGACCGGCTTACCGCCCGCGTGTCGTCCCTGAGCGACAACAAAAATCCATGGCAACGGGTGGCGTTCGAAGTGTTCGTGGAGCTGTGAGGTAGAATGCTTCGATCTACAGCCTTAAACCTTTGAACGATATGGATCTCATCGCCCGCGTTGCCAAGAATTTCGAAGACAGCGCCCAAACCAAGCTGAACGCCGTCGACATGATGGCTGCCCCGATTGCTGCCGCCATCGAGACTATGACCAACTGCCTGATCAACGGCGGCAAGATTCTCGCCTGCGGCAACGGCGGCTCGGCCGGCGATTCGCAGCATTTCGCCGCTGAACTGATCGGCCGCTTCGAGGCCGAGCGTCAGGAACTGGCCGCTATCGCGCTGACCACCGACAGCTCGATCCTGACCGCCATCGGCAATGACTATTCGTTCAACCAGATTTTCTCCAAGCAGGTGCGCGGCCTCGGCCATTCTGGCGACATCCTGCTGGCCATTTCCACCTCCGGCAATTCCGGCAACATCATCGAAGCCATCAAGGCCGCCCACGAACACGACATGCACGTGATCGCGCTGACCGGCAAGGGCGGCGGCCAGATCGGCGAAATGCTGCGCGACGCCGATATTCACCTCTGCGTACCGGCCGAACGGACGGCGCGCATTCAGGAAACCCACCTGCTCGTCATCCATTGCCTGTGTGATGGCATCGATGCTCTATTACTGGGAGTCGAATGATGCAAAAAGCCAAACTCAGCCTGGCCGCCCTGCTGATGATTGCCGCACTACCGGCCTTGCAGGGCTGCGTCGAAGCCGCCCTGCTCGGCACTGCGGCCGCCGCCAGCGTGATGTCAGCCCATGATCGTCGCTCGACCGGCACCCAGACTGACGACGAAACGATGGAATGGAAGTCCAACAATCACGTGCCAGCACAGTACAAGGACCAGTCGCACGTCAATTTCACTGCCTTCAATCGCCGCGTGCTGATCACCGGCGAAGTACCGAACGAAGAAGCCAAGTCGTCGATTGAAAGCGAAATCCGCAAGATCGAGGGCGTCCGCGAGGTCTATAACGAACTGGGTATCGGT
>JAGTRV010000080.1 GCA_018262245.1 Pseudomonadota bacterium | reverse complement strand
CGGACCATGCATCACGAACTTCCAGCGGCCTCCCGGTTTGAATTCGAATACCTCGAACGTATTGGTAAAACCGGCCGGCCCCCACCAAGTGGCGAGTAGTTCGGCTGATTCGAAAGCCTGATAAATGGCTTCGGGCGGGAAGGGGAGTGTTCGGCTGTTGCGGAAGATATGGTCGGACATGATGTGGAAGATTTAACGTTCAACATGAGCGGCATGACCCGGCTTGCCGGGGAATGTCCGCTCGATGGAAGGAGTAGCCCCTGACCGTTGCCACGAGAAGGATGTTTTCATACATGCGTCTCCAACTCGCGGCACCAGTACTCATCGGCCTCTTTGCACGCAGCGAACATGCTCAGCATTGTTGCCTTCCACCATGCCGCCGCGTCGCTGAATTTTTGCAAATCCTTTTCTGACAGCGAAAGTGAGCTTTCTGCCTTTGGGTGCGTGACTCGATTTCGCACTTCAACGGCGCAGTGCATAGCAGACCAGCCTAAGTGCGTTGTATCAGGCTCGAATTCGGCACCATGATTTTTCGCATAGGCCCGAACAGAAAATAGCAGACTTTGCGGGAAGGGAAGGAATTGTTCACTGGTCTTCGAGCGTCCCTTGCCATCAAGGGAGTACCGCTCCTCCCTAAGCAGAGCAATCTCACTGGCTGACAAATGCTTGTGCCATGAAGTGTTGCGAGGGTGACTTGACGAAGTTGATAGGATAAACCCTCCACGAGAGCAAACCATGCCCGGACCAAGGCGCGTTGTGCATACGGAGTGTTGTCCTGTCGTCCGTAGGCTAACGCGCAGTCGAGGTCGGCGCTTAGGACTCCCCAAACAGCTTGCAACTGGGCGACCGCTTCAACTCGGTTCATAGGGGGCTAACTAGTAGTAGACGTTAAAAAGAGCAATATTTCGGCTGGTGTCCAATAAGCTGGTTTACGAGACACTGAAGATCCGCGTGTGGCAAGCGAATTCGACGATAGGTTAGATATTTTAGGCATGATGGACAGGATAAACCGGGCAATGCTGATGGCAAATCATACCGCATGCTGTCCGAGGGAAATGTGGAAGGAATGAGTGGAATGGACAACGGTAAGAAGCAGGCTTGGAGTCGGTGGTGTGAGGCTCGGGAGAAGGAGCTTTCCGGGCCAAATAGCTGGATTGGATTGATCGGCCTTGATTGGCTGGAACCCGGCGTGAATCGGGTGGGCGGGGCTCAGGATTGCGTTGTGCGTTTGCCGGGTGGCGAGGCGCATCTGGGCGATCTGGTCTGGTCAGGCGATGCGCTGTATTGGCAGCCGCTCAAGGGCGATGTTCAGGAATTGGTGACGGACCGCGATGGGGCGCCGACGGTGGTTGATTGCGCGCCGTTCGCCTTCTTCGTGGTCGAGCGGGATGGCCGGTTGGCGGCGCGGGTACGGAATCGGGAATGGGCGAAGACGCAGCCGTTTGCCGGCTTGCAGTACTTCGACTATGACCCGGCGTGGGCCATCGTGGCCGACTGGCTGGCGCTGGAGCCGCCGGTGGTGATGGAGGTGCCGAATGTGACGGGCGACCTCAAGCCGGTCACGGTGGCACACAAGGCCGTTTTCGCGGTGGCCGGTGCTCAGGTCGAATTGCTGCCGATGAGCGTCAGCGAGCGGGAGGTGTTTTTCGTGTTCCGCGACCGGACGAGCGGCCGGGATAGCTATGGCGCAGGGCGCTTCCTGAAAGCCAAACCGGCACAGGATGGGCGGATTCGGCTGGATTTCAACTTTGCCTTCAGTCCGCCCTGTGCCTTTACGGCCTTTGCGACCTGCCCGCTGCCGCCGCCGGAGAACTGGCTGCCATTTTCGGTCATGGCAGGCGAAAAGAAATGGCTGGGACAATGAACCTGCCGACGCTGAAAACAGTGATCAGGAGAATTCGCTCGGGGGCCACTTCGGCAGCCCTACCGGATTGTCGTGGCGGCCGCTTCGTCGCCGTGATCGACTGTGCATCCTCAATCAGAATGTGCGCGACCGTGGAGCGGCCAGTTTTCCGGGAATGAATTTCGATCTGCTGCAGCTGTGCCATGAGAAGGGTGTTGGCGTGATGCAAATGCCTTGTCCGGAAGTTTTAGCCCTTGGCGTCAAGCGCAAGCGCCCACCAGGAACGACAATTCGGCAGGCACTCGATAGCGAGGCTGGCTGGCGGAATTGTGCCGATCTAGCGGCGTCGGTTGCCGAACGAATTGAGGCTGCAATGGCCGAAGGTTCCCGGCTAGTGGCGGTTCTGAGCGGTAACCCGCGCAGCCCCGGGTGTGCGGTGCATGATGAACGAGGAGTGTTGCTCGAGTCGGGGGGCTTCATGCGGGAATTACAGCGCGAACTCAGGTTGCGCGGCATTGATGTGCCTTTTCGGGGCATGCGCGAAGCTTCCCCGGAAATGCTGGCTGATGACCTGCACTGGTTCCGTAATCTGCTGGCAACGAAGCTGGACTGATCAGGCCTGGCGAGTCACTTCAACGATCTGGTAGAGCCCGCCGAAACGAGTCTGCTTGCTAATACTGGCCGCAGGCATGTCGTCGGGGAACCACTCTTCGATTTGGGTGTGCCAAAGGTCGAGGGCAAAAGGTTCCAGCTTGGTGAGAACCGCTTTCATCACAATATAGAGCGGATGCCACGGCTTTGGCCGGTGGTAGTCGACAAAAGTGATTTTCCCCCCCGGCTTGACGACTCGGAATGCCTCGCGGATCGTCTGGACGCGGATATCCAGTGGTTGTTCATGCAGCAGGAAGAACAGCAGGGCGCGCTCATAGCTGGCAGTGGCCTGCGGCAAAGAGGCGCTGTTGGCGAGGTGGATGCCAACCTCGCTATCCAGCCCCAGTTTTCGTTTCAGGTTGTCGAGCTGGGAAGGAAGGACGTCGATGACGTCCAACTGGTTTTCGCTGATGTGGCGCGCGGCCAGATGGGTCGTCAAGTCGCCGTATACGCAAGCGATCTGCAGGCTGGGTCCCTGAAGGCGCTGGCCGAAACTGTTGAGCGCTAGATCGCGTAGCCGGGCAAAGTTTCCCCAGAGGATCAGGTTAACCAACCATTGTCGCTCGAAGCGCTTGATTGCATCGGGAGTGACATAGGCCCAAGAGTAGGTGTCTTTGAGGTAGGCGGGAAGGGCGGGAAGTGACGTGGTGCCACTGGACTGGCTGTTCTTGGGGGTAGACACGACTTTCTCCTTATCTGCGCATTGTGCTCCGCGCAAATTAGCGTTTGTTGATATTTATCAAGGAGTGATGTCGGCATCTTCAGCGGCCGATAAAACCGGTGCAAAAAGGCGGGATCGTCCGCCGCAGTGACGATCCCGCCTTTTTGAGTGTTGCTTGCTTAGTCAGCCTGAATGGCGTCGAGTGCCCGGGCAAAATTATGAAGCGTTTGTTCCGGATTGTGCAGCTTTTCCAGACCGAACAGGCCCAGACGGAAGGTCCGGAAATCAGCCGGTTCATCGCATTGCAGCGGCACCCCGGCAGCAGTCTGGACGCCTTGGGCGAGGAATTTTTTGCCCGACTGGATATCCGGGTCGGTGGTGTAGCTGACCACGACGCCGGGGGCCTGGAAGCCTTCGGCGGCCACGCTGGGGAAGCCTTTGGCGACCATCAGTTCGCGGATACGGCGGCCGACTTCACGTTGTTCGGCACAAACCTTGTCGAAACCGTAGGCTTCTGTTTCCAGCATGACATCGCGCAGGGTAGCCAAAGCATCGGTCGGCATCGTTGCGTGATAGGCATGGCCGCCGTTTTCGAAGGCCTCCATGATCTGCAGCCATTTTTTCAGGTCGCAGGCGAAGCTGGTGCTGGTGGTGCTGTCGATGTGGGCGCGGGCACGTTCGCCGAGCGCGATCATGGCGCAGCACGGCGAAGCGCTCCAGCCTTTTTGCGGGGCGCTGATCAGCACGTCGACGTTGTTGGCCGCCATATCAACCCAAATGGTGCCGGAAGCGATGCAGTCGAGCACGAACATGCCGCCCACAGCACGCACGGCTTCGCCAACTGCCTTGATGTAGCTGTCGGGCAGGATCATGCCCGACGAAGTTTCAACGTGCGGGGCGAAGACGACCGCGGGTTGGTGCTGATGAATGGCAGCGACGACTTCTTCGATCGGTGCCGGGGCAAAGGGGGCCTGCGAACCGCTGCCAGTTTGCCGCGCCTTGAGCACGATGCTTTCGGAGGGAATCTTGCCCATGTCGAAAATCTGCGTCCAGCGGAAGCTGAACCAGCCGTTACGAATGACCAGCACCTTCTTGTCGGTGGCGAACTGGCGGGCCACCGCTTCCATGCCATAAGTGCCGCTACCTGGCACGATGATCGCGGATTTGGCGTTGTAGACCTGCTTCATCAGGCGCGAGATGTCTTTCATCACGCCCTGGAAGCGTTGCGACATGTGGTTCAGCGCGCGGTCGGTATAGACCACCGAGTATTCGAGCAGGCCATCGGGATCGGGTTGCGGCAGCAGTGCGGGCACAGGGTCTCTCCGGTTGAATGTTGTGGGCAGAGCATACCGCCAAGCCGTGAAGGCGCGCTAGTCAAGTGCGCTTTGATGCGCCACACTGAGCGTCATCCCGCCCGCAAGGAGTTGCCATGAATGCCCCGCTGCTGCCTTCTTATATTTCGGCACAAAACATCGGTCCGTGGCACATCTTCCTGCAGCAAGTCGAGCAGGTCGCACCGCTGCTCGACAAGTCGCTGTGGCCGTGGGTGGAAACCCTGCGTCGACCAAAGCGTTCGTTGATCGTCGATGTGCCGATCCGTCTCGATAGCGGTGAAGTGGCGCATTTTGAGGGTTATCGCGTGCATCACAACACCTCACGCGGGCCGGGCAAGGGCGGCGTGCGCTTTCATCAGGATGTCACCTTGTCCGAGGTGATGGCGCTGGCCGGCTGGATGACAATCAAGAACGCGGTAGTCAATGTACCGTTCGGCGGTGCCAAGGGCGGTGTTCGTGTTGATCCCCGGCAGCTTTCGATTTCGGAACTCGAAGGGCTGACCCGCCGTTACACTAGCGAAATCAGTTCGATGATCGGGCCGGACAAGGATATTCCGGCGCCGGACATGAATACCAATGCCCAGGTCATGGCCTGGATGATGGATACCTATTCCATGGGCGAGGGGCGGACGGTGACTGGCGTCGTGACCGGCAAGCCGCTGTCGCTGGGCGGTTCGCTCGGGCGGCAGGATGCAACCGGGCGGGGCGTTTTTGTCACTGCCCGCGAGGCGGCACGCAAGCTGAATCTGCCGATTGAGGGAGCGCGGGTGGCTGTGCAGGGCTTCGGTAATGTCGGCGAGGCTAGTGCGCGGATCTTTGCGCAGGCCGGCGCCAGGGTAGTTGCCGTGCAGGATGTCAGTGCGACGCTTTATTGCGAAGCGGGTCTGGATATCGCGGCCTTGAAGCGGTATTTGGCGGAAAACAAGACATTGCTTGGCGCACCGGGTTGCGAAGTGATCGATAACGCGGCTTTCTGGGCTGTGCCTTGCGACTTCATGGTGCCGGCCGCACTGGAGTCGCAGATCAACCGCTATAACGCCGGCCAGATTACCGCCCGTATTGTCGTCGAAGGTGCCAATGGCCCGACCACCCCTGAGGCCGATGTCATCCTGGCCGAGCGCGGCATCACCGTTGTGCCCGACGTGCTGGCCAATGCCGGGGGCGTCACGGTCAGTTACTTCGAGTGGGTGCAGGATTTTTCCAGCTTCTTCTGGAGTGAGGATGAGATCTACCAGCGCCTTGAACGGATCATGTCCGAGGCCTTCAATGCGATCTGGCAACTATCGGAAGCCCGCCGGATGTCGCTCCGTTCGGCTGCCTTCGTGATTGGCTGCACTCGGGTGCTCGAAGCCCGGGCGACGCGTGGTTTGTATCCCTGATATGGCTGCGGCGAGGCTTTTAGCCTGCGGTTGGACCGCATTCTATGGCGGCGTCTTCGGTATTGGCGGGTACTATCTGCCTTTGCCCATTTAAGAGAAGCAATCCCGGAATGCGAAGTGAAGTAGAAGACAAGACCAGATATGCCGTTGCGGCGGCTGTGCAATTACCGAATGTCAGCGATATCGAGTTCGAGGCCTCATTGACCGAGTTACGCGAACTGGCAAAAACACTGGGCTTCAAGGTGGTTCATACGTTTGTGCAAAAACGCACCGGGTTCGATACGACGGGCTACCTGGGTATTGGCAAGCGCCAGGAAATACACGATTTCGTCAATCATGGTGTCGAGGGCGAGGGGGCGATCCCGGGGGCGGCCGCTTTTGCCGGCCAGATCGATGCCATCCTTGTCGACCATGAAATTTCACCGTCACAGGCGCGCAATCTCGAAAAAGAGGTTGGCTGCGAGGTGATGGATCGCACCATGGTGATCCTCGAAATTTTTCACAACAACGCCCGTTCCCGGGCTGCCCGGGCTCAGGTGGAGATCGCGCGCCTTGGCTACATGGCGCCGCGCTTGCGCGAGGCGGCAAAGCTGGCCGGGCCGCAGGGGCGCCAGCGCAGCGGTGCCGGTGGTCGAGGGGGCGGTGAGTCGCACACCGAACTGGATCGCCGCAAAATTCGTGACCGCATCGCCGAACTGCAACAGGAAATCGTTGCCATGGATGTCGAGCGCAAGACGCAGCGTGCGCGGCGCCAGGAGCGGCAGGGGCTGGCGGGCGTGGCGCTCGTTGGCTACACCAATGCCGGTAAATCCACCTTGATGCGAGCGCTGACCGGTAGTGAGGTGCTCGTCGCCAATAAACTCTTCGCGACGCTCGACACCACCGTCCGCACCCTCCATCCGGAAAGCGTGCCGCGCGTACTGGTCAGCGACACTGTCGGCTTCATCAAGAATCTGCCGCACGGCCTGGTTGCCTCTTTCAAGTCAACGCTCGAAGAGGCGCTTGATGCCTCACTGCTGCTTCACGTGATCGATGCGAGCGATCCCGGATTCGAGCGTCAGCTGCAGGTGACCGACGACGTGCTGCACGAGATCGGTGCAGATGCCGTGCCGCGCATTCGGGTCTTCAACAAGATTGACCATGTTGGCGACTCTGAGGCGCAAGCCGAATGCGAAGCAGCATTGCGGGAAAAGTATCCGGATTGTGTCGTGATGAGTGCCCGCCGCCCGGATGAGGTCGCCAGGTTGCGCCTGACGATCATCTCGTTTTTCCAGCAAGGCCTGGTTGAAGCTGAACTCTTCCTTCCGTGGTCGGCTCAGCAACTGCGCGGGGAACTTTACGCCAGTTGCGAGGTGCTGGAGGAGCGTGCCGATGAAGAAGGGGCTTTCTTCCGTGTTCGCGGTGAACCCGATACCTTGATGATCCTGCGCGAGCAGTTCGCGCAGGCTTGACGCCCTGCTTTTCCCGGCAGGGAGGCGGGCCTATGTACGGTTTTTCGACGGCGATTGGCTGCCGTTCCCGGTTCAAGCGTCGGTGCGCCATGCTAGAATCGCAACATTGTCTTGAATATCTTGAGGAAAGCAGCGAAATGGGTGACGTCAATACCAGCTACGTGTCCGATCACCAGACTTGGATGAACGAACAACTCGCAAAGAATCCGGAGTGGGTCGAAGACCAGAAGGCTGGTCGCGCCCTGTGGTGGGACAAGAAGCAGGACGTTGATACCACGGTTCGCAACGCCGATTCCAAGGTGCCGCAGAAGCCCTATCCGTACGACGTGAACTTCTTCGGCGAATAATCGCCAGTGAATTTCAGGTGTAAAAAAGCCGGTCATTGACCGGCTTTTTGTTTGCCTGCGCGCCGGACAAGCCAGCGCGGAGAAGATCAGGGGCTAGCCCGTCAGCGGCTTGACGACGCGCTTGACGGCGGTGTCGTCCGGATGGGGATGGATGGTGAAGCCCAAGCTTGTCATCAGGCGGAACATCTTCGAGTTGGTGGACAATACGTCGCCGACCACGGCACGGTAGCCCTTCATCCGGGCACAGTCGATCAGCGCGGTCATCAGCTTGCGGCCGACGCCGCACTTCTGCCAGTCGTCGCCGACGGCCAGTGCGAACTCAACCGACTCGCCGTCCGGATTGACGACGTAGCGGGCAACCCCGATCTGATGTTCGAACGGTTCGATCCCGTCCACGTTGTCCTCGACTTCCTTGGTGATGGTGGCGACCAAGGCCATTTCACGGTCGTAGTCGATCTGCGTGAAGCGGACCAGCATGGTCTGCGTCAATTCGCGCAGCGTGTCCATGAAGCGGTAGTAGCGCGACTCGTCGGACATCGACTTGACGAACTCCTGCTCCATGTCGGCATCTTCCGGGCGGATCGGACGGATGGTGACGATCTGGCCGTCGTTCATCTGCCAGTCCTGGATCAGGTGCACCGGGTACGGGTAGATCGCCATGTGGGCGTAGCGATCACCAGAAGCGCTGGCCGCATGGTCGATGACGATACGGGCATCGGCTGCGATGGCGCCGTTTTCGTCGACGATCAGCGGATTCAGGTCAAGTTCCTGAATCCACGGCAATTCGCAGACCATTTCGGAAATACAGAGCAGTACTTCCTTGAGGGCCTCGCGGTCGACCGGCGGCATGTTGTGGAACTGGTCGAGAATCTTCGAGGCACGGGTCGACTCAATCAAATCCTTAGCCAGGAACTTGTTCAGCGGCGGCAGGGCGACCGAGCGATCACTGAAAATTTCAACGTCGAAGCCACCGGCCCCAAAGGTGATGACTGGTCCGAAGATCGGGTCGCGGAAGACGCCAATCATCAGTTCTCGGCCATTCGGGCGCGACAGGAAGGGTTCGATCGAAACACCGTTGATCTTGGCATCCGGCCGGCGCTTCTGCACGGTATCGATGATGTCGTGGTAGGCGTTGCGGACGGCGGGAGCATTGCCGATGTTCAGGCGGACGCCGCCTGCATCGGACTTGTGCGGCAGATCCGGGGAGTCGACCTTCATGGCGATCGGGAAGCCGATCTGCTCGGCCAGCAACAGCGCCTCGGTGGCCGTGCGGGCGACCATGGTCTGCGCAACCGGCACGCGGAAGGCGCGCAGGATGGCCTTCGATTCCATTTCGGAAAGCACCTTGCGGCGCTCGGCGAGCAGCGCCTCGATCAGCATCTTGGCGCCTTCGGTTTCAGGACGTCCGTATTGACGCGTTGGTTCTGGCGTCTGTAGCAGCAGCTTCTGGTTGCGGTAATACTTGGAGATGTGATGGAACAACTCGATGGCCGTTTCCGGCATGCGGAAAGCCGGGATGCCGGAATCCTCGAGTAGCTTGCGGCCTTCGCGAACCTGTTCTTCGCCCATCCAGCAGCAGATGATCGAACGATTGAGCTTGTCGGCGACTTCGACGATGGCTTGGGCGACGGCCAACGGATCAGTCATCGCCTGCGGTGAGAGCATGACCAGCGTGCTGTCCACGTTCGGATCATTCGTGACTGCCATGATCGCTTCACGATAGCGCTCCGGCGTGGCATCGCCACCGATGTCGATCGGGTTGCTGTGTGACCAGTTGGTCGGCATCGCCTTGTTGAGCACGGCCATCGTCTCGTTGCTCAGCTCGGCCAGTGGGATACCCATGTCGCCGGCCCGGTCGGCGGCCATGGCGCCCGGCCCGCCACCGTTGGTGATGATGGCAAGGCGGTTGCCCAGCGGACGGAATTTGGAGGCGAGGGCCTTGGCAGCGTAGAACAGCTGGCCGACGTTTTGCACACGGACCACACCGGCGCGGCGAACGGCCGCATCGAAAACGCTATCGGAAACTGCGGCCATGCCCGAGTGGGTTGCCGTGGCCATGGCGCCAGCTTCGTGCCGACCGGCCTTGAGCAGGATGATCGGCTTGATGCGGGCGGCCGAACGCAGGGCGCTCATGAAGCGGCGGGAGTTCCGGATGCCTTCGACGTACATCAGGATGTAGTGCGTGCGGCTGTCGTAGATCAGGTAGTCGAGGATTTCGCCGAAATCGACGTCGGCGGTCATGCCGATCGAGATGACTGACGAGAAACCGACCTGGTTGGACTTGGCCCAGTCGAGTACGGCGGAGCACATGGCGCCGGACTGCGAGACGAGGGCGAGGTTGCCGGGGGCGGCGGTGGTCTTGGAAAAGGTGGCGTTGAGGCCGAGGTCGGGGCGGATGATGCCCAGGCAGTTGGGGCCGAGGATGCGCACGTTGTAGGAACGGGCGATTTCAAGAACCTTGCGTTCCAGTGCCGCACCGATATGGCCGGCTTCCGAAAAGCCGGAAGCGATCACGATAACGTTGCGAACCCCGCTACGACCACATTGTTCGATCAGTTGCGGCACTGTCTGCGGACGGGTGGCGATAACCGCCATCTCGACTCGGGCGCCGATTTCCTCAATGGATTTGTAGGCCTGCTGGCCCTGAATCGTCTCGTGCTTGGGGTTGATGGCGTAGAGGCGCCCTTTGTACCCCGAGCTGAGGATGTTCTTGAAAATGATATTGCCAACCGAGTTTTCCCGGTCCGAGGCGCCGATTACGGCCACCGATTTCGGCTCGAAAAGCGCCGTTAGATAGTGCTGTTCCAACATGGCAAGCCCCTTGTTAGGCTGTTATTGTGCAGTGCGGAATTCTGGCACATTGACGACCTAATGTCATTGGCCTTATAGGGTTATTCCTAGGGGGAAAGGGCGCAGTCGAGCAAGATCGATTGGGAAAGGGCGCGGTGTACCGGGCATTTATTGGCAATCTCCAGCAAGCGTTGCCGTTGTTCATCGGTCAGCTCGCCTTCAAGGACGATATCGCGGTGGATGCGGTCACGTGTCGCGCCGTCGACTTCAACTTTTTCGTGGCTGAGCGTGACGCTGATCTTGGTAAGCGCGAGGCCCTTGCGCTCGGCGTACATGCGCAAGGTCATCGAGGTGCAGGCACCGAGTCCGGACATCAGGAAATCGAACGGGGCAGGGCCGGCATCGGCGCCACCCATGCTGACCGGTTCATCGGCAAGCAATTGATGCTGGCCGATGGTCACGCCCTGCTGGTATCTTCCCTTTCCATTTTCTGCGACGACTACGACTCCCGACATGTCAGCCTCCTTGAATGAAATGCCTTCGATCATACCGCCTTCCCCGTGGGTGGCGCGCTATTGCGAACGGATTCCTGTATCAGGTGAAGTCCTTGATCTGGCCTGTGGTAGCGGGCGTCACGCCCGGCTGCTGGCCGGCCTGGGTCACTCGGTTTTCGCGGTGGACCGTGACTTGGCCGCTATCTCGGCGTTGCAAGGTGTGGCCGGGATCCGGACGGCACAACTTGATCTGGAGGGGGGCGAATGGCCGTTGGCCGGGCAATCATTCAGCGGCATCGTCGTCACCAACTACCTGTGGCGGCCCCGCCTGACCGATCTTCTGCTCATGCTGGCGCCTGGCGGTGTGCTGATCTACGAAACCTTCATGCTCGGCAACGAAGCCTATGGCAAGCCGTCGAAGCCGGACTTCCTGCTCCGGCCGGGCGAGTTGCGGGAAGTCGTGCAGACCGCGGGGCTACGTGAAATTGCTTTCGAGGAAGGCTACACGGCCAGTCCGAAGCCGGCCATGCGTCAGGCGATCTGCGCCGTCTGCGACTGAACGATGGCGGCGGCCAGTCGCTTGATGCCGTCTTCGGACAGATCGTCGGTCGAGAAACTGCCTGGATTCTGCATGCCCGTGTAGTTGCGATCCTGCGAGCGCTGGTAGAGCGGGTCGTAATGCTGTTCGAGCAGTTCGCCTACCAGTGTCGGCCAGTTGCCTTCGTGGATCAGCTGTTGCCAGCGATTCAGCGTTTCCCGGCTTTGCAGCGTGCGTAGTGCCTCCAGGCGGCCGCACAGGAAGTCCGGCCGGGTCAGGAAATAATCATAATCCTTGAGCAGGAAAGCGACCCGGGCGTCGAGCGTGGCATCGACGGCGACGAACTCGCCGCTGCGGATGCGCTCAATCATCGCTTCAGGAACATGCAGGTTGCCGATCTTGCGGCTTTCCGCCTCGACATAGACCGGGCGAGTCGGATCGAGTATGGCCATGGCCTGAAGCAAAGCGGTTTCAAAACCTTTTTGCGAAGGTTGCGGCGAATCTGGCAAGACCCCAAGCACCGAGCCCTTGTGATTGGCCAGGTTTTCCAGATCAAGCACCTGTTCGCCGAGTTCCCCGATGGCCTGCAGGATGCGCGTCTTGGCGCTGCCGGTCGCGCCACCGATGACGATAAAGCGGTAGTGCTGCGGCAATTCCACCAGCTGGGCAATGACATGGCTGCGCCACGCCTTGTAGCCGCCGTCCAGTTGCCCAGCATGCCAGCCGATGGCTTTGAAGATGGTGGTCATCGAACCGCTGCGGTCACCGCCGCGCCAGCAGTAGATCAGTGGCTTCCAGCTTTTCGGGCGATCGAGAAAGCGTTCCTTGAGGTGCTTGGCAATGTTTTCGGAAACCAGCGCCGCACCGATTTTCTTGGCCTCGAACGGTGAAACCTGTTTGTAGAGCGTGCCAACCTGGATACGCTGTGCATCGTCGAGGACCGGGCAATTGATGGCGCCGGGGATATGGTCTTCAGCAAATTCGGCCGGGGAGCGGACGTCGATGATCTCGTCGTAGCTCGCGAGATCGGCCACGGTGGGACGGATGGGTTTCATCGTCCCTATTTTAACAGGGGTGCAAGGGCAGGCCAGAGATGGTCGAGGATCAACGGCTGCGCTTCAGCCTGTGGGTGCAGGTTGTCGGCCTGAAAAAGCTGGGGCTTGGCGGCGACGGGTTCGAGCAGGAAGTCGATCAGCGGCGCTTTTTTGGCTTGGGCGATACTGGTGAAGCTGCTGTGGAAATCTGCGGCATACGGACCGTAGTTGGGTGGCAGGCGCATACCGGCGAGCAAAACCTTGGCGCCGGTGGCTCGGGAGGCATCAATCATGGCGTTCAGATTGTCGCGCATCTGGAGCAGCGGCAGGCCACGCAGGCCGTCGTTGGCGCCCAGGGCAATGACGACCACGGCCGGTTGGTGGGCTTTCAAGGCCGGACCCAGGCGCGAGCGACCGCCGGCCGTGGTTTCGCCGGAGATTGACAGGTTGGCAACGCTATAATCAAGACGTTTTTCGGCCAGGCGCGTGCCGAGCAGCGAAGGCCAAGCCTGTTCGGGCCGAATGCCGTAGCCAGCCGACAGCGAGTCGCCCATGATCAGGATGGTTTTGGCGGCCAGGGCTGGCGTGATTGAAACGAGCAGGGCAAACAGGACGAGGATGAACCGCATGGCAGCAGGACCGGTGGTTGAAGTATCGGGATTGGGCAAGACCGTCGATAACGGCGGCGAGCCG
>JAGTRV010000079.1 GCA_018262245.1 Pseudomonadota bacterium | reverse complement strand
CATTTTGACTCCAGTTTCCGCTCCATGTTCCTGGTGCAAACTTGACAGTAATATCAACTTTGCCTTGTTGGCTTCCATCAAAGCTGCCACCGACATAGTTTGCGGTGACATTACCAGCGCGCTGAGAGTCCAGATAGGACTGGGGTGTTGCGATGCCGGCAACGTAATAACCAGTCGTCGTTTTTGTGGTGGTCGTTGTGATGGCCGATTCACCTGTTCCGCTGGTGTAGCTTTCCACCGATTGACGTTCGAATTGACCAATGGCAACGTCTGGATCAGCTTTCAGTGTCACATATACATCGCGCCAACCGATAATTTTGCCTTTCCAGTAGATGGGTTCTTCACCAACTTTATACAGAGTACCGGTAATGGCCTTATCAAAATGACGGTCACCATCGTAAGTGGCAAACATTAAAGCTGCCTCATATCCCCAGTTAGGTCCGTGAGACACACCATCAATCAACGAAGTACCTTCACCTTGATCATGGAAGTGGTTCAGATATTCATAGAATCTCACTGCTTGCGGAGAGCCGGAGTTGGCGAAGTTCGGTGCTTCGGCCCCATTCAGCGGTTCAAGACCCCAAGATGCTGTTCCACTGGTTCCGTACCAAGATGATGATATAGGCAGACTGTCTGGTGTCAGCATCAGCGTGAATAAAGCGGGTGAATATTTCTTGAAGTTGTATCCGTCACCTTCGTAACTCAAGGACCGATAATCCCATCCTCCACTCTGTCTGACATGCGTGGAGTCCTTGAAAATCGCATATCCACACCATGCCCCTGCAGCACAGCCTTTGGTTTCAGGAGTTGGAGTGGGAGTTGGAATTACGATGATGTCCGGATTATTGCGATATTGATCGCCACCGGACATTCCCGGCATTGCTACGGGCGCTGGAGCGCCAGCTGCCGGTTCTACGAAATCTTCCCACGGACCCCATTGACCAACGGAGTCTTGAGCGATGACTACCTTGCCGTAGGATTTAACATTGTTCCAACCACTTTCGTGGTATTCCCACGTGTCTTTTGCAAACACAGTACCGCTTAAAAAGAGGGTGGCGATACAAGCTGCAATAATTGTACGCTTGGTTTTCATGATGTCCCTCACTGCTTGACTGATAAGAATTACTTAATTTCACTGTAGTACCCGACCGTATTAATGCAAGTCGGGGTTTTTACAGTTTTGTCAACGCATATTTTGGACCAGAAAAAAATACCCCTATTAATCATGATGTTGTGATTTTGAATGGATTTTTGTGTAAGAAATCCTGACGTTTCTTTGCGATGATCGATTCCAATAAATTCAGAACGAAAAAAAGGCGCCGATTGGCGCCTTTTTTGGAGTTGGTATTTCTAGATCAGAACGAGCGACCGATCGAAACGCCAGCGATTTGACGGCTGTAAGTGTAGATGCTGACATTGGAGTTGTTCTCCGTTTTCTGCCAGCTGCCAGACAGACGCCAATCCTTGGCGAAGCCTTCCTTGAAGTTGTGGCCGAAACCGACTTCGTAGCGTTTTTCGTATTCGTCGCGGGCGAGGGCAAATACCGGCTCAACACCATCAAACTTGGTGTCTTTGTAGCTGTAGCGACCATAAACATTACCGTTTTGCCAGGCAACTACATTGGCGCCAACGAAGGCTTCCCAGCCGTCATTGCTGTAACGGCTGGCTGAGGCATCTTCCATGAAGACGTGCAGGCCGCCTTGAAGCGCCAGCTTGCCTTGCAGGAACAGGTGGCCATAGGAAACGCCGGTAGAGTAGTAGTTGCTGTCGCGGCCGACGTCGATATCGCGATCAAAAGCCTTGTTCAGCACCAAAGCGTCCCAGGTCAACTCGCCATTCTTGAATTGCAAGGTAACCGTCGGAGAAAGCGAGGTGTAGACCCCAAGGAAATTGCCGCCAAGCCACAGGCCATCAACCTGCAGGTTGAGTTTGGCGCGCCACTTGTCCGGAGCAATAAGGACAGGACCGGTCGATAGGCTGAGTGCGGTCAGATTGAATTCAGTCACGCTGAAGTAGTTCTTCTGATAAAGACCAGCGCTGGTTTGCCAGAGGAAGCGGGTTGCTGTTTCACCGAGTCGCACAACGCTCGGAGAGTTGTAGGTATGAGTAGCGCCAGCCTGAATAACGGAAGCCCAATCGTGCTTGGGAACAGAACTCGGGGCGAGAACCAGCCCACCGGGAAGAATGGCGCCGCCGGGACCTACGTTGACGTTGGAGTCGTATTGAGCGCCGAGAGAGATGGAGCCTTCAAACGTATGCGGCTTGGCGACCAGTGCAACTTGGTCACGCTTGATCTGGGCAAGGAAGGCCAGCACGGCGAGACGAACGTTTTCCGGGGTCTTCGGGTCGTCAAGAACCTTTTGCGCCTGCTGGTTGGCTTGGTCGTAGTTCAGTGCACGATAGTAGGCGACGGCCAGTTCAAGGCGGGCGCGATTGAGTGCAGGGTTGTTGCTCAGAACTGTTTCGAGGGCTTCGATGGAGCTGAATACTTGCCCTTGCTCGCGCAGGAAAATGCCTTCCTTGAATAGCTTGTCGGTATCCACTGCTTCTTGGGCGGTTGCGGAAGAAAGGCCGGCAAGGGCCAGCATCACTGACAGGCAGGTCAGTTTCAGGGAGCCAGTGGTTTCTGCTTTGGGAGCATTCATGTATCGTACCTCTGTCGGATATTGCGGATATGTAACCAAATGTTAATCGCCCCGATTGTAGCGGCTGCGCTTAGCTATGTCATGAACAGGGTTATTGCCGAAGAATTGAATTATTGATCTGTCGTGTTTCTGCAACTGTAAGATATTCCGACATGCTTGAAATATTTGATCTTTTGGTTAAATTTGTCGTAATTCTGTGCCTGGTCGGTCATTACTGAGGCGGTTTTGTGCGTTTCCGCAAGAACTCATGGTTTGGAGTCCTGATGATTTTGCTTGGGGTTGGCTTCCCCTCGGCAGCGGTGTTTGCGCAGAATCAGGCAACAGAAGGGAAACTGTTTGGTACACGCGAGGAGCGCAAGGAAGGCTTTGCGATTTTCCCGCAGTGGGTTTCCGTAATGCGACGTCATGCTGAAGATCGTCCGACGCCGGAAAATTGTCCGGCCAACTTGTGCAAGGTCTCTGATTGGCTGCAATTGATCGCCTCTCTGCGCGGACGTTCTGCCCGGGATCAATTGGTCGCAGTCAACGACTTTGCGAATCGCTTCCGCTACGTTCAGGATCAGGACAATTACGGGCGTTCCGATTACTGGGCCATTCCTCGAGAGTTCCTGACTTTCGGCGGGGATTGTGAAGACTTTGCCATTATCAAGTATTTCTCACTGCGACAACTTGGGATACCGGCAGAATCAATGCGGATCGTTGTTGTGCAGGATGCCAACTTGCGCATTCCCCATGCCATCTTGGCGGTTTATACCCGTGACGATATTCTGATTCTGGATAATCAGATTCCGGAGATTATTTCGCACCGAAAGGTAGCGCATTATGTGCCTGTATTTTCTCTAAATGAGCGCAATTGGTGGATGCATTTACCATGATTGCCAATTTATTCCTGTCATATATTTGTAGTTGTGTCACAAATTGTCGGCGTTCGTCTTGTGCACCTGCCTTGGCAAGTTTTTGTGTTTCGCCGGGCGAGAGTAAATATGTTGTTCCTGGGGCTGAAATATTATGAAAATCACCAATTTGCGTACTAATCGGGGGCCGGCAATCCTTGGCTTGATCATCCTGCTGGCCGGGGGAATCTGGTCGGTCGTTCACTACGCGGCAAGTGAAAAAGAGCGTGACCTTCGCGCTTGGGAGACCTTGCTTGGCGTGGTCGCAGAGAGTCGTGCACAGAGTGTCAACCAGTGGATTGATGCTCAATATTCGGTGGTCAGGGAGTTGACCGAGAACGCCTCGCTCCGTTTCTATCTGTCGCAGACGGCTGCAGGGGAAACCGGCGATTCACAGGAAACTCAGGCAGCGCAGACCGGCTATTTGCGTAATCTACTTGAAACGACCGCCGAGCGAAGCGGATTTTCATCGCCCTCCAGGCAAGCAAAGGTTCAGGCCAATATTGCGTCAGCCTCCGATTCCGGCCTTGTCATCATCGACAAAGCCGGCAAGGTGCTTGTCGAAACCTCGGGCTTTCAAAGCGACGAAACCCTGAAGGCGACCGTACTGCGCGCTATGGAAAGCGGGAAACCGACCTTGCAGGATTTATATGAGAATGGGCGAGGCGAAGTTGTGGTGGGGTTTGCCATCCCCGTATTCGCTGCCCAAACCGGTGCCTCAGGACCACAACCCATTGCTGCTGTGGCAGGTGTCAAGCGGGCTCGTGACGAACTATTTCCTTTGTTGCTGAGAAAGGGAACGCTGACTAGTGCTGATGAAACCTTGCTGGTCCGGCGCGAGGGTGACGCCATTGCATTCGTATCGCCATTGGCCGATGGGACTGCGCCCCTGCGCAAGCGAATCTCGTTGTCTACGGCAAATTTGGTTGAGGCAGAGGCATTGGGCAAGCCGGGGGGATTTTCGCTGAAGCAGGATTATTCCGGCCGGGAGGTGCTGATGGTTAGCCGGGATTTCCGTCAGGCTCCATGGGTTCTTGTCCAGAAAATTGACGCGTCCGAGGCGCTCAAGGAATCGCGGGATCATCAACGCTTTCTCCTTGTTTCGCTGATTTTTGGTGTTCTGGTGATTACAGCCGGCCTGGTCGCAGCGTGGTGGCATGGCGCCAGCGTCAAGGATCGTTCCATTGCCGAAGCACTCCGCGAAAAGTCTATCGAGTTGGCAACCCAGTCGGCCCTATTGCAGAGTGTTGTTGATGGCACGCCGGATCTGGTCTTTACCGTCGAGCAGGATCAACTGAAATTCTGCAACAAGGCGTTTGGTTCTCTGGTTAACGAGGCCCCTGATGCGCTCCGTGGAAAGACGCTATCCAGTATTATCGGCCCGGCAACCGCACACCGGATCGAGGCTGTCGTGGCTGAAAGCCGAAAAACCTCAAAACCTGTTTCACGGATGCTGGATCTGGAAGCCGGTGCAATGGCCAGGCATGAATATTTCACGGCATTGCCAATATCAAGTGCCGATGGATCAGCCCTCGTGCTTTGCCTTGCCCGTGACATGACAGCCGAGCACGAGGCACAGAGCAAACGGCAGGCATTGATGAAGCAGATCGTCAGTGTTCTGACATGCATCGTCGATTCGTATGATCCCTACTGTGGTGAGCACTCGACGCGGACGGCGCTGGTGGCCGGGGCCATCGCCCGCGAACTTGAACTGGACGATGCTGCGGTCGAGGTGCTGGATATGGCCGCCAAGCTTGCCAACGTCGGCAAGATGTTCCTGCCGAGAGAGTTGCTGACCAAGCCAGAACCGCTGACCACCGAGGAACAGCAACTGATGCATTCGCATGTTCAGCATTCCGTCGAGGTGCTCAAGGCTATTGATTTTGAGGGGCCGGTCATCGATGTAATTGCCCAGAAAAGCGAGCATCTTGATGGCACAGGCTATCCGGCTGGGCTGAAAGAGCCGGAGCTCCTGCTGGAAAGCCGGATTCTGGCTGTAGCCAATGCATTCGTCGCAATGGTCAGCGCTCGGGCCTACCGTGCCGGGGTGCCGATGGAAGAAACACTGGATAGGCTGTTGAGCGAGTCAGGCAGCAAATATGATCGCCATGTTGTCGCAGCCTTGTTCCACGTGGCCGAAAATAGACCGGAGTGGATTTCGTGGTCCTCTCCATCATTAAAGACAAGCAGCGCGGTAGCTAGCGGGACTTAATCGACGTGAAATTACAGCATCTCGCCATTGGGGCACGCTTCGAATATGAGGGCTTGGTTTATGTAAAAACCGGCCCACTCACGGCATCCTCGGAGTCTGGCGGGGCGCGTATCATTCCTCGTTACGCGACCTTGAAGCCCGTCGAAGCTCCGCTTCATCAGGAAAAGCGACTTGATTTGGCCAGACGCGACTCGGGGGCTGTACGCGCTGCCTTCGACGTCTTTTATGAAACCTGTAATCGGCTGCTTGATGAGGGCCAGCGTGAGGCGCTGGCAAAGGCGCGGGATGACTTTCTGGCGGCGCTTGGGTAGCGATTGGTACTCGGGGCGTCGTCGAAAGTGCAAGCGGGGAAGAGCTAAGCCTTCCCCGTTTCTTCGTTACCTGATAACGATCAGAAGTTGATTCTGACCCCGGTGATCAGGGGGCAGTTTTCGAAACCGATGTTGTCGGCTGGCTTCCATGGTTTGCCCGGCATTGGCGATACTTCATACGGTTTGAAGCCGACGGGGCTGTAAGCATGGCCATCAGGCAGCCTATTTCTTCAGCAGCATGTCCTGCACAGCGTCGAAATCAGCTTTTTTGACGATGCCCATCTTCCTTTGCACAACTTGACCGTTGCGGTCGATAAACAAGGTGTAGGGTAGGCCGGCCTTGGTGTTGCCGAGGGCCTGCATCAGAGGGATACCCTTGTCCTTGGCAACAAAAACCGGGTAGTCCATGTCGTAAGCCTTGGCAAATTCCTTGGCGGGTTCGGCATTGTCCTCGATGCCTATGCCGAGTACTTCGACCTTGCCTTTGTGGGCGGCTCGAAACTTGATCAGTTCAGGAATTTCAACGCGGCAGGGGCCGCACCAGCGCGCCCAGAAATTGACGACCAGTGGTTTCCCCTTGTAGCGCTCAAGCGCGACTGGCTTGTCGTCGACATCATTGAGCGTGGCAGCGAATAGCGGGGCAGATGAGGGTAACTCGTCAGCTGCAGCCAAACCGGAAAATAGGCAAAAAATCAAACTCGCAAACAGTTTGCTCAAGGCAGGTCACCACGGCGGAAGATGAAGTAGCCCATGGTAGCACTGACGATCCCGAGTGCCGCCGGGTAAGCCAGCGCGAAAATTTTGTAGCCGGTCGCGCCGAACAGATCGAGGATGACGTAAGCCGAGGGGCCGAGGACGATCAGTTGCGGGTCGAACAAGGCCAGCGCGGCGGTGCGGAATACCTGTAGCGGATTGGCCAAGGCCAGCGTGACGGCGATTTCCGGTGATACTTTGCCCTGGATCATGACGCCGAGCAGAATCAGGTCGAGGAAAAGGAGCAGGAATAGCCAGACCATGAAGGCGGCGCCTTGAGCCATGTCGGTGGTCCGGGCAACCGAGGAGATCAGCATGCCAATGCCGAGAAAACACATGGCCATGACAGCGAGCAGGGCGGTGTAGTAGCCGAACATGTCCCACGGCACTTCGATGCCCTGGATGCTCGCCCAGATCACGGCGCCGAGCATGGCCAGGAAAACCGGCGCGAAGACGACGATGTAGCGGCCGACGATCTTGCCCCAGAACCAGGCCGACAGCGACACCGGCAGCGAGAGCAGGTATTCAAAGACGCCGGCCTCACGGTCGCCGGCCACGGAGCGCACCGTCGTGATCAGCACGAAGATGGGCAGGATGGCCATGGTGAGCTGGATGTAGGTGACGAGCAGGCGGGACAGGCCGATGAAGCCGAGGACGCGCGATTCGGTCAGGCCGAACAGGAAGAGCAGGGCGACGATGCCGCCGAAGACCAGGGTATAGATCTGGAACCAGCGAGCACGCAGGGATTCGACGATATCGAGTTTGGCAGTGAGCCACAGTTGTTTCATTTACTTGCCCTTGGCCAGCACGTGCTGGCGCATGTCGGTGAAATCGAGGCTGCCAGGCATCGGCATCGATACGGCAGCGAAGTTGTAGCCCATCGGGGAGGTTTTGCCGATGAAATAAGCTCGCTTGGGATCAAGCCAGTGCATCTCTTCACGGCTCTTGCTGTCGAAGTCGGCGATCCAGATTTTGGTGGCGGCATCAGCCAGCCATGGGTATTTTTCGGCCTTTTCCTTCAGCCAGAAGGCGAGGCAGCCGGGGTCGTCGAACTTGAAAACTGCATTGTCCGGTCCGCCACGAACCTGGCAAGCAAAACGGCGGTCGGAAATGACCATGCTGCAACGGGTGCAGGTATCCCGATCCCACTTTATCTCTGCCATACCATCCGGCCAGTTATCCTTTTTGCAGCCCGAGATGATAGCGGCAAGCGGTGTCAGCAACAGGCTGCCGGCGCCGATCTGGCCAAGAAACTCGCGACGGTGCTTGTTGCACATGCTTAGTTCTCGGAAAGCGAAAGGTCGCTGACCAAAGCGGTGTAACGGGAAATGATGCCGAGGAAACGCAGGCGGTCTGGCCCGGCAATTTCACCTTCCCATATCAGCTTGCCTTCGTCGTGGCTTGCGATATTCCAGCCGTCCAGAGCCTTGGCAAAGGCCGGTTCAAACCGGCTGAGCGCGATGCGGCAGGCCAGCTTGGCGGTCAGCGTCACGGCATCCGCAACCTTGTCATCGAGGACGACTTTACCCATGTCCATTTCAATGACGCGATTGACCAATGCCGACACTTCGTCGAGGCGGTGGCTGGAGATGATCATGGTCGCATCGTCCAGACGTTCAGCCAGCAGGTCGAAGAAAATCTTGCGAGCTTCCGGGTCGAGATTGGCGGCGGGCTCGTCCATGACCAGCACCTTGGCGTCACGGCCGAGTGCGATGGCGATCAACAGCTTCTGTTTCATGCCGCCGGATAGCCGGACGAATTGGCGAGATAGAATGCTTTCGACATCGAGGCCAAGGCGCTTGGCTATGCCATGAATCCGTTGTGGATCTGTGCCACACAATGAGGCCGAGAAATCAATCAACTGGCCGACCGGCATCTTCAATGGTGGGGGCAGCTGCGGCACGAAACCGATAGTGCCGAGTACCGCTGTACGGTTGCTGCGCGGATCGAGGCCGTTGATGGCGACGCTGCCGTCATGAGTGTACTCGCCGAGCAAGCAGCGGATCAGCGTGGTCTTTCCGGCGCCGTTGGAGCCGATCAGTGCGACCCGCTCGCCAATGGCGATGTCGAGGCTGATGCCGTCGAGCACGCGGGCTTTGCGGAAGGTCTTGGCAACGTTATTGAACTGGATCATGGGGCCAGATTATAGGGGCATGGTGATGGTCGACATTGGACTTCGATCAAAAATCCGTAATCTCGCTCAGCTTTGCCTGGCCTGCCATTCGGCAGGCCAAGGCGGTGCTCAGGCCAGTTTGGAAAGGCCCTTGACCTCGAAGGTGAGTGAGCCGGTCGGGCAGGCATCAACACACAATCCGCAGCGCGTGCAGTCCGGGCCGATTGGCACTTCTGTTTCGACGGCGCGTCCTTTGATCACCGTGTCCAGCACATGCGGCACCAGACATACCTTGCGACAATCGCCTTCGTGGAAGCAGCCGTCTAGCTTGTACTTGATGCGCACCGGCGAAATGATGCCGACGACACCATAGGTCAGGCCGATCGGGCAGGCGTAGCGACACCAGGCACGGCGTGAGAAAAAGACTTCAAAGAAGAGCAGGGCCAGTACCCAGAGCAGGGCAAGACCAGGGCCGTAGATCAGGGCACGGGAGAGAATGCCGGTCGGCGAGATGGCTTCATAGACCGTGTAGCCGGTGCCGAATGCGAGCAGGGCAAAGATCATCCAGAAAACGGTGCGCAGGCGGCGGTCCATGGTCTGGTCTGTGACCAGTTTTTTCTTGGCCAGGAAGAGATGGATTTTCTCGGCCCACTCAGCCAGCAAGTGATAGGGGCAGACCCATGAGCAAAAGGTGCGCCCGCCAAGCAACGCCCACAGCGCTAGCACGGTTCCCGTGCCGATCAGCAGGTTATTGATAATGTGCTTGTGGGCCAGCATCACTTGCAGGGCTGAGTTGAGGTCGATCAGGTGGAAGCCGACAAAGCGCGACGCGGTCAGCGCACCTTCGAGAATCTGAATGTCGAGGCCAAACGACAGCGTGAATAGAAGATTGGCACAAATCAGCGTCGCCCATCGGCGATTGCGCCACTTGGTTGATTTTTCCTCATGCGCTCGCAGGTGGGATTTGACGGCTTGCAGGTCAGCCTTGTTGGTCATGCGCTTGAGCTCATGAACCTGCATTGCTTTCTCACTGATTTGCTGGGGTTTGCTCGGATCGGCACCAAACATTACCTTGATCTGTTCAAAAAAGCGGCGTTTTAGTAGGGCGCTCATACTTTCCAGACCTCCCCTGCTTCGACAGTAATGCAACCGGGTTCAACCGGGCAGACCATCTCACAGACGCCACAGCCGACACAGGGTTCGTGAATCACGGGCGATTTGCGCTTGCTGCCGTCGGGGGCAAATACGGTTTCGATGGAAATGGCTCCCTTGACCGGGCATTCGCGAACGCAAAGATCGCACTCAGCCACATCGTAGGGGTGGCTGCTGATTTTGACCGGCTTCCAGCGGTCGACGTCCATGTAACGCATCTGCCCCTTGAAGTCCGGGCCGCGCGTTTGACCCTTGAAGCCTTTGCCCTGAATGGCCAGGCAGGCTTCGGGACGGGTGAGGCGGGCAACACCAAAACGCTCATGCAGATTGAGTGTCGGCTCCTCATCTTTTTCTTTGGCCAGCAAGATGGGCTTCGCTGCCAAGGCTGCGCCGGGACGAACCGGCAGAAAAGCCGGCTTGTGGTACGTCAGTGAACCGGTCGGACAGGCGAGAATGCACTGCACGGCATCGCACGAGAAGTCGCAGGCCTGATTGCGTGGATCGATGTATGGTGTGCCGACGCCAACCCCATCAACCAGATCAGCCAGCTTGATGGCCTGGACAGGGCAGACCTGAACGCACTGCCCGCACTTGATGCAACTGCCAAGAAAGTCTTTTTCATCAAGAGCCCCTGGTGGGCGCAGGCGTTTTTTCTGCGAATAAACGAGGGGCAGGAAACCGGACATCGCTGCACCCAGCACACCGCCGGTCAGCAGGATGGTGCGTAACACGCGGCGTCGGTTGGTCTGACGTTTGGCAATGGACACCGCTGGCGTTGCATCGGATGCTGATTTCCGGGGGGCATCGCCGCTGTTCTCGTTCTCGCTCATGATCGTGCCGTTCTTTCAGGTTTGATAAAGCGCGGTTTTTCGTCGCGCAGGATCAGGTCCGGTGTGGAGAAGGGGGCCAGGCGTTCAAGAAAATCGAGGAGTTCCATGACTGGCGAACTGCGGAAAAAGCGAGCGACCGGCAGTTCCATCCAGATTTGATCAGCATAGGCATACAGCTCATGGGTTTTGTCGCCGAAGCCGTCTCCGTTGCGATCGAAACCTTGATAATCGTCCCAGTAGTTGCCGATCCAGACGTTCTTGGGACTATTGTTGTTGTCGCCATGACCTCCGTAGGCGACCTGGGTCAGGTTGCCTTCAAAGACATTGTCGACCATGTTGTTGCCGCCAGTTTCGCTGTTGAACAGGATGCCGGTGCCGTTGTAGGCGAAGCGATTGCCACGGATTTCGATGGTGCTGTCGGGCTGGAAAGGAGATAGGTCGGACCCGATGCCGACGCCACAATAGATGATCTCGTTATTTTCTATGATCGTGCCGGAGGCTTCCTTGAAGCCGATGCCCATGCCGGTGGCGCCGGTGGCGTGGGAAATGACGTTGTCGCGGACGACACCGCCTTCGGTGTACATGAAGTAAACACCGACTGCGTTGTCATAGAACTCGTTGCGCTCGACGACGTTGTCGTTGGCGAACATGAAATGGATGGAGTATCGGCTACGTTTTCCCAGGTTGTCGCGGAAAACGTTCTTGTTCGAGTACCAGGCCACCATGTCGCGCGAGTCGATGATCTGGTTTTTTTCGACGATATTGTTATTGCTGTACCAAAGACGCAGGCCATCGCCGCGGACGCCGAGTTCGCGGTCCTTGGAACGGATAGAGTTGCCGCGAATCAGGTTGTTGTTTGACTGTTTGAGGTCGAGGCCGAACAAACAGTTGTCCATCTCGATACTCTCGATGGTGTTGTGGTCACCGCGAACATCAAGGCAGGAGTCATCTGTGTCATGCGAGTCGCCGGAACCCGTCAAGTGCAGGCCTCGCACCACCGTGTTACTGGCGTTGAGCATCATCACCGTGCCACGGTCACCGGCATCGATTGTCACCTTGCCGCCACCGTCGATGGTCAGCGGCTTGTTGATGGTGACCGGGCCGGCATAGTTGCCCGGCGGGGGCTTGAGTACCGAGCCCGGTTCGGCGCGGTCAACCAGATCCTGAAATGGCTTTAATCCATGGACACGTTTATCACGTTCGTGCAGCATGAAGGTCGGCTTGGGGCGATCGACATCGGCACGGGCGCCCATGCCAGCAGGCAGTTCAGATTGCTGCTCAGTGTTGCCAGTGCTCAGAACCAGTAGGAGCGCGGTGGCCAGGCCGAGCCTGGCCAGATTGTGCAGGGAACTCACTCTGATTACTCAGCAGTGCCTTCGCGCAGTTGTTTGCGGCGCATCAGCAGGGCAAGCATCATGCAAGCAAATATTGCTACCAGCAGGCCATAGCCCCAGTAGGGATAAGAGAAGGTCGAGAACTGGGCCACCTTTCCTTCACCGAATACGGTAGGCATGAAGGGCTTGACGGTAAAGGCGCCCCATGGGTGCATGTTGTGGCCAAAGAACCACAGCCAACCCGCATAGGTGATTACAAAGAAGACAGGCAACAGGGCAGGTACCAGTGCGAGCAGTAGTTGGAAGGAACGAATTTTGGCCGTCCCTGCAATAACGATTCCCATGACGGCAATCAGGCCGAAGATGACAATTTTCGAGACGTTACGGACGTTGTCGCCCCAGGAGCTGATTCGCTCCATATCCTTGAAGAAGGTACCGGATTCCTGCATGTACGCCTGAACGTGGCTTTCCAGATGGCCCAGTACGAATTGATCAACAATCATCCAGGCGGCGACAGCAGCGAAACCAGCGGTCAAAATCAATAAACGCGGTTTTTTCTTGGCCATGGTAAAGGCCAGCATCATGACGGCGAAGAAGCCGAAGAAGAATTTGGCCAGCGGTTTTTCGACCGGGGCACCAGTAGCGATCGGGAACATGCCGACATAGTGGTTGATGGTGTTCATTTCATGAACGCAATCAAGCCCTTCAGCGCCTTTGTCTACATTTTTTGCTGCGTCGGTAATCGGGTTGTAGCGCTCGTCGGTAGCCTCAAGATCCTTTTGGATGATCTCGTTAGCCATGCGGGTACCTTTGCCGGCTGCTTTGCAGCCGTTGTAGACGCCATCGAAATGAAAATGGATGCGGATACCATCGGGGAAGGCATCGGGGGGGTAATTCGGGGCGGTCAGCGAAACCCACCAGATCGGGGCGAAATAAGCGGCGACCAGGCAGATCAGGGAAATCAGGGTCAAGCCACCGATAATTTTATTTTGTTTTTCCATTTTGCTGTTCTCTGTCATCAAATGCCCCGGCTTGGCGTCGGGGATGTGGTTGCCTGCGATTGCAGGCAACCTGTCCAGCTTACTTCAGATTTACTTCTTCTTTCCGGCCTTCGGCTTGCACATTGCGCCCGGCATTACCATGCTCGACTGATAGGCAGAGATGGCAATCAACTGCTGGTCA
>JAGTRV010000213.1 GCA_018262245.1 Pseudomonadota bacterium | reverse complement strand
GTCAGCAGCGGGTCGGGCAACGCGGTGGGTTCGCGGAAACTGAAATGGAAGGGCGAATCGACGTGAGCGGCGGCGACCATTTCCATGCGTTCCAGCGTCTTGATCCGGCTTTGTGCCTGGCGGGCCTTGGTCGCCTTGGCCTTGAAGCGTTCGATGAAGCTGGAAAGATGGGCGATTTCACGCTGCTGGGCTTCGAAAGCCGATTGCTGGGTGGCTAGCCGGGCGGCACGGGCCCGTTCGTAGTCGGAATAGCCGCCGCTGGTCAGCGTCAGGCGTTGGAGATCGATGGCAATGATCTGGCCGACGACGGCATCGAGGAAGTCGCGGTCGTGCGAAATGAGAAGCAGCGTCGCCGGCGTGTTCTTCAGCCAGTTTTCGAGCCAGAAAACGGCGTCGAGATCGAGGTGGTTGGTCGGTTCGTCGAGCAGCAGCAGGTCGGCCCGGCAGGACAGGGCGCGAGCGAGGTTGAGGCGAACGCGCCAGCCGCCGGAGAATTCCGACACCGCGCGCGAGAAATCGGCGTCGGTGAAGCCCAGGCCATGCAGCACTTCGGCAACGCGCGCCTTGGCTGAATAGCCGCCGATTTCGCCGTAGCGGGCGTGTAGATGGCCGATGGCAACGCCATCGCCTTTCGCTTCCGCTTCGACCAGTTCGCGCTCGATGCGGCGCAGTTCGATGTCGCCGTCGAGCACGAAATCGAGCGCGCTGTCGGGCAGGGCCGGGGTTTCCTGGGCGACGCGGGCAATGTGCCAGCTGGCCGGGATTTCGACATTGCCGGATTCGGCGTGCAGTTCGTTGGCGAGCAGTGCGAACAGGCTGGATTTGCCGCAGCCGTTGGCGCCGACGACGCCGACTTTCCAGCCGGGGTGCAGTTGTACGGAGGCGTCAATGACCAAAGGGCGGCCGGCGCGGGCGAAGGTGACTTGGCGTAAGGCGATCATGAGGCGATGGATTATAACGATGCCCCTGTCCGCTGGCGAAAAGCACTGGTGCCAAGAGTCTGGCGGGGCCTTCCGCGATTTACCGGAGAAATGGCTAAATCCACAATTTTTACAAACGTTTACCGCGCTTTTCCGGGAATTTGGCTACGGTCTGTAAACGCCTGCTAGAATTCCCCAATGATCAAGCAGATTCGGGCCGAAAAACCGGTTGCCACGGCATTGAAGAAGCTGCTTGAGTGAGGTAAGCAGCATTTCGATCCGCAACATTACATTTCGTCAGAGATCCTCGATCTCTCCAAGGTCCAGGACAAAGTCGCCTGTTTCGAGAATTACGATAAATGGAAAATCGATCCTTATCAGTGGTTGCCGGCCTGATTACCCTGCTGGCGATGCCGCTTGCCGCATTGGCAGCGGAGTCCGGCACAGAGACTGATCAGCAGGCCTCCTGGCGGGAGCGTCTGGACAAGGCGAGCGCTTTGCAGATTGAAAGCAAGGCGCTCAAAGAAGATGGTCTCAAGCGGAATGAGCAGAAGTATCTCGAGTGCGGGAAGAAATTTCTTGTCAATTCGTGTCGTATCGATGCCGATCGGGAATATCAGAAAACCACTCATGAAGCACGGCGCCTGGAGGCCGAGGGCAAGGCGCTGGAACGGGAGGTCAAGAAAGAGCAGTTAGCCGACCGGGACAAGCGTCGTGCCGAAGAGGCGCCTCGTCGCGAAGCCGATATGCAGATGCGGGAAGCAGAGACTGCGGCCAGCCGGCAGGTGTCTGAGCTACATACCGAGGCGGTACGTTCGGACAAGGCGAAAAAAGCGGCGGAAGGTGCAAAGCGCAAGGCTGAACAGGCCGAAAAGCATCGCCAGAAGCAGGAAGCCCACGATGCCAAGGTTGCTGCCAAAAAGCTCGAAGCAGAGCGTCGCGCAGCCGAGGGCGGGGAAAAAAAGTAATCTTGGTCGCGCCATGATCCGCAAACTCTCCGTCGACCAGTTGTTGCCCGGCATGTATGTCGTGGATTTGCACAAGCGCTGGCTCGACCACTCGATCTGGATAAAACGCTTCAAGGTGCGCGACGAGTCGCATGTCTGGGAGCTCAAGGAGCAGGGAATCACCGAAGTCAGCATCGATACCGAGAAAGGGATCGATCTGCCACCTTCGCCGATTGCTCGTATCAATGCAGTCGAGCAAAAATTCAAGTCGCTGGCCGAGATCAAGGCTGCTATGCACCACACTGTTTCGTTGGGTGAGGAGCGGCGACGTGCCACCCGCCTGCTGAGCGAAGCGAGTGGCACGGTAAACGGGCTGATGGTTGCAGCCAAGGCCGGTCTGAGTGTCGATGCGGCACAGCTCGAACCGGTGATCGGCAAGATGATGGAATCGGTGATCCGCAACCCCGATGCGCTGGTTCCATTGGCCCGCTTGAAACGGCAGGCTGCCTACGCAACCGATCATGCTGTGGCGACGGCGGCGCTGATCATTGCGTTCGGCCGGCAGCAGGGCATGCCTGAGCCCGAAATCGAGAAATTGGCCCTCGGTACCATGGTCAAGGATATTGGCAACTCAGCCCTGGATGCCCGGCTGGTTTCCAAGCCAGGCATGCTGTCCAGAGCAGAGTATTCCATCGTCCAGAGCCACGTTGAGGAAGGACTGGCGGTCCTGGAAGCGACTTCGCGACTTTCGGAGATGTCAGTTGCGGTTGTCCTCGAACATCATGAGCGCTACAACGGCTGCGGCTACCCCTACCGTATGGCTGGCGACGAAATTTCGGTCGCCGGTCGGATGGCAGCGATTGTCGATACCTACGATGCAATGACCTCGGAGCGCCCCTACCGGGCGGCAATATCGCCGTCGCATGCACTCCGTCAGCTCTACGACGAGGGGGGGACGCAATACGACCCAGCCCTGGTCGCTGCTTTCGTCAAGACGGTCGGCATCTATCCGGTCGGCACCTTGGTCCTGCTTGAAAGCGGCCATCTTGCCGTGGTCGAGCAAATGCATCCCAACAACATGCTGACGCCGATCGTTCGCGTCATTTACCACGTCGGGCGCAAGCAATACGTCACAGTTCCGGTCGAGGTCGATTTGGCGCGCAAGATTGGCAACCACTACGGCCAGATCGTGCGAGCCGAAAGCTTCGAGCACTGGAGCATCAGCCCCCTGCGCTGGCAACCTGCTTGATCAGTTTCCGGATCGGGGTCGGCACGCCGGCTTGGGCTGCTTTTTCGATATCTACCCACTCGAGTCCCGCCTCACCCAGGTCGGTGTGCGGCTTGATACGGCACAGCACCGGTTCCAGCGTCAGCTTAAAATGCGTAAAGGTATGCTTCAGTGCAGGCAGCTTCGACTGCTCGCCCAGTTGCAAGCCAAAGCGGGCGGCGACTTGATCCGGCTCGCCCTCGGGCGGCACCAGCAGCCCACCCCACAGACCGCTTGGGGGGCGTCGCTCAAGTAGCAGACGGTGCCCATCGCTGAGCAACACGTAGGTCGCGGTTCGTTCTGGCACCTTGGTGCGTGGTTTTGCCGTTGGCAGTTCCGCCTGCCTCTCTTCGCGTCGGGCGATACAGGCCGCAGCAACAGGACAGTCGCCGCAACGTGGCTTGCTCCGGGTACATAACGTGGCACCGAGATCCATCAAGCCCTGTGTGTATACCTCGATATCCCGTTCTGGCAGCAGGCTTTCGGCCAGCGTCCACAGCTTGCGGTCGATAGTCACCGAACCGGGAAAGCCATCGATGCCGAATTGCCGACACAGTACCCGTTTGACGTTACCGTCGAGGATTGCGGCCCGTTTTCCGAATGAGAATGCCGCAATTGCAGCGGCAGTTGACCGGCCGATACCAGGCAATTCTGCGAGTTTTTCTACTGAGTCCGGAAAGCTCCCGGCATAGACCGTGACAATCTGCTGAGCACAGCGATGCAGGTTGCGTGCTCTTGCGTAATAGCCAAGGCCGGCCCAGTGCTCGATCACGACTTCGATCGGCGCGGCAGCCAGTGCAGTGACATCGGGAAAACTGCTCAGGAAACGCAGGTAGTAGGGGGTCGCCGTGCTGACCTGTGTTTGCTGCAACATGATTTCGGAAAGCCAGACCCGGTAAGGATCGCAGGTATTCTGCCAGGGCAGGTCATGGCGCCCGGCGACCTTCTGCCAGGCGATCAATTGTTCGGTGAACGGGTTCGGGGTGGCCAAATTCTGCCTCGACGTGGGCTGCTGGAGCGCCGATAATACGGCCTTTTGACGCAAATCAAACCCGATGACCCAACCGCAACACGACAGCCGCGCCCTGCGCAATGCCCTCGGACGCTTCGCCACCGGCGTCGCCGTTGTCACGGCCATTGACCCGGATGGCCACCCGATCGGGCTGACCGTCAATTCGTTTGCCGCGGTTTCGCTTGAGCCGGCGCTTGTCCTCTGGTGTCTGGACAACAACTCGCACAATCTCGAGCCATTCCGCCGGGCTAGCCATCACGTCATCAATATTCTCTCGGCCGAGCAGCAGGACCTGTCCAACCGCTTCGCCACCTGGCCTGCTGACCGATTCGTCGGCTTGCACTGGCAGCGTGGCGCCGGCGGTGCCCCAATTTTCCCGGATTGTTGTGCGACCTTTGAAGTGGCTAACGATACTGCCCATTCAGCCGGAGATCACACCATTTTTGTTGGTCGTGTCGAACGTTTCAGTGAAACCGCAGATCTTGCTCCGCTACTTTTCCATGCCGGTCGCTATGCCGCACTGGCTAGCGAACAGGACGATTGAATCGGACGCCTTCTGCGCTTAGAATGCACCCTTTCGCCCAGAGCGGGCGTCGTATAATGGTAATACCCTTGCTTCCCAAGCAAGAGCCGACGGTTCGATTCCGTTCGCCCGCTCCACACTACAGATCCAGGCGGATCATCATTAACAAGTGAGAAAGCCAACCCCTGCGGGTTGGCTTTTTTGTTTTCCGTGCCCGTCGATTTCTGGCCGCCGGCGGATTGAGTCAGCGCAAGCGGCGTCCAGCACCAATTCCATAACGTTGCGGAGTATGTGTGCCATTCGTTGGGTGCGCCAAATAGGCAGTGGCGCAGGGGAGGATCGGTAGTTAAGTTCCACCCATGAAAGCAGTTCTAAAGTCATGGTTTTTGAGCGGAATGAATTATTTTTCAAAAATGGTTTGACAGCGGCTTCTTAAATCTAGATAATTCGCCCCCTTCGCTGCTGACGCTTCAAACGAAACGGCGCGGCGACTGATCTTTAACAAATTGGACAACCGATAAGTGTGGGTGTCTTGATGCAGCAACTACGGTTGCAAAAATGTATTAAGGCAA
>JAGTRV010000078.1:3928-17410 GCA_018262245.1 Pseudomonadota bacterium | reverse complement strand
AGCAGTTCCCGGCACCACATCCCCGCCCAGAATCACCATGCCGCTCTCATCCGACACCCGAACCCTGGCATGGGCACCAAGATGGCTCTCCGCACGTTTGATGAACGATGCCAGAGACACCTCCTGAAGCGTGGCATGTCGGCTCAACTCTTCTTCGAGACGATCGACCACGCTACCCAGTGTCACCTCGACACGCCCCAGGCTGACGGCAAGGTTTTCATCGAGGGCACGCGCCAGATTCCGGCTTTCCGCTTCGGCCTGGCGATCGTAGAGTTGCCGACTGTCGTACAAGGTGTAGGCGCCGACGCAAATCGCCAGGCAATTGATCGCCACGACGATTGCCAGCAGCGTTCGACGGAATACCAAGGCTTCGGCAACCGACAGGGTATTGAATACGACGCCCATCTTCTCGATCCTCCCCTTTGGCTCTAGGACTCGAAAAATCACGCTTGGTTTAGCTGCCAGCCAGAATTAATTCCCTAGCGTCGGAACAGGCCCCCTGAAACGGGCATTCACACGAATTCTCGCAGCTGTCATGGAACGCGAACCCAGCAAATTATTTAAGCGGCATGCCAAGGATATAGCAAACACGACAACGAGACACCGTATCTAGTGAATTGTGTATTTTTAATCTTTACGGAACTTCAGGCACGTGGCGACGAGTCGTTCGCGGTTGGCCGTGGCGATGCCGATCATCGTTGCGATCATCGGTAGCCCCGGGCGACTCAGCCCGGCAGCAGTAGGCCGGCCCCCCAAAGCACCGGCGCCCAAGTCAGCGGGAGATTTCGCCGCCCGGCACGGCGACACTGGCCAGTTCACGATTCACCCCCTGCCACCCCAGGCGGAACAAGGGCAGCAGATAGACCAGCACGAAACCGCCAAGCCCCCACAGGCAAGCGGCGACGCGCCAAGGCAAAGAACCGGGATAGCCCTGACCATCGAAAGGCAAGGTGGCGATGGCCACCAGCGAAATCGCCACCAGGAACCAGTGAGCGCGCACCCCCAGTCCCCAGCGGAAGCGGCGGCTCAAACGCAAGCCTAGCCAACTGCCGGCGAGGCCGATCATGGCACCGGCCAGCACATCGACCGGCCAGTGGGCGCCAACGGCAATCCGCGAGAAACCGGCCAAGGCAGCGATCAGCACAATCGGGGCCGCCCGCCAGCCGAGCAAGGCCAGCCAGGGGACGACAAAGGAGAAGGCGGAGACGGTATGTCCGGACGGAAAGCTGTGCGCCGTCAGCTTGGCACCGATGACGGTGATCTGCGCAGCATCGAGCACCGCTGCGGGGCGAGGCAAAGGCACGGCCGTCTTGAAGCCACGGCTGATTGCCCCGGCAAGCAGGGCACCGAGAAAGAGCGCCCAGAACACCCGGGGATAACGCAGACAGAAAGGCAACATCAGCGCCAACTGCACGCGGGCGTCGCCCAAAGTCGTCAGTGACTCCCAGAGCACAGGGGGAAGCACGGCGCTGGCCGCCTGCGCCGGGATGAAACCAGCCTGCCACTTGCCGGTGAACCAAATGCCGAACAGCGCCATTGCCAGCAACAGGCAGGACACCCATACCCCCCTGTCGAACCAGCGATGCCGGGCGTACAGCCCGCAATCCATCACCGCGTCGCCTCGCGTTCGACGCGAGCCAGGGTCACGAAACTCTTCACGTAGATATCGCGCATCGTCAGACCGGAAGCCAGCAGCGCCTGCACCTCATGCCGGCGGTCGGTACGGGTGATCACCAGCTCTCCCTCAACGGGCACCCGGGTTGGCGTCGCCGACTGCCGATAGACGCTGAAGCTGGGCATGATGATGCGCCAGGCCACCACCGTGCCGCCACTTTGTTTGGCGACCATGGCCGCCTCGCGGATCGGCCCCTGGGTGACACCGATCACTCGCGGCGCGATGACCGCGCCAACGACCAGTGCCTGCAGTAGCCCGGCAATGATCAGGCCTTGCCAGACCGGCAAGGTGCGCCACAAGGTCAATGCAATGACGGCAACGGCGAGCAAGGGGAGCAACCAGCGCGCTTCGTCGGAGAAGGCCGCAACCAGGCCGTCGAGCAGCGTCTTCTCAAAAGGCTTGCCCGCCTTGGCGGCAGCAAAGACCAGAATTTCCGGCAAGGCGGCCAGCAACAGGGTAAAGGCGATCAGCGGCAGATAGGCCAGCCAGCGCCGCTCGAACTCCGGACGATAGCGGGCGAGCAGGATGAAGAGCGGCGTGCAGCCGTAGAGCAGGTAGTGCGGCAGCTGCGTCCCGGAGAAGGAGAAGAAGCCGAAGACGACGACGAACCACAGGATCAGGTAGCGTTCGAACAGTCCCTCGCCGTAAGCCAGGCCGAGCGGCACCGAGCGCAGCTTCCTGAGCAGCTTGCCGATGATGGCGAGCAGCCAGCCGGTGAACGGCATCAGCACGAAGGGCAGGACGACGAGGTAGTAGTACCACTTGCCGCCATGCCCCTCGAAGGTATTGGAGTAGCGATTCAGGTTGTGCTTCAGGTAGAAACCGCGGAAGAAGGCATCGCCCTGATCGAGATAGACCAGCACATGCCAGGGCACGACGATGGCCAGGAAGAGTAGCCAGCCCGGCCAGAAAAAGGCCGCTTTCAGCCAGTCACGCCAGGCGCCGGCCGAAACGAAGAAGAGGCCGCTGATCAACAGCGGGAACATCACTGCGACCGGCCCCTTGGTCAGGAAGCCGAGGCCGAGCATGGCATAGACGCCGAACAGGATCCGGCGGGTTTGTTGCGAACGCTTGCCGTCCCGGCTGGCGCAAAAGAAGTCGTAGATGCCGAACATCGACAGGGCGATGAACAGGTTGAGCAGCGCATCCGAAATCGCGGCCTTGGCGATGAAGCCAACGGCCAGCGACAAGGCCATGACCAGCGCGGCGACCTGCGCGGTTCGCCGGTCGGCATGGCGCAGGCAGAAGCGGTAGAGGCAGAGCAGCCAGAGAATGCTGGCGATGATCGACGGCAGCCGGAAACCGATTTCGCTGACGCCGAGCACACTGACCGACACGGCTTGCGCCCAGTAGATCAGGATCGGTTTGTCGTGGCGCGGCGCATCGTTCAGGGTCGGCGAGATCAGGTTGCCGCGCGCCATCATCTCGCGCGTCGCTTCGGAAAACGCCCCTTCGTCGACATCGGTCAGCGGCAGGCTGTAGGCATTGAGCACGAAGGCAATCACGATCGCCAGCACCAGGCTGACCGGCGACAGCAGGAAGCGCTCAATGGAATGAAGAAGTGGTCTGGCTTGCATCGCGGCATTATAAGGCAGGGTAGCCAGCTTCCCCGACCACCGGCATGACGGCGACTTGACGTTGCTGCGGTCGACGCCTAAATTCGCCCGACTTTCTCCATCGACCTTCGAGGCAAACCATGAAAATCGGCACCCCGCTTTCCCCCTCCGCCCTGCGCGTCATGCTGCTCGGTGCCGGCGAACTCGGCAAGGAGGTGATCATTGCCCTTCAGCGCCTGGGCGTCGAAGTGATCGCTGTCGACCGCTACGAGAACGCCCCGGGCCATCAGGTGGCTCACCGCGCCCACGTCATCTCGATGACCGATGGTGCAGCACTGCGCCAGTTGGTCGAACAGGAAAAGCCGCACCTGATCGTGCCGGAAATCGAAGCCATCGCCACCGACATGCTGGTCGAGATCGAAGCGGCCGGCTTGGCCGAAGTAATCCCGACCGCCCGCGCCGCCAAGCTGACCATGAACCGCGAAGGCATCCGCCGGCTGGCCGCCGAAGAGCTTGGCCTGCCGACCTCGCCGTATCAGTTCGCCGACTCACTTGAGGAACTGCAGGCGGCCATCGATGCCGGCATTGGCTACCCCTGCATCGTCAAACCAACCATGTCTTCTTCAGGCAAGGGCCAGTCGCTGCTGCGCGGCCCGGACGATCTCCAGAAAGCCTGGGATTACGCGGCCAGCGGTGGCCGCGTCAATCAGGGCCGGGTCATCGTCGAAGGCTTCATCGACTTCGATTATGAAATCACCCTGCTCACCGTCCGCGCCCGCAATGCAGCCGGCGAAGTGGAGACTCACTTCTGCGAGCCGATCGGCCACGTGCAGGTCGGCGGTGACTATGTCGAATCTTGGCAGCCGCAGGCGATGAGCCCGGCTGCGCTGCAACGGGCGCAGGAAATTGCCGCCGCCGTGACCGGCAACCTCGGTGGTCGTGGCCTGTTCGGCGTCGAACTGTTCGTCAAGGGCAACATGGTCTGGTTCTCCGAAGTCAGCCCCCGGCCGCACGACACCGGGCTGGTCACGCTATGCTCGCAGCGCTTCTCGGAATTCGAGCTGCACGCCCGCGCCATCCTCGGTTTGCCGGTCGATACCGCGCTGCGCGAAGCGGGTGCTTCGGCCGTCATTTACGGCGGCATGGAAGAAAAAGGCATTGCCTTCGCGGGGCTGGAAGAGGCCCTGGCCGTACCGCGCAGCGACCTGCGCCTGTTCGGCAAGCCGGAGTCCTTCAAGAAACGCCGCATGGGCGTGGCCGTCGCCAATGGCGAGAGCACCGACCAGGCCCGCGAACGGGCCAAGCTGGCGGCGAGCAAGGTTCGTCCGACCAGAACCTGAAATTCGGAACATGCTGCCGGCGGCTGGACAGCGCCGCTGACTACGCTTCCTCGTTCCCTTTTCAGGCGCCGCGCATCCGCTCGATCTGGCGAGTTTTTTCCTCAATTTCTTCCTCGCTGTCGGCATAACGCTGGCTGATGGCGAGGAATTCATCCTGCAATTCGACAAAGGCATCAACCATATCGGGGTCGAAGTGGCTGCCTCGTCCGTCGATGATCATCTGTACCGCCTTGTCGTGCGGGAAAGGATTCTTGTACGGGCGACGGCTGATCAGTGCGTCATAGACATCGGCCACGGCCATGATGCGCGCCGATATCGGGATTGCATCACCGGCCAAGCCCTCCGGATAGCCGCTGCCGTCCCATTTTTCCTGGTGACTGTAGGCGATCTCCTTGGCGTGGTTCAGGAAATCGACGCTGATTCCGAGTCGCCGCTCGGCGTTGATGATCGCATCGCGTCCCAGGGTGGTATGCGCCTTCATGAGCTCGAACTCTTCCGGCGTGAAGCGACCGGGCTTGAGCAGGATGTGATCGGGAATGCCCACCTTGCCGATATCGTGCAAGGGAGCCGACTTGAACAGCATGTTGATGCACCGTTCAGTCAGGAAGTACGAAAACCGCGGATGCTTTTTCAACTTGTCGGCCAGGGCGCGTACGTAGAACTGGGTACGTCGAATGTGATTGCCGGTTTCGTTATCCCGCGTTTCAGCCATCGAAGCCATGGCGAGGATGGTCACATCCTGGATCGCCTCGATCTCCCGGGAACGCCGGGCCACCTCGTTTTCGAGGAAAGCCGCCTTGTCCTCGAGGAAATCGGCCGAAGCCTTGAGTTGAAGATGGGTCTTGATCCGGGCAAGCACCACGCGCTGCCTGATCGGCTTGGTGATGTAGTCAACCGCCCCCAGTGCAAAGCCCTTTTCTTCATCGTCGCTGGACACGTTCGCGGTCAGGAAAATCACCGGCACATTGGCCGTGGCCGGATCGGCCTTGAGCTGGCGACAGACCTCGTAGCCATCCATTTTGGGCATCATGATGTCGAGCAGGATGAGATCAGGTAGCGGCCCCGAGCGAATCATCGTCAGCGCATCAATCCCAGAAGACGCCTCCTTGACGTTGTAATGCTTCTTGAGAACGGCTGACATCAGCGTCAAATTGAACGGCGTGTCATCAACGACCAGAATGGTCATTTCATGCTGCTGATTGATCAGGTTCTGCATTGCGAATCCCTGCCAAATATTATCCGCCCAAGGCCGCCAAATATAGCAAATACTATATTTTTGTCAATCGTTGAAACCCACGGCCCTGCCTTCGGATATTGATTTTGCCACGCTCTCCGACACCGAAAGTGTGGGGGTAATTTACGCTTTAATGCTGACCGCTAACTGCCTCGATAATCGGCGCCGGATTGACCGAAGTAGGCTGCTGGAAGGGATTGCCCTGGATCAGCACAATCGCAGCCGTCGGCGCCGCCGCCAAGGCGAACAGGATCACCGCAACCATCGCTGCCCGCGGCTTGTCGACATGAACGACCGAGACCGACAGCAGGGTCAGGAAGCCAAGGAAAGCCATGCCGAGCCATTTGAGCGGATTGACGTGGGTCTGGCTGAGGCCGATGCGCAAGTCACGCTCGTCACGAATTTCGACCGCCTTGCGCAGCATCAGCGCCTGCACGTTCTCGCCGGCACCGGCAGCAACCTTCTGGCTGGCAAGCAGGGTCAGCAAGGCATCGGCCAGCGAAGTCACTTCGGCACTCGACTGACGGGCCGCCAGCATCGGCCATTCACCGGCGCTGGCCTGACCGTAGCGGGAAAGCGCCAGGCGCACTTCACCCCGCAGCGGCTCG
This sequence comes from Pseudomonadota bacterium, assembly GCA_018262245.1. Taxonomy (GTDB): domain Bacteria; phylum Pseudomonadota; class Gammaproteobacteria; order Burkholderiales; family Rhodocyclaceae; genus Azonexus. The sequence continues at coordinate 10,997 of JAGTRV010000078.1, read as the reverse complement.
GCCAGCTGTTCCGACAGCACACGAATGCTGCGCAGCGAATCGGCCTCCTTGAACACGGCATTCATCGCCCGGTCATGGGCACTCCAGGTGTCATTGGCCAGGAAGGCCAGGGTCAGACCGAACAGCACCCCGATAATATTGATGAAAGGCGGTGCCACGCCTTGCAGCGAAGCGATCCATCCCGCCCAGCGTGGGCGGCGCAGCGCCCACTGAACCGCAGCGACGGCGGCAAAAGTACCGGCCACGGCAAGGAAGGCGTAGCCGTAGTGATCGTAGATATGCCAGTTGCTGGTGGGCATGTTCGAAAGTCCGCAGATTGATTCAACTTGATGAGTCTGGGCGATGGTGCGGCACGGCGTCAATCCTTATGCAGAAGCCCGGCCAGAATGGCTCCGGAGGCTGCAGCCGAAACCTCCTCGCCCGCAAAGGCCTGTTGCCTGGCCCGAAGCCTTGTTTGTGATTTATTCCGGGCCTATGTAGAGTCCGGAAATGACCAAAAAGCCCGCATCTGCCAGCGCAGAAAACCCCGATACTCCGCCGACTCAGGTGAGCTTCTGGGAAGCCTTCGTCTTTTGGCTCAAACTGGGCTTCATCAGCTTTGGCGGACCGGCCGGGCAGATTTCCATCATGCACCAGGAACTGGTCGAAAACCGGCGCTGGATTTCGGAGCGGCGTTTCCTGCATGCGCTGAACTACTGCATGGTCTTGCCCGGGCCGGAAGCGCAGCAACTGGCCACCTACATCGGCTGGCTGATGCACCGCAGCTGGGGCGGCATCGTTGCCGGCGCCTTGTTCGTTCTACCTTCGCTGGCGATCCTGATTTGCCTGTCCTGGATCTATATCGCGTTTGGCGAAATACCGCTGGTCGCCGGCTTGTTCTACGGCATCAAGCCAGCCGTGACGGCCATCGTGGTTCAGGCAGCCCACCGCATCGGTTCCCGTGCCCTGAAGAACAACGTGCTGTGGGCGATTGCCGCCGCATCCTTCGTCGCCATCTTCGCGCTGAACGCCCCCTTCCCGGCCATCGTCGCGGTCGCCGCGCTGATCGGTTATCTCGGCGGCCGCCTTGCGCCGGAATATTTCAAGGCCGGCGGCGGCCACGGCAAGGCCGACAAGTCATTTGGCCCGGCCTTGATTGACGACGACACGCCGACACCGGAACACGCCCTCTTCAAGTGGCGTCACCTGCTGAAGATAGCCGTCATTGGCAGCCTGCTCTGGCTCATCCCGATGGGACTGCTCACCGCGAGCCACGGATGGGATTACACGCTGACACAGATGGGCTGGTTCTTCACCAAGGCGGCATTGCTGACCTTTGGTGGCGCCTATGCCGTGCTGCCCTATGTCTATCAGGGCGCCGTCGACAACTACCACTGGCTGACCCCGCTGCAGATGATTGATGGCTTGGCCCTGGGCGAAACCACGCCGGGGCCGCTGATCATGGTCGTCGCCTTTGTCGGTTTTGTCGGCGCCTACGCCAAAGCCGTGTTCGGCCCGGAAAGCCTGTTCCTGGCCGGCGCCGTGGCGGCCAGCCTGGTCACCTGGTTCACCTTCCTGCCGTCATTCATCTTCATCCTGACCGGCGGCCCGCTGATTGAAACCACGCACAACGACCTGAAATTCACCGCGCCCCTGACGGCGATTACCGCGGCCGTGGTCGGCGTCATCCTGAACCTGGCGATGTTCTTCGGCTACCACGTCCTGTGGCCGAAGGGATTCGCCGGCAGCTTCGACTGGATTTCAGCGTTGATTGCCCTGGCGGCTGCCATCGCACTTTTCCGCTTCAAACAGAACGTCATCCATGTCATTGCTGCCTGCGCCATAGCCGGTCTTCTGATCAAGATGCTGCTTTGAAACCTCGCACTTTCTCAACCGAGATTTTCTACCGTTAAAGCACCACTTGGGAGCCAAGCTCGACCACACGATTCGATGGAATCTTGAAGAAAGCCGTCGCGCTACCGGCGTTACGGAACATCGCCACGAATAACAGCTCCCGCCAGTACGCCATCTCGGAACCCAGTTTCGGAATCAAGGTTTCTCGACCAAGGAAGAAGGAGGTATCCATTGGTTCGATTGCCAGCCCGGCCTCCCCGCACAGCGCCAGCGCAGCAGGAATATCCGGATCGTCCTTGAAACCATACTGCACGACAACCTGGCTGAAATTGTTGCTCAGGCGATGCACCTCGACGCGGTCGACATCCGGCACATAGGGCACATCGAAGACCTTCACGCTCATCACGACAACCTGCTCGTGCAAGGCCTTGTAATGCTTCAGGCTGTGCAGCATGGCATGAGGAACCAGTTCCGGGTCGGGGGTCATGAAGATGGCCGTACCGGGAACTCGCCCAATCCCGCTGCCCGCGATATCGACCACAAACGCTTTCAGTTGCATGGCGTCGGCCGACAAGCGCAGCCCAAGCAACTCACGCCCCCGTTTCCAGGTGGTCAGCAAAATAAAGACGGCCAGACCAAAGGCGAGCGGAAACCATCCACCGTCGGCGATCTTGACTGAATTGGCCAGAAAGAAGCCCAGGTCAATGCAGATGAAAGGCAAGGCCCCCAACATCGCCCGGGCCGGACTCCAGTTCCAGAGGCGAACAGCAACGGCAATGGCCAGGATATTGGTGATCAGCATCGTGCCGGTGACCGCAATCCCGTAGGCAGCCGCCAGATTGGAAGATGAACCAAATTCGATGACCAGCGCAATGATCGCAATGAGCATCATCCAGTTGATCGCCGGCAGATAAATCTGACCGATTTCCTCGTCGGAGGTGTGCTGGATTTCAAGCCGCGGCGTGTAGCCGAGTTGAATAGCCTGCTGCGTGATCGAGAACGCACCGGAGATAACTGCTTGCGATGCAATCACGGTCGCCACGGTCGCCAATGCCACTAGGGGATAGCGCCCCCACTCCGGGGCAAGCAGGTAAAAGGGATTCTCGACGCTGCTCGGGTCGGCCAGCAGCAGTGCCCCCTGACCGAAATAATTGAGGAGCAGGGCCGGCAGGACATAACCCAGCCAGGCGTACTGAATCGGTTTGGCGCCGAAGTGGCCCATGTCGGCATACAGGGCTTCGCCACCGGTGATGCACAGCACAACCGCCCCCAGCGCAAAGAAGCCGAGCAGCGAATTGCCAGTCAGAAAATGGAAAGCATGGACAGGATTGACTGCGGCAAGCACCGCCGGGTTCTCGAAAATGGCAGCCGCCCCGAGTGCCGCAATCACGGCAAACCAGATGACCATGACTGGCCCGAACAGGGCGCCAACGCTGGCTGTCCCGCGACGCTGGAAGATAAACAACCCGACCAGCGTGATCAGTGTGATGGGCAGAATGTACGGTTTGAAGGCCGGAGTCAGGATTTCCAGGCCCTCGACGGCTGAAAGAACGGAAATGGCGGGCGTGATGATGCCGTCTCCATAGAACAGGGCGGCGCCAAACAGGCCAAGCAACACCAGCATCTTTTGCTGCCAGGAACCGGCAACCCCCTTGTGCATCGCCAGCGTCATCAGCGCGATGATGCCGCCCTCTCCGCGGTTATTGGCCCGCATGATGAAGGAGACGTACTTCAGCGTCACCACGATGATGAGCGACCAGAAGAAAAGCGACAGAATGCCGAGGACGTTATCCGGGGTAATGGGTACCGGATGGTGGGCGCCGCCGAACACCTCCTTGATGGAGTACAGGGGGCTGGTGCCAATGTCGCCATAAACGACCCCCAAGGCGGCCAGTGTGAGCGTCGCCAGACGCTTCTTGTCTTGTTCTTTGTGCATGAAATCCCCGTTAAGGCTGGAAGCGGTAACCGACGCCGGTTTCGGTCAAAAGGTGTGTCGGCTGGGTCGGGTCGTCTTCGAGTTTTTGCCGCAAGTGCCCGACATAGACACGCAGGTAGTGGCTGCTCTCGATGAAGGACGGCCCCCAGATTTCCCGCAGCAGATTGCGCTGGGTCAGCACCTTGCCGGGGTGAGCCAACAGGGCTGAGAGCAAGCGGTATTCAATGGGCGTCAGATGCACTGGCTCGCCGTCACGTGTCACCAGGCGACGCGACATATCCACCAGGACATTCCCGAACTCAATGACGGGGGATGCCGCCTCGCCACTCCGACTGCGTCGACGCAGCAAGGCCCGAACCCTTGCACGCAGTTCGCCGACACTGAAGGGCTTGGTCAGGTAATCGTCAGCCCCGGCATCCAGTGCATCGATCTTGTCGTTCTCTTGCGAACGGGCGGAAAGAATAAGCACCGGCACATCCGACCAGCTGCGTAAATCGCGGATCAGGTCGATGCCATTCCCGTCAGGCAGACCGAGGTCGAGAATCAACAGGTCTGGCTTCCGGGACCCGGCTTCAATCAGACCCTGGCTCATCGTTTCGGCCTCGCTAACCAGGCAGCCCTCTTCTTCGACCGCGACCCGCACGAACCGGCGAATCTGCTTCTCGTCCTCGATGATCAGAACTTTGGCGGGTGTCGTATTCATGCCAACTCCTCCTCGACTACCGGCGGCACACCCTTCGGCAACGTAAAGCTGACACAGGCACCACCGTCGGGCCGGTTATCGGCAGTGATTGTTCCGCCATGCGCTTCGACGATGGCTTTGCAGATGGCGAGACCGAGCCCGGTTCCCGGCTTGCCGGACTCACTTTCGCCCCGGACAAACATCTTGAACAGATCGTCACGCCGTTTCGCCGGAAATCCAGGGCCGTGATCGCTGATGCTTACCCGAACCACATCCGTCTCCTGTTCGGCTGCCAGGAGGATGGGGGTGCCATCGGGGGAATATTTGGCGGCATTCTCAAGAAGATTGCACAACACACGTTCGATCAGGACGGCGTCAAACTCGAGGAGAGGCAAATCCCTGGGGAGTTCGACTTTGACCGGGTGAGCGGCCAAGGCACTGCCCAATAACTTGATGCCGGCCCCGACAACTTCTTCGAGCGGTTGCCACTCACGGCGCAATGTCACCTCGCCGGCATTCAGGCGGGCCATGTCGAGAAGATTACCCACCAGACCGGCCAGCCGGTCGGCCTGCTCATGCAATGCCTGTGCCGTTTCAAGTGCCGTGGCTGGTAATGCCGGCTTGATCAGGAACAGGGAGTCAGCCAAGCCGACCATGGCAGTCAGTGGTGTGCGCAGGTCGTGTGAAAGCGCCGACAGGATGGAGCTACGCAAGCGCTCGGTCAGCATTTTGACTTCAGAGGCCTGCGCCACATCAACGTAGTGGAGTCGCTCCACGGCCACCGCGACCAGGGAGGCCAGGGTTTCCAGTAGCGAGGTGGTTTCGGCTGAAGGCTCGGCCACATCGTCGGCGAACCGGATGGCGAGAACGCCGCGAATCCGCATCGAGGCGCGCAGCGGCAGATACAGTGGCGCATACCCCATGCCGCCCACTTCATCGCTACGCACCAGTTGGCCGCTTTTCAAGGCGACCTGGGCAAGATGCATCTCAAGAAGCGGGGATTCCGATGATGAAACAACCATCAGACTTTCATTTTCCGGATGCGGCATCAGGATGGCGGATTGGGCATTCAGTTGCATCTTGATGAACGACCGGGAAATTTCCACGACTTGCTCGGTCGTCAGGGTACCGGCCAGTTCACGCGCAAATTGGTACAGGGCCTGGGTTCGTTTTTCGCGCGACTGAGATTCCCGCGCCCGCTGCCTCAATCCCGCCGCAAGGTGGGCCGTAATCAGCGCCGTCACCAGCATCACGGCGAAGGTGACCAGATACTGGATATTGCTGACCGCCAGTGAAAAGCGCGGTGGCACGAAGAAAATATCGAACAGAAGAACGCTCAGAATGGAGGCCAGGATGGCCGCATTGCGGCCCAGCTTCACCGCGACCAGCAGAACGGTCAGCAGGAAGAGCATGACGATATTGGCCAGGTCGAGATAACCCAGCAGCGGCGTGGCGATGATCGTCGTGCCGACACAGGCCAGAATGGTGAGAACCCAGCCCTGTTTCGGGGTGATTCTTTCCGGACTTTCGTCCAGCAATGAGGCATTGTTTTCCATGTCGCTCTACCGATGACGGGATAGCTACAGATTAGGCTGGCCCGTGTAAAAACGCTGACCATTCTGGCTGGCGACACGTAAAAATGTCGTAAAGATTCAGCCTGCCGCTCGGCGAAGACAGGAGACCAAACTCGCCCCCTACGACGGGATGGCATTATCGAGTGTCAGCTCCAAATCTGAAATCAAGCACTCAAGCATTCCCGACAGGCGAAAAAAAGCCCGGCACAGAGCCGGGCTTCAATGGAGTGCGGAGTTTCTACTTATTCGTCTGCAAGGATCATTTGCTGGCGCTGCGAACGACAGCGCGCTTGCGGGGGGCCGGCTTGCTTTCCGCCAGGGTTTCGACCACCTGATGCGCTTCGTGCTCGGCCAGTTCGACGGTTTCGATGGCGGCCTCGCTCATGCTGTGCAATGTCTGTTCGGCCCCCTGGAGCGTGGTTTTCATTGCGCTCAGGGCGATTGCTGCCTCCCATGGGCTGGTTCTCGAAGTACGGTTGATCACCGCGAAAACCATTTCGTCAAATACCTGGACCTGCGCTTCGGCGCTACGGATCATTGCCTTTTGCGTTTCGCCGAGAATTTCCAGCGAACTGTCGAGCAAACGACTGGCTCGGGCGCTGTGCTCCAGCCAGGCCGACGCCGGAAACTGGGTGATCGATTCAAGCTGGCCGTGGCCGAACAGGGCGAAATGCTTGCTGCCATGCTGAATCGCTTCGCGACTGGAAGACGAAAACAACTCGGAGAAGCGCCGAGTCGCTTCGATACAGGCCGCCGACAAGCCGATGAAGTTGCTCAGGGCATGCTCGCGACTCCGGGCGATTTCGTGGGCAGAGAGAAACATGAGGGTCTCCGGGCAAATTTTTCAGAGGCAGCTTAGCGCCCCAGGATGACAGAAAGATGAATCAGCGAATGGTCCTGACGCCGTCAGCCGTGCCGAGCAGCAGCAGGTTGGCCGGGCGAACGGCAAACAGCCCATTGGTGACGACGCCGGTGATCTGGTTGATTTGCGCTTCCAACCCCTTCGGGTCGGTAATCGACAGGCCTTTGACGTCAAGAATGATA
>JAGTRV010000078.1:0-3910 GCA_018262245.1 Pseudomonadota bacterium | reverse complement strand
GAATGATATTGCCGTTATCGGTGACAAAACCCTCGCGCAGCACCGGCGTACCACCCAGCTTGGCCAGTTCGCGGGCAACATGGGCGCGGGCCATCGGGATGACCTCAACCGGCAGTGGAAACTTGCCCATCGTGTCGACCAGCTTGGAGCCGTCACAGATGCAGACGAACTCACGAGCCACGGCCGCGACGATCTTTTCGCGAGTCAGCGCACCGCCACCACCCTTGATCATGTTCAGGCCGGCGTCGATTTCGTCGGCGCCATCAACATAGACGGGAATATCTTCAACATCATTGAGGTCGAAGACTGCGATGCCATGGCCTTCGAGGCGCTTGCGGGTCGCTTCCGAACTGGCGACGGCGCCCTTGTACTTGTCCTTGAGCGGCGCCAGCGCATCGATGAAGAAATTGGCCGTCGAGCCGGTGCCAACGCCGATGATGCTGCCGGCCGGGGCGGTCTGCGCCACGTAGTCGGCAGCGGCCTGGGCAACGGCCTGCTTGAGTTCGTCCTGGGTCATGGTGATGCTCCTGAATGGTTTGCTGCGCATTTTAAACCCGTGGCGCCTTTGCCCAAATGTTCATAAAAGTTTAACTTTGCACGGTGCATAACTCGCTAAACTCATCATGCTGTTTTTTCAGGGAGAACAAGTTGAGCGTACAAAACAAGAAAGACCTTGCAGCCAAGCCGGCTGCCGCACCGAAGCCGCCGAAAAAACTGGTGCCGCGCACCGCGCCGAAGCTCGAGATCAAGCCTGAGGCGATCGCAGCAAGCACTGACTCACCTGCTGCCACACCTGGCGCAGCGGCAGCGGTGCCAACGCCAGCCCCCGTCAAGGCTAAGCCGGCGCGCAAACCGACCCAGGTCGAGGTCACCGTTGCCAAACACCAGAAGGTTTTGGCCGATGCGCTGGTCAAGGCGCAGGCCATCAAGTATGACCAGCCAAAGGTGATGAAGCAGGATGCAGCGCCGGCCAAAAAATCAGACAAGCCAGCCAAGCCGAAGAAGATCAAGCTGGTCCGTGACAGCTACGCGATGCCGGAAGCGGAATACGCAAAAATCGCTGAACTGAAGAAGCGAATGAGCGCCCTTGGCAGCGAAGCCAAGAAAAGCGAATTGCTGCGCGGCGGCATCGCCGTACTGGCCGCACTGAACGATGCCGAGCTAAAAGCCGTGATGACTCGCATCGAACGCATCAAGACCGGACGACCTGCCAAGTAGGCCAAAAGTAAGTGTTCCCTCCGTTTGTTACAGCCTGTCATCTGGCTGTAACAAACGACCAGTAACCTGCACAGCGTTAATCCCCAACCCTGTGCAGGAGTTACCTAATGTTGAAGCATTCCAAGCTCGTTTCCGCTCTGGCGGTCGCCGGTGTCGCCCTGTTTGGCGCCCAGGCCGCCCAGGCCCAGGTCATCAAGATCGACGGTTCTTCCACCGTTTACCCGATCACCGAAGCCGTGGCCGAAGAATTCCAGAAAGCCAAGAAGAATGTCGTCAAGGTCACGGTCGGCATCTCCGGAACGGGCGGCGGCTTCAAGAAGTTCTGCCGCGATGAGACCGACATTTCCGACGCTTCCCGCCCGATCACCAAGAGCGAAATGGACCTGTGCAAGGCCGCCGGCGTCGAATACATCGAAATGCCGGTCGCCTTCGACGCGCTGACCGTCGTCGTCAACCCGAAGAACACCTTCCTCAAGCAGGCCACCGTGGCCGAATTGAAGACCATGTGGGAACCGTCTGCCCAGGGCAAGATCACCAAGTGGAACCAGATCAACCCGGCCTGGCCTGATGCCCCGATCAAGCTGTTCGGCGCTGGCGCCGACTCCGGCACCTTCGAATACTTCACTGAAGCGACTGTCGGCAAGGCCAAGTCCTCGCGCGGCGACTACACCGCCTCCGAAGACGACAATGTGCTGGTCCAGGGCGTGTCGCGTGATGTCAATGCCATCGGCTACTTCGGCTACGCTTACTACGCCGAGAACAAGGCCCGCCTGAAGGCGCTGCCGATCGTCAATCCGAAGACCAACGTCGCCGTCGAGCCGTCTGAAGAGTCCGTGATCAAGGCAACCTACCAGCCGCTGTCGCGCCCGATCTTCATCTACGTCAAGGCCAAATCGCTCGAGAAGCCGGAAATCAAGGAATTTGTCGAGTTCTACATGAAGAACGGCGCCAAGCTGACCAAGGAAGTCAAATACGTGCCGCTGCCAGCCTCGGCCTACACCGGCAACATCGAGCACATGAACAAGAAGAAGCTGGGCACGGTGTTCGGTGGCCACAACGAAATCGGTATCACCATCGAAGATCTGATGAAGCGCGAAGCCAAGAACTGATTTTCACACCTGTCGTAAAAAAAGCCCGATCCCTCGCGGGTCGGGCTTTTATCATAGGGAATTCCAAAAGTGAATTCGCAAACCATGACTGCAAATAACGCTTCCGACCTGCCCGTGGTCAGCGATCGCCTCTCGAAGAACGCCATGCGCCACGTCAGCGAACGGCTGATCGAGTCGCTGCTCTTCGCGGCTGCTGCTGTTTCAGTGCTGACCACCATCGGCATCGTCTATGTACTCGTTTCCGAGTCCATCCATTTTTTCCAGAATGTCAGCATCGTCGACTTTCTGACCGACACCCAATGGACGCCGCTGTTCGATGATGCCCACTTCGGCATCATGGTGCTGGTGTCCGGCACCGTCGTTTCCTCTCTTGTCGCACTGGCTGTGGCCATTCCGATGGGGACGATCATTGCCATCTACCTGTCCGAATTCGCCAACGGCAAGGTGCGTGAAGTGGCCAAGCCAATTCTCGAACTGCTCGGCGGCATCCCGACCATCGTTTTCGGCTACTTTGCGCTGCTGATGGTCACCCCACTGCTGCAAAAGTTTTTCCCGGAACTGCCGGGCTTCTCGCTGCTTTCCGCCGGCCTGGTCATGGGCATCATGATCGTGCCCTACATCGCCTCGCTGTCCGAAGATGCCATGCGCGCCGTGCCGATGAGCCTGCGTGAAGGCTCCTACGCCATGGGCGGCACCCGTCTCTACACGGCGCTCCATGTCGTCGTGCCGGCCGCCTTCTCCGGCCTTGCCGCCTCCTACATCCTGGCCATTTCGCGCGCTGTTGGCGAAACGATGATTCTCGCCGTCGCGGCCGGCATGCAGCCGAACCTGACCTGGAATCCGGCCGAGCCGGCTGCCACGATCACTTCCTACATCGTTCAGGTCGCGCTCGGCGACCTGCCGCACGGCTCGATTGGTTACCAGACCATCTTCGCGGCCGGCCTGACGCTGATCCTGATCACCCTCTGCTTCAACATTCTCGGCCAGTGGCTGCGCCGCAAATTCCGGGAGAACTACTAATGCAAGCCAATTCCCTGACCACCGAACAAATCCGTGCCCTGATCGCCAAGGGCAAGCTCAAGGACAGCATCTTCAAGGCCATGGGCATCGCCTGCCTGGCTCTGGCCCTGCTCGTCATCGTGATGCTGGTCTCCGACATGATCGCCAAGGGCTCGGAACGGCTGACGCTTGATTTCTTCACCAACTTTGCCTCGCGGCATGCCGGTCAGGCCGGCATCCTGTCGGCCTGGGTCGGCTCGCTGCTGGTCATGCTGGTCACCGCGCTGGCCGCTGTGCCCATCGGGGTCGCGGCCGGCGTCTATCTTGAGGAATACGCCAAGCGCAACTGGATCACCGAGATCATCGAGATCAACATCACCAACCTGGCTGCTGTCCCGTCGATCGTCTACGGCCTGCTGGCGCTCGGCATCTTCGTCTATCAGTTCGGGTTCGGGCAGAGCATCCTGTCGGCCGGCCTGACGCTGGCCCTGCTCATCCTGCCTATCGTCATCGTCTCCACCCGCGAAGCCATCCGCGCCATTCCGGCGATGATCCGCGAAGGCTCGATGGCGGTCGGTGCGACG
>JAGTRV010000077.1 GCA_018262245.1 Pseudomonadota bacterium | reverse complement strand
TCCATAGCAGCTTCGTCAACTACCGCAGCCGGGTCGAGAAAGACAACGACCTGCTGGTCGGGCGTCGTGAGGATGTGCTGCGGGCCGATGGCGACAGCTTCAAGCTGGCCCGGCGCAAGATCATCATCACCCAGTCGGTGCTGATGGCCAAGAACCTCAACACCTTCCTGTAAGGCGAGGCGCAAATGGGCTGGCTCAATGGCTACGTGGCGCTGGTGACAGGCGGCGGTTCCGGAATCGGACGCGCCGTGGTCAAACGCTTCCTTGCTGAAGGCTGCACCGGGGTCGGTGTCATGGTGCGTAGCCAGGAGCAGGCCGACAGCCTGGTTGCCGAGTTCGGCGACCGGGTTGTCGTCAGCCAGGGCGATGTACGTTCCGGGGCGGATAACCAGGCGGCCGTCGATGCCACCATCGGGCGTTTCGGCAAGCTCGATACGCTGGTGGGCAACGCCGGCGTCTGGGACTTTTTTACCCGGCTCGAAAAGATGAGCCTGGAAGAAATCGACCGCAGCTTCGACGAGATTTTCGGCGTCAACGTCAAAGGCTACGTGCTGGCCGCCCGCGTTGCCGCCGAGGCTTTGCGGGCCAGCCAGGGCAGCATGATCTTTACGCTGTCGAACTCGGCCTACTACGCCGGGGGCGGCGGGCCGCTCTATGTCGCTTCCAAGCACGCCGGCCTGGGCCTGATCAAGCAGCTGGCTTACGAGTTCGCACCGGATGTCCGCGTCAATGGCGTGGCGCCGGGCGGCACGGTGACGCCGTTGCGCGGGCCGGAAAGCCTGGGCAAGGGCGAGCGCCGACTGTCCGAAATTCCGAATTTCCAGGAAAGCGTGGCCAGTGTCATGCCCCTGAAGATGATCGCCCAGCCTGAAGACCATGCCGGCCATTACGTGCTGCTGGCCTCGAAGGAAAACAGCCGGGCAACGACAGCGGCGGTGATCCAGAGCGATGGCGGGTGGGAGATAAGGCCGATGCGCTGACCAAAAACCAACAATAAAAAATAACAACACACCTCAAAAAAACCAACGGAGGAAACATGAAGGCCAAGCGCCACCTGACTGCGCCGCAGCAGGACTTTCTCGACATCATCGCCCACGGCACGCTACCGCTGATGGCGGCACCGATGTTCCTGGTCTCCGGGCCGGAACTGGTCATTGCCTGTGCCGAGGCCGGCATCATCGGCTCGTATCCGGCCGCCAATGCCCGCAATGTCGACATCCTGCGCGACTGGATGGCGCAGACCCGCGAGGCGATTCAGGCCAAAAAACCGGGCGCGCCGTGGTCGCTGAACATGATCGTGCACAGCAGCTACGACCGCTTCGAAGCCGAACTGGCGCTGGTCGCCGAGTTCCAGCCAAAAATCGTGTCGACCGCGCTGGGCAGCCCGAAGCGCGTGCTTGAGACGGTGCATGCTTACGGTGGCATCGTGATGGCCGACGTGATCAATCCGACGCTGGCCAAAAAAGCCGCCGACGCCGGAGCCGACGTACTGGTGCTGGTCAGCAACGGGGCGGGCGGCCATACCGGCAGTTATCACCCATTTGCCCTGATTGCCGAAGTGCGCAAGTTCTGGTCCGGCCCGATCGGGCTGGCCGGGGCCATGACGACGGGCACTGACATCCGTGCCGCGCAGCTACTCGGCGCCGACTTCGTGCTGGCCGGTACCCGCTTCATCGCGACGACCGAAAGTCTGGCCGAAGCAGACTACCGCGAGCTGGTGGTCAGTAGCGGCATCGAAGATCTGGTGGCGACCAAGGCCGTTTCCGGCGTGCTCGCCAACTGGCTGAAGCCGACGCTGGACAAGGCCGGCATCACGCCCGATCAGCTGCGCGAGGAAAAGAAGATCGATTTCTCCGGCGATATCGTGGCCGCGCCCAAGGCCTGGAAGACCGTGTGGTCGGCCGGTCATGGCGTTGGCGGCATCGAACGGATTGCCGGAACCGGCGAAGTTGTCGCGCAGTTGGTCAGCGAATACGCCGATTGCCTGAACGCCGAAGTCGCCGAGGTCGAACGCCTTCGCCAGCGCTATTCGGTGGGCTGAATCCATCCTCAACAGAGAATTCACATGAACCACGACAACATCAAACAAGCCGCCGCCGCACTGCGCCAGGCGCGCGCCAGCCGGGTGGCCATTCCCCGCGTTTCGGAAACCTTTGGCATCGCAGGCGCCGCCGCGGCCTACGCCGTTTCGCGTTGCAATACCGAGCTCGATCTGGCCGCCGGCCGCCGGATTGCCGGCAAGAAGATCGGCTTGACCTCGCAGGCCGTGCAGCAGCAACTGGGCGTCGATCAACCGGATTACGGCGTGCTGTTCGCCGACATGGAATTCCTGTCCGGCAGCGAAGTACCGGCCAGCCGCCTGATCCAGCCGAAGGCCGAGGGCGAGATCGCCTTCGTTGTGGGCCGCGACCTGAACGACGAGAACCTGAGCTGGGGCCGCTTCCTGCACGGCCTTGAATACGCATTGCCGGCGATCGAGATTGTCGATAGCGCCATTCAGGACTGGAAGCTGACGCTGGTCGATACGGTGGCCGACAACGCCTCCTGCGGCCTGTATGTGCTCGGTCTGGAGCCGAAAGCCATCGGCAACGTCGATTTCTCGCTGGCCGGCATGGATTTTCGCAAGAACGGCCAGACCGTCTCGGTCGGCAGCGGTGTCGCCTGCCTCGGCAACCCGCTGCTCGCCGCCTATTGGTTGGCCCGGAACATGTTGCAGCTCGGCGATCCGCTGAAAGCCGGCGACGTGATCCTGTCCGGTGCGCTGGGGCCGATGTTCCCCTTCGTTGCCGGTGATTATCTGCATCTGTCGATTGCCGGTCTCGGCACCGTCGATTGTCGTACTGCCTGATTTTGTAGCACCTGCCGTTCCAGATTTACACCCCATAACACCAATATCGGAGATAACCCAACATGAAACGTCGTCAGCTTCTCTCTGTTCTGTCTGCTGCCTGCCTGGTCGCCTTCAGCGGCATCAATCATGCCCAGGCGCAAACCGTCACCATCGGCGTCAGCGTCAGTTCGACCGGGCCCGCTGCCTCGCTAGGCATCGCCCAGAAGAACACCATCGAACTGTTGCCGAAGACGCTGGGTGGCATGCCGGTGAACTACGTCGTACTCGACGACGCCTCCGACCCGACCTCGGCCGGCAAGAACGCCCGCCGATTTGCCGATGCCGACCACGTCGATGCGATCATCGGCTCGACCACCGTGCCGACCTCGCTGGCTGTGGCCGAAGTGGCCGGCGAAGCGAAGATTCCGCAAATCGCCCTGGCGCCGTTCCCGCCCAAGCAGATCCAGTGGGTCTTCCCGCTGCCGCACGGGGTTGGCGTGATGTCGGCCGCGCTGTTCGAGGAAATGAAGAAGCGTGACACCAAGACCATCGCCTTCATCGGCTTTTCCGACGCCTACGGTGAAGCCTGGCTGAAGGATGTCGAAAAGCGCGCCGAAGCCAACGGCATCAAGCTGGTCGCCGTCGAGCGCTATGCCCGCACCGACCAGTCGGTCACGGCCCAGGCCCTGAAGCTGGTTGGCCAGAAGCCGGACGCCATCTTTATCGCAGCCTCCGGAACCCCGGCCGCGCTGCCAATGCGTGCTTTGCGCGAACGTGGCTTCAAGGGGCAGTTCTACCAGACCCACGGCGCCGCCAATAACGACTTCCTGCGCGTTGCCGGCAATTCCGACGAAGGCGTGATCCTGCCGACCGGCCTGGTGCTGGTGGCCGAGCAACTGCCGGACAGCAATCCGAGCAAGAAGGTAGCACTCACTTACCTGAAGGCTTATGAAGGCAAGCACGGTGCCGGTTCGCGCAACCCGTTCGGCGCCTATGCCCATGATGCCTACCTGCTGCTCGACAAGGCCGTGGCCGCCGTCGGCAAGAAGGCCGTGCCGGGAACACCGGAATTCCGCGCCGCCTTGCGCGATGCCCTGGAAAAGACCAACAATGTGGCCTTGACGCACGGTAGCGACACCATGTCGGCGACGGATCACTCGGGTTTGGGCGAAGGGGCGCGGGTATTGATCACGATCGAGAAAGACAGCTGGAAGCTGTTGAAGTAAGCGGAGACCAGCATGAGCTTTTTTGACAATCCGGGCATGCTGGCACCCCCACGGGTGACCCGCATCGATCTTTCCAAGGGCGGGTTCATCCTCGCCTGTTCCGAGCCGCTGGGCGAGGTCACGCGCTGTATCGGCGACTGGCTGGAGCTTTGGGCTGAGCGCACGCCGAACCAGCTGTATCTGGCCGAGCGCGGTGCCGATGGCGAATGGGTCAAGCTGACCTATGCCGAAGTTCGCGACAAGGTCGGTCGTCTGGCCCAGGGGCTGCTCAACCTGGGACTGGGGCCGACCGCCCCGGTCGTCTGCCTGTCCGACAACAGCCTGGATCAGGCGCTGCTGATGCTGGCCACGCTGCATATCGGCCGGCCGTTTGCCACGGTATCCAGCGCCTATTCCCGTCTGGCCAAGGATTTCACCAAGGTGTCGACGATCCTGAGCGAGCTGGCACCCGGCGCGGTCTATGCCGGCGACGGGGCGGTCTATGCCTCGGCGATCCGGGCCAGTGCCGTCAAATGCCCGGTGCTGCTGAGCAACAACGCCTATCAGATCGAAGGCAGCATCACGCTGGCCGAACTGCTGCGTACCCGGGAAACACCGGCCGTGCTGGAGGCTTTCGCCAAGATCACGCCGGAAACCCATGCCAAGTATCTGCTCACTTCCGGCTCAACCGGCCGGCCGAAGATCGCCATCAATACGCACCGCATGCTGTGCGCCAACCAGAAGCAGGTGCAGCAGTGCTGGCCCTTCCTGCATAACCTGCGGCCGGTGATCGTCGATTGGCTGCCGTGGAGCCATACCTTCGGTGCCAATTTCACCTTCAACATGGTGCTGGCCAACGGCGGCAGTTTCTACATTGACGAAGGCCGCCCGGTACCCGGCTTGATGGAGAAGTCGGTGCGCAATCTGCGTGAAGTGCAGCCCAACCTGTACTTCAACGTACCCAAGGGCTTCGACGCCCTGATCGCCTTCCTGGAGCAGGATGAATCCTTCGCTCGCGACTTCTTCGGTCGTCTGCGCGCCGTGTTCTACGCGGCCGCCGCCCTGCCGCAAACGACCTGGGATCGCCTCGAACGCTCGGCCAAGAAGGTGATGGGCGAGGATGTCTGGTTTACCTCGGCCTGGGGGGCAACCGAATCGGCGCCGGCGCTGACCAACGTGCATTGGCGACTCGACGGTCCGGGTTGCATCGGTCTGCCGATGGCCGGCACGTCGATCAAGTTCCTGCCCAACGGCGACAAGCTGGAAATGCGCGTCAAGGGGCCGCAGGTCTTCCAGGGCTACCTGAACAACCCGGAAAAGACGGCCGAAGTGTTCGACGAGGACGGCTACTACAAGATTGGTGACGCCGGTGCCCTGATCGATCCTGATCGTCCGGAAAAGGGCATTGCCTTCAATGGCCGGGTGGCCGAGGATTTCAAGCTGACCACCGGGACCTGGGTCTCGGTCGGTACGCTGCGCGTCAAGGCGGTCACCGCGCTGGCGCCGTATGCGCAGGACGTGGTCGTTACCGGCCATGACCGTGATGAAGTCGGCCTGCTGGTCTTCCCAAGCCCCGGGGCCAAGGACGTGCCGGTCGAGCAGTTGCATGCCCATATCCGCGAAGGGCTGAAAAAGCTGCGCACGGATGGGGGCGGCGGTGCGTCGCAGAGCCCGACACGCGCCATGCTGCTCGATGATTCGCCCAACCTTGATGCCGGCGAAATCACCGACAAGGGCTACATCAACCAGCGCGCCGTGCTGGCCCGGCGGGCGGCCGACGTGCTGATGCTGCACACCTCGCCCAAGCTCGACCGCGTCGTTTTCCTCAAATAACTAGACAGGCAGTGAAGCCCCTGGCCGATGGCGGCCGGGACTCGCTCACCCTGAAATTCCCCTCGGAGGTATTCATGAACAAGAAATTGAAGGTGGCGATCATCGGTTCGGGCAATATCGGCACCGACCTGATGATCAAGATCATGCGCCACGGCGAACATCTCGAAATGGGCGCCATGGTCGGTATTGACCCGCAATCCGATGGTCTGGCCCGGGCCCAGCGCATGGGCGTGGCGACGACGCATGAAGGCGTCGAAGGCCTGACCCGTCTGCCAGTGTTTGCCGACATCGACATCATTTTCGATGCGACCAGTGCCGGTGCCCACGTTCGTAATGATGCCTTCCTGCGCTCGCTGAAACCGAAAATCCGCATGGTCGACCTGACGCCGGCGGCGATCGGCCCCTACTGCATTCCGGTGGTCAATGGTGCCGCTCACGACGATGCGCTGAATGTGAACATGGTGACCTGCGGCGGTCAGGCGACGATCCCGATGGTGGCGGCGGTCAGTCGAGTCGCCAAGGTGCATTACGGCGAAATCATCGCCTCGATTTCGAGCAAGTCGGCCGGCCCCGGCACCCGCGCCAATATCGACGAATTCACTGAAACCACCTCGAAGGCCATCGAGGCGGTCGGTGGGGCAGCCAAGGGCAAGGCGATCATCATCCTGAACCCGGCCGAGCCGCCGCTGATCATGCGCGACACGGTCTATTGTCTGTCCGAGCTGGTCGATGAAGACGAGATCGCCGCCTCCGTCGCCCAGATGGCGGCCGACGTGCAGAAGTACGTGCCCGGCTATCGCCTGAAGCAGAAGGTGCAATTCGACATCATTCCGGCCTCGCGCCCAATCAACATCCCCGGCGTCGGCCCGCGCATGAGCGGTCTGAAGACTTCGGTCTTCCTCGAAGTCGAAGGGGCTGCCCATTACCTGCCGGCCTACGCCGGCAACCTCGACATCATGACCTCGGCCGCCAAGACCACGGCCGAGCGCATGGCTGCCCGCATCCTGTCTGCTGCCTGAGGAGAATGACGATGAACCCGAACAAGAAAATCTACATCTCCGACGTCACCCTGCGCGACGGCTCGCACGCCATTCGCCATCAGTACAGCGTCGAAAATGCGGTGCAGATCGCCCGTGCGCTCGACAAGGCCAAGGTCGATTCGATCGAGGTCGCCCACGGCGATGGCCTGCAGGGCTCGAGCTTCAACTACGGCTTTGGCGCCCACACCGATCTGGAATGGATCGAGGCGGTGGCCGACACGGTCAAGCACGCCAAGGTCGCCACCCTGCTGCTGCCCGGCATCGGTACCGTCCATGACCTGAAGGCGGCCTACAGTGCCGGCGCCCGCATCGTCCGCGTCGCCACGCACTGCACCGAGGCCGACGTTTCCCGCCAGCACATCGAAGTCGCCCGCAATCTCGGCATGGAAGCCGTCGGCTTCCTGATGATGAGCCACATGACGACGCCGCAGGCACTGGCCGAGCAGGCCAAGTTGATGGAAAGCTACGGCGCGACCTGCTGCTACGTGGTGGATTCCGGCGGTGCACTGTCGATGAACGACGTGCGCGACCGTTTCCGTGCCTTCAAGGATGTGCTGAAGCCGGAGACTGAAACCGGTATCCACGCCCACCACAACCTCAGCCTCGGCGTTGCCAACAGTATCGTCGCGGTCGAGGAGGGCTGCGACCGCGTCGATGCCAGCCTGTCCGGTATGGGCGCCGGAGCCGGCAATGCGCCGCTCGAGGTGTTCATTGCCGCGGCCGACCGCATGGGCTGGAACCACGGTTGCAACCTTTACACGCTGATGGATGCGGCCGACGATATCGTCCGCCCGTTGCAGGATCGCCCGGTCCGTGTCGACCGTGAAACCCTGGCGCTGGGCTATGCCGGCGTCTATTCCAGCTTCCTGCGCCACTCCGAAGTCGCCGCCAAGAAATACGGCCTGAAGGCCGTCGATATCCTGGTCGAGCTGGGCCGTCGCCGCATGGTCGGCGGTCAGGAAGACATGATCGTCGACGTCGCACTCGATCTGCTCAAGGGTCACGAGCATGACGCCGAGCACGCCATGCCGACCATGAGCGAAGCAGGCTGACCATCATGTCCGATAAATTCACCATCCAGCTGGCGCCCAATGGCGGCCGCTTCGAATGCGGGCCGGAACAGACCATTCTCGATGCCGCGATGGCGGCCGGCTACTGGCTGCCGCATAGCTGCCGGGCCGGTAGCTGCAATTCCTGCCATCTGCCACTGCAAGCGGGCAGCGTGCGCCATGCCGCGCCGCCACCGGACGGCACACCGGTTGCGGACGGCGAGTGCCGGACCTGTCTGGGGTATGCCCTTTGCAACCTGACGCTGGAGGCGCCGAACGTGCCCAAGGAGCCTGGTCAGCGCATCGTGACCACCGGCGCCAAGGTCGTCGAGGTCGAACGGCCGTCGCACGACGTGGTGGTCATCAAGCTGCAGGTGCCGGCGCAATCCGGCTTCGCCTTCCAGGCCGGGCAGTACGCCAGCGTGCTGATGAAGGACGGGGCGAAGCGCAGTTACAGCATGGCCAATGCGCCGAACGAGGACGGTATCGTCGAATGGCACGTCCGCCGCATGGAAGGCGGTCGTTTCTCGACCCACGCCTACGACAAGCTGAAGGCCGGCGCCATGCTGCGGATCGAGGGGCCGTTCGGCACCTTCCTGCTGCAGCCGGGCGATGCGCCGGTCGTGCTGCTCGCTTCGGGCACCGGTTACGCGCCGATCGCCTCTTTGCTCAAGACGCACGGCCCCGAACTGGCGCGCCGCAAGGCGGTGCTCTATTGGGGCGGCCGGACCTGGGCCGATCTCTACGCGGTCGACAGCATTGAAAGCTGGGAGGCCGAATATCCTGGCGTCCGCATCGTTCCGGTGTTGTCGGAAGCCGGGCCGGAATGGGCCGGGCGCACCGGCTTTGTCCATGCGGCCGTGCTGGCTGACTTGCCGGACCTGTCCGCTTACGAGGTGTATGCCTGCGGCAATCCGCTAATGATCGATGCCGCCCGCGCCAGCTTCACGGCCGAGGCCGGCTTGCCGCCCGAGCGCTTCTTCGCCGACGCCTTCGTGGTCAATCACTGAATCCGGGTAGGGGGAAACAAACATGGATTTCGGTATCTTTGCCGTCCTGGCTCAGGATGGCGTGACCAACGGCGCGGTTTATGCGCTGTTGGCCATGGCGCTGGTGCTGGTCTTTTCGGTGACCCGCATCATCTTCCTGCCGCAAGGCGAATTCATCGGTTTCGGCGCCCTGACGCTGGCCGCGCTGCAAGGTGGCCAGTTTCCGAAACTGATCTGGCTGCTGATCGGCATTGGCATCCTGACCTTTCTGGTCGAGTTGGGCTCGGCGCTGCGGCAAGTCCGCTACAAACCGTTGCCGAAGCGTCACCTGATGTGGAGCGGCGTCGAGAATCTGTGCTATCCGCTGTTCGTCTGGGCGCTGGCTCACACCTTCAACTGGCAGGGCATGCCGATGGTGGTTCAGGTCCTGTTCACGCTGGGCGTCACGGTGCCGCTCGGCATCATGATCTATCGCATTGCCTTCCAGCCGATGGCCGAAGCCTCGGTACTGGTGCTTCTGATCGTTTCGGTCGGCGTGCATTTCGCGATGCTTGGCATGGGCCTGTTCATCTTCGGGCCGGAAGGTTCGACCACGCTGCCCTTCACCGACTGGAGCACCGAGATCGGCGCCATGCTGGTTTCCGGGCAGAGCGTTGTGGTGATGGTGGTTTCCGCCAGCCTGATCGGCGGCCTCTACCTGTTCTTCGACCGTACCCTGTATGGCAAGGCATTGCGGGCCACGGCGGTCAATCGCAAGGGGGCGCAACTGGTCGGTATCGGCACCACGCAGGCCGGGCGCATGGCTTTCGGCCTCGCCGCTGCACTGGGCACCCTGGCCGGTACGCTGATCGCCCCGCTCAATACGGTCGGTTACGACACCGGCTTTGTCGTTGCCCTGAAGGGTTTCGTCGCCGCCATTGTCGGCGGCCTGGCCAGCTACCCGCTGGCGGCGGCCGGGGCGATCCTGGTCGGCCTGCTCGAAAGCTATTCCTCCTTCTGGGCCAGTGCTTACAAGGAAGTCATCGTGTTCACGCTGATCATTCCGGTGCTCGCCTGGCGCTCGCTGACTTCCGGTCATGGAGATGAAGAATGAAGATGTCTACCAAAAAACTCCAGTGGCTGATGTTCGGCTGGTTTTTCCTGTTCCCCTTCCTGCCGGTGCCGGGTTACTGGATCACCATTGGCAACTATATCGGCCTCTATTCCATCGTGGCGCTCGGCCTGGTGCTGCTGACCGGCATCGGCGGCCTGACCTCCTTCGGGCAGGCGGCTTTCGTCGGCCTCGGCGCTTACACCACAGCCTATCTGAGCACCACGCTCGGCTGGTCGCCATGGGTCGGCCTCGGCGCCGGGCTGGTCGTCTCCGGGCTGGCCGCCGGCTTGATCGGCAGCATCACCGTGCGCCTGTCCGGTCACTTCCTGCCGCTGGCGACCATCGCCTGGGGGCTGTCGCTGTATTACCTGTTCGGTACGCTGGAATTCCTCGGCAAGTACGATGGCCTGTCCGGCATCCCGCCGCTCAGCTTGTTCGGTCTTGACCTGTCGTCGCCACGGGTGATGTACGGGATGATCTGGTTCTGTCTCGGCGGCTGCCTGTGGCTGGTGCTCAACCTGCTCAACTCGCGTCCGGGGCGGGCGATCCGGGCCTTGGCCAAGGGCAGGACCATGCCCGAGGCGATGGGCATCAACACTGCCCAGTACAAGATCCTGATCTTCGTGCTGGCGGCGCTGATGGCGAGCCTTTCCGGCTGGCTGTACGCCCACCTGCAGCGTTCGGTCAGCGCGACGCCGTTCGGCCTGAACATGGGTATCGAATACCTCTTCATGGCGGTGGTCGGTGGCGTCGGTCACGTCTGGGGCGCCATCCTCGGCGCCGTGGTGATGACCGGTCTGAAGAGCCAGTTGCAGGACTGGTTGCCGCTGTTGCTCGGCAGTAATGGCAATTTCGAGATCGTCGTCTTTGGCGTGATGATCGTGCTGCTGCTGTTGTGGTCGCGCGATGGTCTGTGGCCGTGGGTAGCCGCAGTGTGGGCGAAGTTCCATCCGCCTGAGCCGGAAGTTGTGGCGCCGGCCATCGCGCCGGATGGCTATGGCGACATGAAGCGCCGCGCCAAGCCGGAGCCGGGGGCGCTGATCCTCGAAGTGAATGAGGCGCGCAAGCAGTTCGGCGGTCTGGTCGCGGTCAAGGACATGACTTTCGAGATCAAGGCGGGCGAAGTGGTTGGCCTGATCGGTCCGAACGGGGCCGGCAAATCGACGATGTTCAATCTGGTGACCGGCGTGCTGCCGGCCAGCAGTGGCGAAATCCGCTTCGGCGGCGAGCGCATCGACCAGCTCGATTCCCGCCGCATCGTGCAGATGGGCATCGGCCGCAGCTTCCAGCATGTGCATCTGATCCCGCATCTGTCGGTGCTCGAGAACGTTGCCATGGGCGCCCACCTGCGCGGCAAGAGCAGCCCACTCAGCGCTGCACTGCGCACGGATCGCCACGAAGAGGCGCAACTGCTCTTCCTGGCGGCCGAGCAGATTCGTCGGGTCGGCCTCGGTGACTACATGCATACGCCGGCCGGTAGCCTGGCCCTCGGCCAGCAGCGGATTCTCGAAATCGCCCGCGCCCTGTGCACCGATCCAACCTTGCTGCTGCTCGACGAACCTGCCGCCGGTCTGCGCCTGAAGGAAAAGGAAGCGCTGGCCTCACTGATCCGGCAATTGAAGGGAGAAGGGATGTCGGTGTTGCTGGTCGAGCACGACATGGATTTCGTCATGGGCCTGACCGACCGTCTGGTGGTCATGGAATTCGGCAGCAAGATCGCCGAAGGTCTGCCGGTCGAAATACAGAACAACGAAGCCGTACTGGCGGCTTACCTCGGAGGCATCGAATGAGCACCGACAATGCAAAACCGGTCCTCGAGACCCGCAACCTGTGTGTGCGCTACGGCAAGGTCGAGGCCCTGCGGGCTGCCTCGATCAGCCTGCGGGCCGGCGAGATCGTCACCGTGATCGGCCCGAACGGCGCCGGCAAGTCATCGTTGCTCAATGCCATCATGGGCGCCTTGCCCAGCGAAGGGCAGGCCGAAGGCGAGGTGCTCTACCAGGGGCACGATGTGTCGCATCACGCCATCGAGTTGCGTCTCGGCAAGGGACTGGCGCTGGTGCCGGAAAAGCGGGAGTTGTTCACCAGCATGACCGTCGAAGACAACCTGGTGCTCGGCGCCTATCGCCGGCGCAAGGATGGCTGGTCTTACCGCGACGGGCTGGAAGGGATCTACAGCGTCTTTCCCCGGCTCAAGGAGCGTCGCAAGCAGCTGGCCGGCACAATGTCCGGCGGTGAGCGGCAGATGGTGGCGATTGGCCGGGCGCTAATGAGCGATCCCAAGGTGCTGATGCTCGACGAGCCGTCGCTGGGCCTGGCGCCGCGCGTGATGGCCGAGGTCTTCCATGTCATTTCGCATCTGCGCGAAACCGGGGTCGCCACGCTGCTGATCGAGCAGAACTCGCGGGCGGCGTTACAGGTCTCCGATTACGGCTACGTGCTGGAAGTCGGTGACATCACGCTGGAAGGCAAGGCCAGGGATTTGGCGCAGAATCCGAAAGTGATCGAAGCCTACCTAGGAGCCAAGCACTGACCATGAGCAAACTGCGCCCGGAATTTACCGTTGACCGCCTCAATCGCGATGCCGAACACTGCCTGCCCGGCTATCTTGGCGTCGAATTCCTGACGCTGGAACAGGGCAGGGCGAGCGGCCGGATGGCCATTCGCCCCGAACATCTGGCACCGAACGGCCGCCTGCACGCGGCGAGCATCATCGCGCTGGCCGATACGATGACCGGCCACGCGACGATGTCGCATCTGCCGGAGGGGGCGAAATCCTTCGCCACCATCGAATTGAAAAGCAATCACCTAGGCACGCTGACCGAAGGGGCCATTGCCTGCGTCGCCTGCGCCCAGCACCTCGGGCGGACAACGCAGGTCTGGGATGCGGTGGTCACCGATGAAGCGACCGGCAAGCAACTGGTGCTCTATCGCTGCACCCAGATGATTCTGTAAAACGAAATAAAAGGACATCCAATGACGATCTGGCACAAGCCGTTTTCCCTCGAAGAAGTCAATCAGCGTGGCCAGGGCTGCGCCAATGGTCACCTCGGTATCGAACTGATCGAAATCGGTGACGACTACCTGCGTGGCCGCATGCCGGTCGACGAACGTACCCGCCAGCCAGCCGGTGCGCTGCACGGCGGTATCTCGGTGGCGTTTGCCGAAACGCTGGCCTCATGGTCGGCGGCGCATGTCGTCGATCGGGAAAAGCACCACTGCGTCGGGCAGGAAATCAACGCCAACCATGTCCGGGCCGTGACCGAGGGCTGGGTCTATGGCGAGGCGCGGCCGTTGCACCTCGGGCGCACGACCCAGGTCTGGGACGTGCGCATTAGCAATGAAGAGGGCAAGCTGGTCTGCGTGTCGCGGGTGACGATTGCGGTACTGAATACGCCGAGCCGCTACCATTGAGCGTTCGGCAGGATTACTCTGTGGGACTTTTCGGCCATCGTTGA
>JAGTRV010000376.1 GCA_018262245.1 Pseudomonadota bacterium | reverse complement strand
GATGCTGCGGCAGGGGGCGTGTGCTTGCACATACTGGTTTCGGCCAAAGACGGACGAATGAACGCCGATCATGTTCGTAGCCTCGTGCCAGAATGGGAAACAGCGAGTATCTGGTTTTGTGGCCCCCCCACATTCGGTCAGTCACTGCGTGATGATTTCCTCAAGCATGGATTGTCCGCTGACAGATTCCATCAGGAACTCTTTCAAATGCGTTGAAATAGCCCGAACACAGTGCAAAAAACGCGCACGTGGCAGCACGAGCTTGGGAAACTTAGGGAGGCTCAGTGAATAAACAGGGCAAATTCGGCTTTCTGCGATCGAATACAAAGTGAAATTATTCCGTCTCCCTAATTCATTCGCCGGAGGCCAAGGTCGAACGTGCTTATGGCAAGCAGCCCACTCGACCGTAGTCATCGGGATTAGCGTAGCCCGGCTAATATTTTAAATGTCTCGAAGCCGGGGTGGCACCACCCCATCAGCCATCGAAACCAATACCTCATAGGCCGAAATATCTCCACAATATTGAGCCCATAAGGTATCAGGATGCGCTGCAAAGCGAACCGAATTGGCTGCGGCACCTTTATAGTGACGTCATCAAATTTCCCGGAACACGACATGAATACCCGCGCGATTTCACTGCCACCCGCCCACTGGAAACGGCTGGTGCTGATTGTCGTCATCTACCTGGCCTTCATCAGCCTTGGCCTGCCGGACGGCGTGCATGGTCTGGCCTGGCCGGGAATGCGCCTCGCGCTCGGTCAGCCGGTCGAAGCCCTGGGCCTCGTCACATCGATTCTGGCGTGCTGTTCGGCGGTTTCCGGATTCGTCAGCGGGCGCGTTCTGGCGCGCTTCGGCACCGGCCCGGTCACCTTCGCCAGTGCCTTGATCACCGGCCTGGCCATCCTCGGCTTCTCGCAGGCCAGCAGTTTTGCATGGGTGGTAGTGCTCGCTTTCCCGCTCGGCTTCGGCGCCGGCTCAGTCGATGCCGGTCTGAATCACTTCGTCGCCGAACATTACTCGTCGCGCCACATGAACTGGCTGCATGCTTGCTGGGGTGTCGGCGCCACGCTCGGCCCCTCGCTGGTCGGCGCAATACTCGCATCCGGCGGCAACTGGTCGTCCGGCTACCTCGCAGTCGCCAGCGGACAACTGTTCCTGGCCGCTGTCCTGTTCGCCAGCCTGGGACTCTGGAAATATCAGGCGCCGGCTGTGCACCGCGCGACCGCCGCCGACGAATCGGGCCGGGGGAACGGCTCTCAATCTGCGGCTATCCTTTCTGCACTGCTGTTCGCGCTCTACGTGTCGATCGAAATGGGCACGGGCTGGTGGGCCGGCGTCATCATGATCGAGGGACGCGGCTTCGCGCCCGGAATGGCCGGCCTGGCGGTGACGCTATTCTTCGGCTCGATCATGGTCGGACGCGTGCTGATCGGTTTCGTCTCCAACCGGCTCGGCAACCGTCGCCTGATCCGCACCGGCCTGATCGTCGCCGTTGTCGGTTCCGCGCTGCTGCTCGTCCCCGACGTTCCAGCCCTCGCGCTGCTCGGCCTGACCTTGTTTGGTCTGGGCTGCGCGCCGGTCTATCCGGGACTGATGCACGAAACGCCCCGGCGCTTCGACGCGGTGACCGCGCGCAAAGTCATCGGCTGGCAAGTCGCCGCCGCCGGCACCGGCGCAGCCATCATGCCTGCTGTCTTCGGCGTCATCGCGGCGCACCTAGCCGTCTTCCCGGTCGTCTTCGTTCTGGCGGCCCTGCTGTTGGCGCTCAGCATCCGTCTCGACCGGATGACACCAGTCGCCGCTTCGACAAGTCGTTAGAATCGCATACTCTGGGCCACTCTGCCCGGAGCGAGTCCTCGGGAAGCCGCAATCAGCGGTCATCTCCGGGCAACCCACTGCACTGAGCCGCACCCACCCTGCCTGTGCGGATAGTCACGCCGAAGACGACCGTCTGACGCGCCTCGCGGGGCACAGCTTCGAGAACGCGATCGCAGCGCGGCCCGGTCGATCCGACGATGAAGACAGCGACTGGACACTCAAGCCGCAGTCGTGCCTAATGACGCGGGATATCAACGGCAGTCGAGATCGGCATTCATGGGGCGCACCTACGGCATCAAGCAGTTCGAAAAAGTGACGGGTGTCTCCGCCCACACCTTGAGGTTCTTCGACAAGATCGGACTCTTGAGCCCCGTTCGAAGCGAGAACACGTATCGCGTCTATACGCTTGAGCAGGTGTCAATTGCCGAAACGATTGTCTTGCTGCAGAAGGCCTTGTTCTCCAATGCTGAGATCAAGGAGATCCTGCTGGACTATGGCTCCGATTTGATGATCCAGCGCTTGAAGGAGAACCGGGTCAAGTTGCGAAGGAACCAAATCAATCTGAATCGCGTTCTGGATTCGGTTGATCAGCACATCGCTTATCTCGCCGAACTCCGGGTCATCCGATCGAAACTGTATGTCCCGTTTATCGCGCAACTCGATGCGCGGGCGGTCGGGCTGATTCGTTTGCCGAGCAATGACATCGTCGACTTTTTCGACGCCGGTGATGTGATCATGAAGGATCCCGCGTGGCCGCATTTCAAAAAACACGGCTTCATTCTTCCGCGGGAGAAGATTGCCGCAGACGCCTATCCTCTGGAAACGATGTTTGTCTTCGACAGGCGTGTTGCCAAGAAGAACCCGGCAACGCTGGCGGCGGGAAAATACCTGTGCATGTATTCGGACGGTAGCCTGGAGAACAACGCGCGAGTAGATGCGCTGGTTCAGCAGGCGGTGGCTAATGGCCATGAAGTCGGTAGCCCCATCGTCATTGAACAAGTCAGCGGCCCCGTCGTGGAAAAGACCAAAAGTGATTTCCTGATCAAGATTCTGGTGCCGATTGCTTAAGGCTTGGCACAAATGACATCGCCCTGACGACAGGATACCGTCAGGGCGATGTGTGCTTGGCCAAACGCTCTATTGAACGCCCACCATGGATTACTTTTCGCTCGGAACGTAAGGCTTGAAGAACGCCTGGCCGACCCAGGCCGGTGTCGCTTTGGTGTAAAGCGCCTTGCCCTTCACATAGTTCTTCGCGCTGTTTTGGTCACCTGTCCCCTTGTACTTGGCGACTGCCGGATAGGGATAGACCGGGCGGCTTCGCACTGAAGCGGCGGCGTTCGAAACCGACGGCTTCTGTTCCTTCACCTCGGACGGCGGTTGGCCAAAATCGTTGCCGGCATCCACCGCCGTGCGCGTGATGACAGCCGCAGGCGCTTTGCCGCGCTCGACCCAGTCCATCATTGGCGTCAGGAAATCCACCGCCGAAGGCCCTTCGCCTTTGCCGCAGTGATAGACGCCCGGCAAGAGATACAGGCGTTCAAAGCTGGTCGCCGCGGCCGGGCCCATCTGCTTCACAAGGGCCTCTTGGTAGGCAATCGTCGTCAGCGGCGAAATATGCTGGTCCGACCATCCATGCCACAGGATGAGCTTCCCTCCTGCGGCCTGGAAAGACGACAGATCAGGATTGGTTGCGTCGAACAGCGGGTGCCTCGCTTTGAGCAGTTCAACGG
>JAGTRV010000076.1 GCA_018262245.1 Pseudomonadota bacterium | reverse complement strand
GCCCGATCTGTCGATCCACGATTTCGGCAAATTGATCTCGCCGGCCATCACCATCGCCCTGCTCGGCGCCATCGAGTCCCTGCTCTCGGCCCGCGTTGCCGATGGCCAGATCGACGATCGCCATGACCCGAACCAGGAACTGGTCGCCCAGGGACTGGCCAATATCGTCGCTCCGCTGTTCGGCGGTTTCGCCGCCACCGGGGCCATCGCCCGGACGACAACCAACGTCAAGAGCGGCGGCCGGACACCGATCGCCGGCATCATCCACGCCTTTGTGCTGCTCGGCGTCGTGCTGATTGCCGCCCCGCTCGCCTCCTACGTGCCGCTCGCCACGCTGTCGGCCATCGTCATGGTCGTTGCCATCAACATGGGCGAATGGCACGAGTTCAGGGAATTGCAGCGCTACACCTACAACTACCGGATCATCCTGCTCGCCACCTTCATCGTCACGGTGCTTTTCGATCTGACCATCGCGGTCGAACTCGGCATGGTGCTGGCCTGCCTGTTCTTCATCTACCGCATGTCGGAACTGACCCGTGTCGAGCGCCGGCCACTGCGCGAAGAAGCCAGCGAGCCGCAGTTCCTCTACCCGGACGGCACGATGCGGGTTGCCGCCTGGCAACTCTTCGGCTCGCTGTTCTTTGGCGCGGTCAACAAGCTCGAAGCCCTTCTTGACCCAGCCGCCGGCCATCCGGAAGTCGTCATTCTCGACATGACGCAACTGATCCAGCTCGACACGACCGGCCTTGAAGGACTGGAAAGCCTGCTCGACAAGCTGAAGAAGCGCGGTTGCACGCTGCTCGTCTGTGGCCTGAACTCTCAGCCCGGCTCGCTGCTTTATCGCTCCGGCTTCGTCGATCACCTGGGCGATGATAATGTCTGCCCTGACCTCTCCAGCGCCCTCCAGCGCGCCTACATCCTGCTGCCCAATCTGATGGGCAGCCATGAAGAAGACTACTGAAAAGGAATCACCATGAGCGGCTTGCCCACCTGCCCGAAATGCAATTCGGAATACACCTACGAGGATGGGGACAACTACGTCTGCCCGGAATGTGCCCATGAATGGCCGAAGACCGCCGTCGAAGCCAGCGAGGAAAAGCGCGTCTGGCGCGATGCCAACGGCAATGAGCTGCAGGATGGCGATTCAGTGACCGTGATCAAGGACCTGAAAATCAAGGGCTCGTCATCGGTCGTCAAGGTCGGCACCAAGGTCAAGAACATCCGCCTGATCGAAGGCGATCACGATATCGACTGCAAGATTGACGGCATCGGCGCGATGCAACTGAAGTCAGAGTTCGTCAAGAAAGCCTGATTTTCAAGCGAACTGTTTGGCCAGCAGCATGTACAGCAAAGGGCCGAACAGGCAGATTGCCAAAATGATTGCCAACAGCGAGCCGACGCTCTTCCGGAGTTTCGGCTCGGCAATCAGCGTGCTCAGGGTAATCAGCGCCAGCACGAACCAGAAAGTCCCGATGTAATGTGCCGATGCGCCGTCTGCGGTATCAAATCCACGCCGGCCGATCACGAACGACCAGTCGAAAATGACTGCAACAATGCCCAGCAGGGCAAAGACCGCCGCCATCAGCCGCGTTGTTAATCGTTTGTCAGGCATACAACACTCTCAACGCACCAAACCAGCCGCCCAGACCTCGGCAGCCGGTCGGACAATCTCGATCCAGGGCCCGGGATAAATACCGATGCCGGCGATCATGACGATCAGCGCGACCAGCACCGCCCATTCGCGTGGTCTGAGGTCCGTTGCCTGAGCCACATTCTCCCGCTCGACCGGACCGAAGAAAGCCTTGCGGTACAGCGCCAGAAAGCCCCCCGCAGCGATCGACAGGCCGAACAGGGCCGCCATGCCGGCCCCGGTATGGCTGTGCAGCGCGGCGATGATGAGCAGGAATTCACCGGGAAAACTGCTGGTCCCCGGCATGCCGACGCCGGCCAGACCACAAATCAAGAAACCGGTGGCGAGCAAAGGCATGGTCTTGGCCGCCCCGCCGAGCGCATGGATGTCGGTGGAGCCGGTGCGTTGGCGCAGGAACTCAAGCAGGATGAAAGCCCCGCCGGTGGCGACGGAGAAACTGAGCAACAGCGACACGGCCCCTTGCGCCCCCTGGGCTGTGTAAGAGGCCAGGCCGAGCACAGCCAGCCCGACGTGGCAGATGCTGGCGTAGGCGAGGCCGACGCGCAGGTTGCTCTGGGCCAGCATGCCGACCGCACCATACAGGATGGCGACCGTCCCCAGGCCGGCGAGCAGCCAGTGCATGTCGAGCGCGGCTTCCGGCGCCAGCGGCACGGCAAAGCGGATCAAGCCGAAGGCCCCAAGCTTCAGGCCGACCAGCAGTGCGGTCAGCGAACCGGGCGCCGCCAGCGAAAACTGCGGCAGCCAGGTATGCAATGGCACCAGCGGCACCTTGACACCAAAACCGATCAGGCAAAGCAGGAAGACCGCCGTCTGGGTCGAACGCGGCAAGGGCACCGCCAGTAGCGCCATCAGGTCGAAGGTCGGCACCGGCTGGCTGACGGCGAGAATGACGAAGGCGAGTAACAAGGGAATACCGCCGGCCAGCATGATCAGGAAATAGCGGGACGCGGCCGCCGCACGGCCGGTCGTCACGCCCCAGCGGCCGAGCAGGAAATAGAGCGGCACCAGCGTCAGCTCCCAGAAAACGAAAAACAGCGCGGTATCGAGCGCACAGAAAATACCCAAGTTCGCCGCCTGGAGCAGGAGCAGCAGGCTGTAGTGCAGGCGCGGCGCATCATGTACCGCATTCCAGCTGGCGACCAGCGAACCCAGAAAGAGCAATGCAGTCGCCGGCAGGAAGAGCACGGCAATACCGTCGACCCCCAACTGGTAATGCACATTCAGACTGGCAATCCACGACACTCGCTCGACAAGCTGGAAACGCGCTCCAGACGGCTCATAGGCTGCCAATGCCGCCACGCCGAGCGCCAGCGTGATGATCATGCTCAGCGCGACCACCGGCCGGGTGGCGCGGGATGGCAACAACCAGATCACGCCAGCCCCGGCCAGCGGCAGGAAAACCAGCAGAGAGAGCAGTGGCAAACTCATCGGGCGAACCTCGCTGCCGCTGCCTGGCTGGCCGTTTCGGTCAGATACAGCCAGGGTTCGGTGAAAAAGCCGATGGCCAGCATGGCGGCCAGGGCGATACCGCAGACGAGATACTCCATGGGCAGCGTCTTGTCGACATCGTGGCCGCCAGCCTTGGCCTGCGACAGAAAAGCCTTCTGGAAAGCCCAGAGCAGAAAACCGGCGGCAGCGACGTTACCGAGCGCCGTGGCAACGGTCGACAGCGCACCGAACTGGTCAATCGAGGCTTCCAGAATCAGGTGGGCGGCATCGAAGCCCGGCGTCCCCGGCATGCCGACAATGGCCAGACCGAAAATCAGGAAGGCAATGGCCAGGAAGGGAATGCGCTCGAATAGGCCAGACAGTTCGTGCAACTCGGTCGTCCCCGTCCGCCGGAACACGAAGCCGACGATGAACCACATGCCGGTCACCGCCAGCCCGAAGTTGGCGGCCAGCAGCATGCTGCCCTGGATGCCGGATTCGTGCAGGCTGAACAGGCCGATGACCAGCAGGCTGGTATGGCTGACCACGGCAAAGGCGAGCAGACGACGCAGATTGGTCTGCTGGAAGGC
Organism: Pseudomonadota bacterium; assembly: GCA_018262245.1. Taxonomy (GTDB): domain Bacteria; phylum Pseudomonadota; class Gammaproteobacteria; order Burkholderiales; family Rhodocyclaceae; genus Azonexus. Next base: position 9,856 of record JAGTRV010000076.1, on the reverse strand, counting down.
GAGCGCCGCCGTAAAGAAGACCCCGGCCATGGCAAAACCGACGACGTAGGGCTGCCAGTACTGGACCGCCGCCGGGGTCAGCGGCAGCACGAAACGCAGCATGCCGTAGATGCCGACCTTGACGCCAACCATCAGCGCGGGGGCAACGGCGATCAAGCCGTGCTGCGCCATGTTGGGCAGCCAGCCATGTAGCGGAAAGAGCGGCGTGCGCACGGCCAAGCCGTAGAAGAGCAGGTAGAAGGCCGCGGTCTGGAACTTGCCGACCGGGATGGCGCCAACCAGATCGAACAGGTCGAAGCTCCAGCGCCCACCGGTCGCCTCGGCATGCCCCCAGCCGAGCACGAGGCAACCTGCCGCGAACAAGGCCCAGCCAAAGGCCTGATACTGGACAAAACGGGCCAGTGCCTGGATTTCGGCCCGCGATGAAGCCCAGCGCCGCAGCAGGTAGACCACCGCCCACAGTTCCAGCGCCGAGAAGGCAGCGAACCAGGCGACATTGATCGTGACCAGCATGCCGGCCAGCCCGGCCTCAGCCAGCAGCAGCACAGCAAACAGGCGGCCCGGCGAGATCATGCCGCGACTCATGCCGTATAGCGTCATCAACAGGGTGAGCAGCGCAGCCACCAGCAAAAAGAGCAGACTCAGGCCATCAACCGCGACGTGGTAGGCCAGCGGCACGAAGCGTTCAGCCAGTTGCAGCGACGGCGACAAGGGGTTGATATGGCTGACCGTGACGATGGCCAGCACCAGTTCAGCCAGCGCGAAGACCTTGCCGGCGACCACCGCCGTCGCCCGCTCCTTGAAGGCGAACACGACTGCCGCCCCGAACAGCGGCAGCAATTGCAATAGCAGAAGCAGCGGCAAGCCGGCCTGCTGGTACCAGAAGATTTCGCTGAGCGGCTTCATGGCGCTGCCCATTAGAGGATCACCACGAAAGTCGCCATCACCGCCATCATCAGGTAGCGCGGCTGTTCGAGCAGATGTTCCAGCGTCCGCAGATAGGCACCGGCCCGGTGCATCAGTTTTTCCGCCATGCCGCCCTTGCCGCGCAGCAGCAGGCGATACTCGATATGTTGCAGCACATCGGAAACGGCCGCCAGCACTCGCCCCGGCAAGCCATCGGCGACGACCAGCGGACGATCGGCATGGACCGCCTTGCCTTGCCCGGGCTGGCCGATGGCATGGTCAATGAAATGCTCTTCGAGGGCGCGCACATCGCGGGAAAAGGATTCGGTCGGCTCAACGAGCAACGTATGCGACAGCTTGTCGAGCCAGAAGCGTTGCAGGGCAATCGTGTACAGCAACTGGTTATGGCGCAGCCAGGCCGGCGGCGGTGGTGGTCGGTCGCGAGTAATGGCCAGCCACGACGGGGCAAGCAGGAACTGCCAGATTCGCCAGGCGGCATGCAGGCAGAGATGAACCAGCGCCAGCGTCGTCCAGCCCAGGCCGATGGCCACGAACATCAGCGAGACCTGGAACAGCGTTGCGAAGATCAGGGCCGACTTGACGTCGGTCTGCACCAGCCCGCACAGCCAGGCATAGATCGCCGTCAGCAGGCCAGCGACGACCAGCCCGAACATGACATCCGGCACCTGCACCAGCAGCGGCTCAAGACGCAGCATCAGATAAACCCCGGCATGGATCATCACCGCGCCGTAGAAAATTGCCGACGAGGGCGTCGGCCCCTCGAGCGCCCGGCTGATCCAGGCCGAAAAAGGTAGTTGGGCCGACTTGGCCAGCGCCGCAATGACGAAACCGATGACCAGCAGACGGTCGTTGACCACACTGATCTTCGATGCCTGGGACAGGGCCGTCCATTCGAAGCCGCCCAGCCAGGTGGCGGCCAGACCGAGACCGAGCAGGAAGCCGGCATCGCCGCCCCGGTTGGTAATAAAGGCGAACAGGGCATTACCGGTCGCCACCGGCCGATGCCACGCATAGCCAATGAGCAGGAAGGAAGAGACACCACACATTTCCCAGCCGACGAAAGCGAGCAAGCCGTTGCCGGCCAGCAGCACGAGCTGGATACCGGCCAGGAAAAAGCTGAGCGCGATGAAGAAGCGGTGGAAGCCGGCCTCACGGTGCAGGTAATTGGCCGAGAAGCGGATGACCAGCCAGCCGATCAGCGCCGTCAGCGTACCCATGGTCAGCGACAGCGGGTCGAGCATGAACGAGAAGGTTGCCTCCCAGTTGCCAGTGCCGAACCAGTGGCCGAGGCGGCGGTGCCCCGGCGCACCGTGCAGCAAGGCCAGACCGTCGATGGCGAGCAGCAGGACCAGTCCACCGAACGCAGCCAGCGAGGACAGCCGGGCAGTCAGTGGCTCGGCAGCATCGCCACTGGCCAGCCCAAGCAGCACGCGGGCACCGTTGATGACCACGACCAGCAACGGCAGGGCCGGCACCAGCCAGACCCAGTTCGGCAAATGGTTGAGCAAGGCACTCATCGAACGCCTCCAAGAATGATCGCCGGGGCCAATGGCTGGGACTCGCCGGCAAACCAGTCCGCCGAGCGCGCCACCTGCGGCAGCACGGCCTGACCGGACCACGGCAGCCAGCCACGGCGTGGGCAATAGAGATCGATGGCGCCGGTGATCGGGTGTTTGGCGCCCACGATGATCCACTCGTTATTGATCAGTTCCTGCAAGGGAGGCTGGCGGCCGACAATGGCAGTCAGCACTTCCGGCGTTTGCTCGACGACAACCAGCAGGCGCATCGGCTCATGGATTTCGACCATCTGCCACGGCAGGCCGGTACGCAGGTCGGAATCGGCGCCTTCCATGACCCCGAACAGGCCGGTGATGTTGTGGGTGATCTTCGAACCACAACCGAAGCGCTCGTTGTCGACGGTCGAAAAATAGTATTCGAGAGCGATGCCGGCGCCGACCGGGCCGGCGGCAAGCAGGATGCCTTCGACGATGCGCCCCTCGTCATCGCCGACCGGATCATAGGAAATCAGGAAGACCCGGCGGTCGAGGAACAGGCCGCGACTCATCTGCCGGCGGCCGATGAAGGCAGCAGCATTGGTCGCGTGGCCCAGTTCGGGCCGGGCCTGGGAAATATCGTTGGCGCGGCCGATCATGTGCTGACGGGCCTTCCATGGCGAGGGCTTGAAAGGCGCCGAAGCCAGACGGCGACAGCGTTCTGCGGCGTGGGCCCGGCAGGCTTCGGCCATCTGGCCAAGCAAGCGATCGACGGCAGCCTGGAAACGCTCGGGCGTGCTGCCTAGGTCATACCACTCGATGCCATCGTCGCAAGTGTTGTGTTCCGCCGCAACAAACCAGGTGCTGTCGGGGATCGACAGACCGCGTGCTGCGAGTCCGGCACGCACGGCCGGCCGGTTGGCCATCGCCGCAAAAACCCGGGCATTCGGCCCGCCATGTTTGCCGGAGCAGGCCCCGCAATCGTAGGCCGACAGATGCGGGTTGTTCTGGCTGCCCGAACCGTGACCAAACATCAGGACCAGCGGCGCAAAGCCCGCGGTCAAGCCGATCATGCGCAGGAAGGCTTCGACCCGTTCGATCTGCTCGGCATCGGTCAAACCGAGCTGCGGCTGCTCCGGCGTGGCGGCCACCGGCTGCTCGGCGGTCAGCCCCAGGCGGGTCGACACCCGGCCTTCGTATTGCTCGCGCCAGCGCCGCGCCGTTTCGCCGAACCAGCCGGGCACCAGCGTCACCGCCAGCAGTGAAGCCAATGCTGGCACAGCGCCGAGCGCCGTCAGCACGGGACCGGCCACGGCACGGCGACGGGTCGCCTGATAGAGCCGCTCATTCCAGCGCAGCCGTTTTTCACGGCGAGCCGCATGCCCGGCCAGCGAGCGCTCCTCGCCTGCGGCAGGCAGCTCGCGGAGCAGATGCGTCGGCTGGACGACGACCGGACAAAGCGCGGTTTTGCCGGCATCATCCAGCCCCTGCCAGAACATCGGCACGCCGAAGAAACCTGCCGCGCCATAGGTGACGACATCGGGGGCGATTTCTTCGAGGTGGCGGCGTGTGCCCTCCTCCCGGTCGTCCATGCACATGACGACCTGGGCCGATGGCGCGCCTGGCGTGGCCTGGCGTGGATGATTGGCGGTCAGCGCCGAGAAAAGCAGTTCGCGGTAATGGCGTTCGTAAGCCAGCAGCCAGATATGACCGCGCTGCAACGATGACAGGCTGGCGGCACAGGTTTGCAAGGCCGTCAGATCATCGCCACTCAGCGTTTCCAGATCGGCCGGCATCAAACCAAGTTGCCGACTCAGACCAGCCATTTGCCAGGCGGCCCCATCGTCCTGCGCTGCCGCCATCGCGGGGGCCAAAGCCGCAGCCAGATGCCGCCATTCAGCCACGTCAACATGCCCTTCCCGAGCCAGCTGCACCAGATGTGCCGCCCGCCCCAACAAGTCCTCGGGCAGGCCAGGCTCATGCAGCGCGGCGCGAACCAGAAACTCCTCGGGTCGGGCGGCGTAATAGGCGTGCAATTCGGCAAGGCTCAGCGGCGAACCCGCCAGGCGGCGCAGCAGATCGTCGGTCAGCAGGCGCTCGAGCAAGACGCGCACGGTCAGGTAATCGAGCATGGCAACCGGCGTGCCATCGCCGCGACCGGGATTGCGGTCACGCCACAGGAACATGCCTGACCAGCCAGGCAGTTCGAGGCTCAGGCGCTCGAGATAGCCATACCACTGGCTGTGATCGGGCACCAGCCTGGGCAGTTCTTCGAGCAGCACATCGAGCGGGCTATCCGGCAGGTGCAGGATTTCGTCGCGCGCATTGGGCAACTCATCCATTTCCCAGGCCAGATCTAGTCCGGCACTGGCCCGCCAGGCGGCGAAGAAACCCTGTCCCTGCGCCGGGTTGCGCCAGGCAGCAACACCGAGATCGAGGTGGGCTGCCAGGTGACGCTGCAGGATGCTGCGCGTCCATTCAAGCACATCCTCCCCGCTCAGATATTCAAGCAGGGCGCGCCAGGTCCACGTCCGGCCGACGCGGCCACAAAGCGCGTCCCAGCGGGCCAGCGCCTGCACCTGCCAGTTTTCCGACGCCCCCTTGCTTGGTGCCAGCCCGACCGAGCGGTAGAAATAGGCAAAGCGCGGATCATCTGCGAGCGATGTTTCATCAAGCAGCCATGCCTGGCGGCTGGCATTGGGCGCTTCGCAACCGAACGTCAGACTGGCCAGCAGAATGTCGCGCCGGGTCAGGTTGCGGACGACCGGCTGATCGAGATCGCCGACGCCAAAATCATCCAGCGCCGCGCTCAGGTCATCCGGGCTGATCCGCACGCTGGCCAGACATTCGCGGAAACGCGATTCCGGCCAATACGTTGTCGCCCCGGTCAGCGCCTGGGCAGCGGCCAGCGCCTCGGTAAAAGGCAGATGCTGGAAGCCATGCAGGGTATTGTGATGCACGAAATCGCGAATCGGCGCCTGAGCCGGCAGCACATGGGTCAGATGCTCAATCCAGTGGGCCAGTCGTTCGCGGATGGGCAATTCGGGCTCGGCGCTCACATCATCCCCCGAACAATCCAGCCACCCGGCCAACACTGCCGGCAATCAATTCAAGCAAGGGCGCCGGCCACAGACCAAGGACCAGTATGCATGCGGCGAGCAGGCCGCCACACAAGGTTTCGGTGCGCGTCATGTCCGGCAGATCCATCGTCTCGCCTTTCAGACATAGGCGGCCGATCGCGCGCAAGCTGTAGGCAGCGCCCACCAGCATGGCCACCCCCAGCAGCAGTACCCAGCCTCCCCAACGGGTGTAGCCGGCCACCAGCACATGCAGTTCAGCAATGAAGCCGGCGCTGCCCGGCAGACCGATGGCCGCCAGCAGGCCAAAGGCCGTGAAGAAGGCAAAACGCGGCGCCTTGCCGAGCACTGAACCATAGTCGGCCAGGTCACGGCTGTGCGTGCGCTGGTAAAGCAGGCCGACGACCAGGAACAGCGTGGCAGCCGTCAGGCCATGCGCTACCATCTGCACCACCGCACCGGTCAGGCCGGTGACGTTGAGCGTGGCAATGCCGAGCAGGACCACCCCCATGTGCGAAATCGACGAATAGGCGACCATCGCCTTCAAATCCTGCTGCCGCCAGGCGAGGATGCCACCGTAGAGCAGGCTGATGAAAGCCAGGATGGCCAGCCAGTCCTGCGTCGCCAGCAGTGCAGCCGGCAAGGTTTCGGCTGCCCGGATCAGGCCGTAGGCGCCCATCTTGAGCAATACACCGGAGAGCAGGATCGAAACCGGGCTGGGCGCCTCGACATGGGCCAGCGGCAACCAGCCGTGCAGCGGAAAGACCGGCATCTTGACGCCGAAGCCAATGAACAGGCCGGCGAAGATCAGCAATTGTGTATTCAGTGGCAGCCCGCGCCCGCCCTCGGCCATATCGGCCATGGCAAAACTGTGTCCGGGCGCTGCGTCGTAGAGAAAGAGCAGAGCGACCAACATGAACACCGAGCCACCCAGCGTATACAGAAAGAAATTCAGCGCCGCCCGCTGGCGGTTCGGGCCGCCCAGGCGGTCGATCAGGAAGAACAGCGGCAGCAGCGTCGCTTCCCAGAAGACATAGAACAGCGACCAGTCGCGCGCCGTGAATACGCCGAACATGGCCGACTCAAGGAGCAGGACCAGCATGAAATAGAGCCGCGCCCCCTGCTCCATGCGTCTCGATACCAGCACCGCAATCAGCGACAGCAGGGCCGTCAACAAGACCATGGCCAGCGAAATGCCATCGACGCCCAAGGCGAAATAGGAACCGAGGCGGACATTCCAGGCCCGGCTTTCGAACATCTGCACCGCCGCTCCGGCCGGCTCGAAACGGGTGGCCAGCCAGAGGGCATAACCGAGCGAAGCCAAGGCAAAAGCCATCGCGACCTGCCACAAAGGCAAAGCGCGACGCGCCGGTAGCACCGCCAGCAGGACAGCCCCCACCACCGGCAAGAAAACCAGCACCTTCAGCATGTCCTGGCCCCTCCGCCAGTCAGCTCGGCTATCTTTATTTTCATACTGGGATTATGCCAGCGTACAGCACTTTCCAGACACGCCTTGCCAAAGCCAATGCAGCCGTATGAGCTGGAATGCTGGTTTGACACGACATGGCGGCTTGGTTAAATTGCACGTTTCCCCCCAACCTCAAAACCGATCACGATAAGGAGTTCCCCATGGCCGTTCTCGTTGGCAAGCAAGCCCCGGATTTCACCGCCACCGCCGTTTATGGCAACAACGAAATCAAGGAACTGAAGCTGTCCTCCTTCAAGGGCAAGCCTGTCGTTCTCTTTTTCTACCCGCTCGATTTCACCTTCGTCTGCCCGTCCGAACTGATCGCGTTCGATCACCGCCTGGAAGAATTCAAGCAGCGCGGCGTTGAAGTGATCGGCGTGTCCATCGATTCCCAGTTCACCCATCTGGCCTGGAAGAACACCGCCGTCAAGGAAGGCGGCATTGGCCCGGTTGGCTATCCGCTGGTTGCCGACGTCAAGCATGAAATCTGCCGCGCCTACGACGTCGAACTCGAAGCTGCCGGTGTCGCCCTGCGCGGTTCCTTCCTGATTGATAAAAATGGCACCGTCATGCATCAGGTCGTCAACATGCTGCCGCTCGGCCGCAACATCGACGAAATGCTGCGCATGGTCGATGCCCTGCAGTTCTTCGAAGAAAACGGCGAAGTTTGTCCGGCCGGCTGGAACAAGGGCAAGCCGGGCATGGTCGCCTCCACGGAAGGTGTCGCTGCTTACCTGGCCAAGAACGCCAAGAAGCTGTAACACTGGCCGTTTCCAGCCCACGCTGTGGGCTGGCCAGAAGAAAAACCCCGGTCGCATTTCTGCCGGGGTTTTTTTCCATTGTTATTTTCCTGAATAACAGGATAAAATTTAGAGAATTTGTAATTTCATCAGAGACAATCGATCATGGCAGAACCAGAATATCTCAGCACCCGGCAAGCCGCCCTGCGTCTGGGCGTTTCACTCGGCACTGTACAGAACATGGTGGAAAACGGAGCCCTTGAGGCCTGGAAGACTGCTGGCGGTCACCGCCGCATCCCGGTCGCCTCGGTCGATGCCCTGCTCGCCCGCCGGCGCAACCTGACGCCTAGCGCGCAAGAAGGTGGTGGCCAGCTCGACATTCTGGTGGCCGAAGATGACCACACGCTGCAAATGCTCTACCAGATGACCTTCGATAGCTGGGGGTTGCCGATCAAGCTGCGCATCGTTGCCAACGGCTTCGACGGCCTGCTGCAAGTCGGCCAGCGCGTTCCCGACATCCTGATCGCCGACCTGATGATGCCTGGCATGGATGGGTTCGAAATGATCCGTCGCCTGCGTGCCAACACCGATCTGGCGCGGATGGACATCATCGTGGTCAGCGCCATCGACAGCGAGGAGATCAAGAAGCGTGGCCTGCCGAACGACATCACGATCTTCGGCAAACCGATCCCCTTCCACGAAATCAAGGGTTTCCTGCTCGGTCGCATTGCGGCCCGCCAGCGCGCCTCCTGACAGTCTGAAAAAAGCGTTTCCAGAAGCCTGGTTTTCTGTAGCCGCCAGAAACAGGCGCTCTGCACGCATGCCTGTGCGTCAAGCACCGTCGCACACACTTAACTGACGAAAAACTTGATTTGGCAACACTTGCCCGATTGACTCGCCAAAAGAGGCAATCCCTGGTGCCCCCTGTCGATCAGGCACGGCCAATCGCCACACATTTGCTTTTTTATTTTTGGAATTTCGCCGGACTGTCCGGTGGCAGTAATGCGCCACGAGACAAGAAGCCGGCAACCACGTACCGACAAGCCTCGTCCTTAGTGACAAGCATCTGAGCGCAGGCGTATGATCTGGCCACCTTTTGCCCTATCCCGGCAGGCCATAAAAACAGATCAGGAGACGATCCATGGGATTATTCGGTAACAACGCAGCGCTCGAAAAAATTGACCGCGATATTGCGGCAATCGCCGAGGGTTCCGCAGATTTGTCACATTCGGTCGGCACAACCGGAAATGATGCGGCGGGAAGGATTTCCGGAAATATCAACCGTTTCTTTGGGCGTGTTCGCAGCCTGATTTCGCATTCCCGCGAACGAAGCGTCAGCATCGCTGCCGATGCGGCCCGGATGAACCAACTGGTCCAGCAGACGGACGATGCGGTACGCCGGCAGGAAGCCTTGGCCGCCACGGTTTTCGACTCAAGCAACCGCGTCAATCAGGCGGTTGGTGAAGTCGCCATGAACTCTGACGCCATCCAGTCGTCGACCCAGAACAACCTCGACCTCGCCCAACGTTCGCTTGAGCAGATGGAGACCGTCGCCTCGACGATGCGTTCGACCAATGCCCACATCGAACATTTCTCGTCGACGGTGAGCGAACTGCACACCAGCTCGATGAAAATCAACGAGATCGTCTCGCTGATCAACGACATTTCCGATCAGACCAACCTGCTGGCACTGAATGCCGCCATCGAAGCCGCTCGCGCTGGTGAGGCCGGACGTGGTTTCGCCGTCGTCGCCGACGAAGTGCGCAAGCTGGCCGAAAAGGTCAAGACCGCCACCCAGGTGATCGGCCAGAACACCCAGTCGATGATCAATCTGGTTTCCGACACCTCGGCCAAGACGCAAACCATTGTCGGCGAGGTGACCAGGGCCAACGGCTACATCGAAACCTCGGCCGCCGACCTGACGACCATGGTCGGCGACTTCAAGCAGACGACCGAGCAGCTTGCCACTATTTCCAGTGCCATCTACAACCTGCGCGAAAGCAACCAGGCCATCCATAGCGAAGTCGAAGAAATTCGTGATCATTCACGCGAGATTTCCGGCCGCATGCGGCAGTGCATCGACTCGGCCAAGACCTTGCGCGAATCGACCGAAGACCTGCAATGCACGCTGGCCGATTTCCGCACTGGCAA
>JAGTRV010000016.1 GCA_018262245.1 Pseudomonadota bacterium | reverse complement strand
AAGGGCATCAAGGATCACTCGAAAATCGCTGCCTTTGTGGCGGCAGTACGGAAAGCCGATGAGTCTATATAACTTCCCCGACGCCAAGGGCCATTTCGGCCCCTACGGTGGCGTCTTCGTGGCCGAGACGCTGTTTGGCGCGCTCGATGAATTGAAGGAAGCCTACGCGGCTGCGCAGGCTGATCCGGCCTTCCGCGCCGAATACGAATACGAGCTCAAACATTTTGTCGGACGCCCGTCGCCGATCTACCACGCCAAGCGCTGGTCCGAAATGCTCGGCGGCGCCCAGATCTACCTAAAGCGCGAAGACCTTAACCACACCGGTGCCCACAAGGTGAATAACTGCATCGGCCAGGCCATGCTCGCCAAGCGCATGGGCAAGCCGCGCGTGATCGCCGAAACGGGCGCCGGCCAGCACGGCGTTGCGACGGCCACCGTCGCCGCCCGCTACGGCATGGAGTGCGTGGTTTATATGGGTAGCGAGGACGTCAAACGGCAGGCGGCCAACGTCTATCGCATGAAATTGCTCGGCGCCACGGTCGTGCCGGTCGAGTCTGGCTCTAAGACACTCAAGGACGCGCTCAACGAAGCGATGCGCGACTGGGTCACCAACATCCACAACACCTTCTACATCATCGGCACGGTGGCTGGCCCGCACCCGTACCCGATGCTAGTGCGCGATTTTCAGAAGATCATTGGCGAAGAATGTCTGGTCCAGATGCCGGAAATGACCGGCCGTCAGCCGGATGCCGTCATTGCCTGCGTCGGCGGTGGTTCCAACGCCATGGGTATCTTCTATCCGTACATCAATGTCGAGGGCGTTCGCCTGATTGGCGTCGAAGCCGCCGGTGATGGGATGGAAACGGGTCGTCACTCTGCCTCGCTGACTGCTGGTGTACCTGGCGTACTGCACGGAAACCGTACTTACCTGCTGCAGGATGAAGATGGCCAGATCATTGAGACGCATTCGGTGTCGGCTGGTCTGGATTACCCGGGTGTTGGCCCGGAACACGCTTGGCTGAAGGACTTGGGTCGCGCTGAATACCAGCCGGTCACCGACAGCGAAGCGCTGGCCGCCTTCCATACCCTGTGCCGCATTGAAGGCATCATCCCGGCGCTCGAGTCCAGCCACGCGCTGGCCTATGCCGCCAAGCTGGCACCGACGCTGGCCAAGGATAAGATTCTGCTGGTCAACCTCTCCGGTCGGGGTGACAAGGATATGCATACCGTGGCCGAAAAATCCGGGATCGTCTTCTGATGTCGCGCATCAAGTCTGCTTTTGAACGCCTCAATGGCGAAGGCCGCAAGGCGCTGATTCCCTTCATTACCGCCGGCGACCCGGATGCAGCGCTGACCCTGCCGCTGATGCACACGCTGGTTGAAGCCGGCGCCGATGTCATTGAACTCGGTGTTCCATTCTCCGATCCGATGGCCGATGGTCCGACCATTCAGCGTGCCTCGGAACGGGCGCTGGCCAAGGGCATGACACTGCGCAAGGTGCTGCAACTGGTGGTCGAGTTCCGTAAGACCGATGGCAAGACACCCGTTGTGCTGATGGGGTACGCTAATCCGGTCGAAGCGATGGGGCTGGAAAAGTTTGCCGCAGCGGCTGCTCAGGCTGGTGTTGATGGCGTGCTGATCGTCGACTACCCGCCGGAAGAAGCGGCTGCCTTCGGTGCTGCCATGAAGGCTCAGGGCATGGATCCGATTTTCCTGCTGGCACCGACTTCTTCGACCGAGCGCATCGCGCATGTCGCCGAAATTGCCAGCGGTTACGTCTATTACGTCTCGTTAGCTGGGGTGACCGGTTCTGGCGCACTGAATGTCGAGGCGGTAGCCGAGCGCCTGCCGCTGATTCGTGAAAAAACTGGCCTGCCGGTCGGCGTCGGTTTTGGCATCCGCGATGCCGTGACCGCGGCACGTATCGCCGGTATTGCCGATGCCGTGGTCGTCGGTAGCCGGATTATCGAAGAAATTGAAAAATCGACGGCTGAAACAGCCTGTGCCAATGTGAAAGCACTGGTCGCAGACATACGCCGTGGTGTGGATGAGGTAAAAAAATGAGCTGGCTGACCAAACTACTGCCCCCAAAGATCAAGCGCGAACAGGGCCCCCAGCGCCGCGGCAACCTGCCGGAAGGTCTGTGGAGCAAGTGTCCGTCCTGCGAGGCTGTGCTTTACGCCACCGATCTGGAAAATAACCTGCAGGTCTGCCCCAAGTGCGGCCATCACAATCGCCTGAATTCGCGTCAGCGCCTTGATCTGCTGCTCGATTCGGAAGGCCGTTTCGAGATTGGTGCCGAGGTTTTGCCGGTCGATAGTCTGAAATTCAAGGATTCCAAGAAGTACCCGGACCGCCTGATGGAAGCCAATGAGTCCACTGGCGAGAGCGATTCGCTGGTTGTGCTGCAAGGTGCCATCAAGACCATGCCGGTTGTTGCGGCGGCTTTTGAGTTCGACTTCATGGGCGGTTCGATGGGCTCGGTGCTCGGCGAGCGTTTCGTGCGCGGCGTGCAGGCGGCGGTTGAGCAGAAAATGCCCTTCATCTGCATCACCGCTTCCGGTGGCGCGCGGATGCAGGAAGGTTTGTTCTCGCTGATGCAGATGGCCAAGACGACAGCTGCATTGACCAAGCTTTCTGCGGCTGGCCTGCCTTTCATCTCCATTCTGACCGACCCGACCATGGGCGGCGTTTCCGCTTCCTTTGCCTTTGTCGGTGATGTGGTAATTGCCGAGCCAAAGGCGCTGATCGGCTTTGCCGGCCCGCGCGTGATCGAGCAGACCGTGCGTGAGACGTTGCCGGAGGGCTTCCAGCGCTCCGAATTCCTGCTGGAAAAGGGCGCCATCGACATGATTGTCGATCGTCGCGAACTGCGCGATCAGGTAGCTCGAGTTCTGGCCCTGCTGCAAAAGCTGCCGGCTGCCGCTTGAAGACGCTTGAAGACTGGCTGGCCCATCTCGAAGGCCTGCACCCAAAAGGTCAGGCCGGGATCGAGCTGGGCCTTGATCGCATTCGACTGGTCAAGGATGCGCTCGGGCAAGCTCAGCATTGCCCGGTGATCATCGTTGGTGGCACCAATGGCAAGGGGTCGACCTGCGCCTATCTGGAAAACATCATTGATCGTGCCGGCTACAAGGTGGGTTGTTACACCTCGCCGCATCTGCTCGCCTACAACGAGCGCGTTCGCCTGAATGGCCAGGCGGTCGGCGATGAAGCCCTGTGTGCGGCGTTTGCCCGAGTCGAGGCGGCCCGTCAGCAAGCCGGCGATGTTGCGTTGACCTATTTTGAATTTGGTACGCTGGCGGCCTGGGAGGTGTTTGCCGAGGCCGGCGTTGAGGCGGCTATTCTCGAAGTCGGGCTGGGTGGCCGACTTGACGCGGTCAATGCCTACGAACCGGACGTCTCCATCGTGACGAGCGTGGCGCTCGACCACACCGACTGGCTGGGGCCGGATCGCGAATCGATTGGTTTTGAGAAGGCGGGTATCTTCCGCGCCGGCAAGCCGGCGCTGTGCGCCGACCCGCAGCCGCCACAAAGCCTGCTCGATCATGCGGCAGCCATTGGTGCTGATTTGCGCCTGATCGGTCGCGATTTTGGTTTCGAGCGACCGAGTGCCGAAACGAACGAAAACCGCCTGCAATGGCGGTGGTGGTGCCGCTCCGGCACACAGTTGCTCAAACGGGCGCTGGCCTATCCCGGCCTGCGCGGCCCGACGCAGTTGTTCAACGCAGCGGTCGCCTTGGCCGCTCTCGATGCGCTGGGTAATAAACTACCGGTGACCATGCAGGCCATCCGTCCCGGCTTGATCGAAACCGAACTGGCCGGGCGCTTTCAGGTCATTCCCGGCAAGCCGGCCATCGTCCTCGATGTCGGCCACAATCCGCAGGCGATCCGCGTGCTGGCCGACAACCTGTCGAGCATGGGTTTTTTCGACCAGACTTACGCTGTCGTCGGCATGCTCAGTGACAAGGATATTGCCGGTGCGCTGGCGCCGCTTAAAGGCAAGATTGATGTCTGGCATGCGGCGACACTGGGTGGTCCGCGCGGTACTGCAGCCGAGACGCTGGCCGGCGTCATCGCCGACAACGGGCTGGGTGGTGAGGTGGTTTGCCATCCTTCGCCACAGGCTGCCTTGCAGGCAGCCAAGGGTCAGGCCGCTGAAAGTGATAGAATCTTGGCCTTTGGATCTTTCTATACGGTGGCCGGTGCGCTTGAAGCGCTTCGGAAAAAGCCCTGATCATGGACGACAACGACGCCCAGTTGCACCTCAAGAAACGCGCCCGCCGCCGTCTGGTCGGGGCGGTTTTCTTTGTTTCCGTGGTTGCCGTGGTGCTGCCCATGGTGATGGATCATGAGCCGCGTCAGACGGTGCAGGATGTCGAGATTCGCATTCCGGGGCAGGAAGAAAAAACGTTTGCGCCCAAGTTTGCTGCCGCCCCGGTCGGGAAACCGGTGGTCAAGCCGACTGAGCCTCCTATTGAGAAGGCGCCGGCCGTAGTGGCGCCTGAAGTCAAGCCAACGGCGCGCGTGCTTGAGGTCGTCAAGGCGGACGACAAGCCAGCAGAAAAGGCGCCCCAGAAACCTGAGAAGGCACCTGAAAAACCAGTTGCCAAGCCCGTTGAGAAACCCGTCGAAAAAGTGGCGGACAAACCCAAGGCCGATGAGGCCAAGCGGGCGGCAGCGATTCTGGCCGGGCAGATGGCGGAAGCCAAACCGGCGGCCAAGGGCGGCGAATATCTGGTACTGATCGGAGCGTTTTCCAACGAGGCAAACGTCAAGATACTGAAGGCCAAATTGACGGAGCAGGGTATCAAGACTTACAGCGAGCCGCTCGATACGCCGCAGGGCAGGAAAACGCGCCTCCGGGCCGGTCCCTTCCCCAGTCGCGAAGCCGCTGACAAGGCGCGCGAAAAAATGCAGCGCATCGGTGTGTCTGGAGTTGTTGCGGCCAAGCCATGACGGGTTTTGACTACGTTGCGATCGGCATCGTCGGTGTGTCGTTGATCTTTGGTCTGTGGCGGGGTGTGGTGGGCGAGATTATCGCGTTGGTCGCCTGGGTGCTGGCGATCTTCGCTGCCGTGGAGTTCGGCGCGGTGGTCGGGCGAACAGCATTTGCCGGCTTGTCTGATCCGGCTTTGCGGACACTGGCAGGTTGTGTGGTGATATTTGTGGGTGTACTGGTCGTCATGGCCTTGTTCCGGATGGCCGTGCGCAGCATGGTCAAGGCACTGGGCATGTCCGTGTCGGACCGTATCCTTGGTATGGTCTTCGGCCTGGTCCGTGGCGTACTGGTGTGCATGGTGCTGGTCGGGCTGGGCGGGATGACCTCGGCACCGATGCAGGCGTGGTGGCAGGATGCGACCTTGTCGGCACCTTTGGAAACTGTCGTTTTGGCAGCCAAGCCTTGGTTGCCAAACGATTTGGCAAAACGAATTCGATTCAGCTAGGCAGGAAATACTATGTGCGGGATTCTGGGTGTAATGGCGACAACGCCGGTCAATCAGCTGCTTTACGATGGTCTGATGGTGCTTCAGCATCGTGGCCAGGATGCGGCCGGCATCGCGACGGCGGAAGGTAACACCTTCCACCTGCACAAGGGGCCTGGTCTGGTGCGTGACGTTTTCCGCACTCGCAACATGCGTGCCCTGCCGGGCAACTGCGGCATCGGTCACGTTCGTTATCCGACCGCTGGCTCGGCCTACAACTTCGCCGAGTCACAACCCTTCTACGTTAATTCACCGTTTGGCCTGGTGCTTGGCCATAACGGCAACCTGACCAATGCCGAGCAACTTAAAGGCGAGATGTTCCGCCTCGATCGCCGGCACATCAATACCAATTCCGACTCCGAAGTGCTGCTCAATGTGCTGGCCCATGAACTGCAGTCATCGGCGCATGGTTATGAGCTTGATGTTGATGCCATCTTCCAGGCAGTGGGCGGCGTGCATCGCCGCTGCCGTGGCGCTTACGCCGTCGTGGTGCTGATTGCCGGTTATGGCCTGCTCGCTTTCCGTGATCCGCACGGCATTCGCCCGCTGATCTACGGTCAGAACGAAACGCCGGAAGGCATGGAGTACCTCGTCTCTTCCGAGTCCGTGGCGCTCGACACACTCGGTTTCAAGATGGTGCGCGACATCGAGCCGGGCGAAGCCATTTTCATCGACTTCAATCATCAGTTGCATAGCCGTCAGTGCGCGCAGCAGCCGATGTACGCCCCGTGTATCTTCGAGTATGTCTATCTGGCTCGGCCGGATACCGTGATCGACGGCGTTTCGGTCTATGAAGCACGCCTGGCGATGGGCGAACTGCTGGCCGAGAAGGTCAAGAAGCATATCCCGATCGAGGAAATCGACGTAGTCATCCCGATTCCCGACTCCAGTCGTCCGTCGGCCATGCAACTGGCGCAGGTGCTCAACATTCCGTTCCGCGAGGGCTTCGTCAAGAATCGCTATGTCGGTCGCACCTTCATCATGCCGGGGCAGGCCATGCGCAAGAAGTCGGTGCGCCAGAAACTGAACACCGTTGGCCAGGAGTTCAAGGGCAAGCGGGTGCTGCTGGTCGACGACTCCATCGTCCGCGGCACGACCAGCCATGAAATCGTCGAAATGGCCCGTGCGGCTGGTGCCGTCAAGGTCTATTTCGCTTCGGCGGCGCCACCGGTGCGCTTCCCGAACGTTTATGGCATCGATATGCCGACCCGTTCCGAACTGATTGCCACCGGGCGGACCGATGCCCAGATCGCTGCCGAAATTGGCGCCGATGCCCTGGTTTATCAGGATCTTGAAGCGCTGAAGCAGTCCATCACCAACCTGCGGGCCGACCTGACCGTGTTCGATGCTTCCTGCTTCGACGGCTGCTACATCACCGGCGACATCGACGACTACTACCTCGATGCCGTCGAGGGCAAGCGTGGCGGCAAGCCGGTCAAGAACGATGATGACGGCGACGGTCGCTCTTCGCAGCAGATGGTGCTGGGCCTGGCGAATGGTGGGCAGGAGTAATGGCTGACTTGCCGAATTACCGTCCGGAAACGCTGGCAGTTCGTGCCGGCCAGGAGCGCAGCCAGTTTGGCGAGCATTCCGAAGCGCTCTACCTGACCTCAAGTTTTGTTTTCAAGAGCGCGGCACAGGCGGCAAAGCGTTTCTCCGGTGAAGAGGAAGGCAACGTTTACGCCCGCTTCTCCAACCCGACCGTCACCATGTTCGAGGAGCGCCTTGCTGCCCTGGAGGGCGCCGAGGATTGCGTCGCCACCTCAAGCGGCATGTCGGCGATCATGGCCGCCGTGCTGGCCCATCTGAAGCAGGGTGATCACATTGTTGCCTCGAATAGTCTGTTCGGCGCGACGGTGCAATTGTTCAACAATATCCTGTCGCGGACCGGCATCACGACCACCTTCGTGTCGCATACCGATCCAGCGGCCTGGGCAGCGGCGATCCGTCCGGAAACTAAGTTGTTTTTCCTGGAAACGCCGTCCAATCCGTTGACGGAAATCGCCGACATTCGGGCGCTGGTCGCCATTGCCCACGCCAAGGGTATTCTGGTCGCCGTCGACAACTGTTTCTGTACGCCTATCCTGCAACGCCCGCTCGATATGGGGGCTGATCTGGTCATTCATTCGGCCACCAAGTTCCTGGACGGCCAGGGGCGCGTCCTGGGTGGTGCCGTTTGTGGCCCGAAAAAGCTGACCGAAGAAGTCTTCAAATACCTGCGTACCGCCGGTCCGACCTTGTCGGCCTTCAATGCCTGGGTGTTGCTCAAGGGCCTCGAAACCCTGAAGCTGCGGGTTGAGGCACAGTCCGCCAATGCCGCAAGGCTGGCTGCCTGGCTGGAAGCGCACCCGAAGGTGGCCCGCGTTTTCTATCCCGGTCTGCCATCGCATCCACAGCACGAGTTGGCCAAGACCCAGCAAAAATCCGGTGGTGCCATTGTCGCCTTCGAGGTGAAGGGCGCTCGCGAGCAAGCCTGGCAGGTCGTCGATAATTGCCGCCTGCTGTCCATCACCGCTAATCTCGGCGATACCAAGACCACCATCACCCATCCTGCCTCCACCACGCATGGCCGCATTTCCCCGGAAGCCCGGGCCGCTGCCGGCATCAATGAAGGGCTGCTGCGCATCGCCGTCGGCCTTGAAGCGGTAGAGGACCTGCAGGCCGACCTCGAACGGGGTCTGGCCCTGATCTGATCGTCTGAATTATTACGCGCCGACAGCGAGGGGGCGCAAACAACCGGAGCAGGGCATTTCCAGAGTCACTCGGGAAATGCCCTGAATTGAAATCCGGTTTCTCCTGACCCTCGCTGCATCGTTGCTCCCTGGCCGTTCCGGTCAGGCTTTATCCAAGGATTCCCATGCATTTTTCCGATCTCGGCCTGAAGGCCGAACTGCTGCGCGCCGTCGCCGACCAAGGTTACGACACGCCGACCCCCATCCAGCAGCAGGCCATTCCGGCCGTCATGACCGGCCGCGACCTGATGGCTACGGCCCAGACCGGCACCGGCAAGACAGCCGGCTTCACCCTGCCCATCCTGCACCGCCTGTGCAGCGGCCCGAACGACCGCCTGACCCGCGTTGCCAAGACGCCGCGCGTGCTGGTCCTGACACCGACGCGTGAACTGGCCATCCAGGTCGAGGAAAGCGTGCGCACTTACGGCAAGCATCTGCCGATCACTTCACTGGCCGTCTTTGGCGGCGTTGGTATCAATCCGCAGATCGCCAACCTGCGCCGTGGGGTCGATATTCTGGTGGCGACGCCGGGCCGTTTGCTTGATCACGTTCAGCAACGCACCGTTGATCTGTCCAAGATCGAGATTTTCGTCCTCGATGAAGCCGACCGCATGCTCGACATGGGCTTCATCCGCGACATCCGCAAGATCATCGCCCTATTGCCGAAACAGCGCCAGAATCTGATGTTCTCGGCCACCTTCTCGCCGGATATTCGCGAACTGGCTGCCGGACTGCTGCACAATCCGGCCTCGGTCGATGTTGCGGCGCGCAATACCGCCGCCGAAACGGTCACCCAGCGCGTCATCGAAACCAATCGCGATCAGAAAAAAGAGCTGCTCTGTCACCTTTTCGAAACGCGCGGCTGGCATCAGGTGCTGGTTTTTGCCCGGACCAAGCATGGCGCCGATGCCTTGTCCAAGACACTGGAAAAGGCTGGTATCAAGTCGGCTGCCATTCACGGCGACAAGTCGCAGGGCGCCCGGACCCGTGCCCTGACCGAATTCAAGGAAGGCAAGCTGGTTGCTCTGGTGGCCACTGACATTGCGGCACGTGGCATCGATATCGACGCGCTGCCCTATGTCATCAACTACGAACTGCCCAATGTCGCCGAAGACTACGTGCACCGCATCGGCCGTACCGGCCGGGCCGGGATGGAAGGCGAGGCAATTTCGCTGGTCTCCCACGATGAGCGCGGTAGCCTGCGCGACATCGAAAGGCTGATCAAGCGGGATCTTGAGCGCGTTGTTATTCCGGGTTTTGAGCCGTCCGCAATCGCGCCGCCGAAGCCGGTTCAGCCGCCGCGTGGCGCGCGCAAGCCGCAACCAGGCCGGCCGCAGGCACAAAAAACAGCACAAAAACCAGGGCGACCGGCGCAACATCACAGCGGCAACCGGCATCGTTGATTGTTCGTTGCCCCTCGGCTTGAGGGGCAGCTGACTTGTCGGCCCTCCGAAAAACGTCTACTGTGGGAACTTAATCCGTTATTTCATATTGTTAACGGCGTTTCTTAAGGTGTTTTGGAGGTCGGGATGCCCCCCCCGCAAAAAGTCCGCCTTGGAGACCTGCTGATCGAGCAAGGTCTGCTGACTGACGAACAATTGAAAATCGCGCTCGATGAACAGAAACGCACCGGGCGCAAGCTGGGGCGCGTTTTTGTCGAGAGTGGCTACGTTACCGAGGAAGGGATCTCGCAGGCGCTGGCTCGTCAGTTGCGGATTCCCTTCGTCAATCTCAACAGCTTCACACCCAAGGCGGACCTGATCAAACTGCTGCCCGAGGCGCCAGCCCGACGTTTCCGGGCGCTGGTGCTTGATCAGTTGCCGGATGGTCGCCTGCAGATAGGGCTGGCCGATCCAACCGATTTGCAGGCCTATGACGAAATTACCCGTCTGGTTCGGCGAGAGATTGATCTCGCAGTCGTTACTGAAAGCCAGTTGCTGGCGATGGTCGACCGCGTTTATCACCGTGGCGAACAGATTACCGGCCTTGCCAAGGAGCTGACAGCCGAGTTGGGCGATGTGCCGATCGAGTTCGGCGACCTGCTTGGCTTGAACCCCGGTGCCGAAGATGCGCCCGTCGTCAAGCTGCTGCAGACGGTGTTCGAGGAGGCCATGCGCCTGCGCGCTTCCGATATCCATTTCGAACCGCAGGAAAAATCACTGCGCATCCGCTTCCGGATCGACGGTGTGCTGCATATCCAGACCGAGGCCGACGCCAAGATCTCATCGGCCGTCGCGCTGCGCCTGAAACTGATGTCCGGGCTGGATATTTCCGAAAAGCGCCTGCCGCAGGATGGTCGATTCAACATCAAGGTGCGCGCCAATCCCGTTGACGTGCGTATTTCCACCCTGCCGACCCAATTCGGCGAGTCGGTCGTCATGCGTTTGCTCAACCAGAACACCGGCCTGCTTGAGCTTGAGAAGATCGGCATGCCGGAACGCGTGCTGGAGCGCTTCCGCCATGCCCTGAAGCGGCCGAGCGGCATGGTTCTGGTGACAGGCCCGACAGGTTCCGGCAAGACGACGACGCTTTATGCTGCGCTGAACGAACTGAACAGCCCGGAAAAGAAGGTCATTACCGTCGAAGATCCTGTCGAATACAGGCTTCCGGGCTTGAATCAGGTGCAGGTGCACGAAAAGATCGACCTTTCCTTCTCACGCGTGCTGCGCACCGTGCTGCGTCAGGATCCGGATATCGTGCTGATCGGCGAAATGCGCGACCAGGAGACGGCCGAAATCGGTATGCGGGCCGCCATGACCGGCCACCTCGTGCTGTCGACCTTGCACACCAACGATGCCATGTCGACGCCAATCCGCCTGCTCGACATGGGGGTGCCACGCTACATGGTGGCGCTGTCGGTGCATATGGTCGTTGCCCAGCGGCTGGTTCGGGTCATCTGCGGCAATTGTCGCGAGGCCTATGTGCCAACGCCAAACGAGCACGAATGGCTACGTTACGAGTTGGGCAGTCAGATCGATAGCCATGTCTTCCACCATGGTCGCGGCTGTGCGCACTGTGCCAACACGGGCTATCAGGGCCGGACGGGTGTCTATGAGTTTCTCGAAATGAGTGATCCGGTGGTCGAAGCAATCAACCATGAGGACCCGGGTGAATTCATGCGCGTCGCCCGGCAGCAGATGGCCGGCGAGACCCTGCGTCGCGATGCGGTCCGCCTGGTACTGGCCGGAACGACCAGTGTGGCCGAAGCCATGCGCATCAGTAACCAGTTCGAGGAATAAGCCCACGTGGCCAACTTCGCCTACAAGGGACGGGACGCCAGCGGCAAGCTGATCGAAGGCGTGCTCGAAGGCGCGTCGGCGGGTGGGGTTGCTGATCTCCTGCTCGGGCGGGGGGTGACACCGGTTTCCATTCAGGAAACTGCATCGAAAGGCAGTCCCGGTGCCGAATTAAATCTGTTCAAACCCAAGGTCCAGCACGTCGATATCCTGCTCTTTTCGCGGCAACTGCATACCTTGCTCAAATCAGGCGTGCCGATCATGCGTGCGCTGAGTGGCCTGCAGGAGTCGGCCACCAATCAGGCCATGAGGGAAGTGATCCGCGATGTTCGCGAGAGCCTGGAGGCTGGCCGCGAATTGTCGGTATCGCTGGCCCGTCATCCCAAGGTATTCAACTCCTTTTATATTTCCATGGTGCGAGTCGGCGAAGCCACTGGCCTGCTCGACGAGATTTTTCTGCGGCTGTTCGAGCATCTGGAGTTCGAGCGCTACATGCGCGAGCAGGTCAAATCGGCCCTGCGTTACCCGATGTTCGTGGTCATCGCGATGGTTGTGGCTATCGTTGTCGTCAATATTTTCGTGATCCCGGCCTTTGCCAAGGTCTTTCAGGGCTTTGGCGCCGAACTGCCGCTGATGACCAGGATTCTGCTTGGCTTTTCCAATTTCATGGTGGCCTGGTGGCCGGCCATGCTGATCGGCCTTGTCGTTGCGGTGCTGGCGTTTCGTTCCTGGATCGGTACGATGGCCGGACGGATGCAGTGGGAGGCCATCGTCCTGCGTTTTCCGATTGCCGGAAAAATCGTCCGCAAGGCAGCAATGGCAAGGTTTTCCCGCAGCTTTGCGTTGGGAACGCGCAGTGGCGTTCCGGTCATGCAAGCCTTGACCAATTCGTCGCAAACCGTCGATAACAGCTATATCGCAGCCAAGATCGAAGGCATGCGCGATACGGTCGAACGCGGCGAAAGCGTGCTGCGGGCGGCCATCGCTTCCGGATTCTTTTCGCCGGTGGTCCTGCAGATGGTGGCGGTTGGAGAGGAATCAGGGGCGCTCGACGACATGATGGAAGAGGTTGGCCAGATGTACCAGCGCGAGGTGGAGTACGAACTGAAGACGCTCGGGCAGCAGATTGAGCCTATCCTGATTGTCTGTCTTGGCGCGCTGGTGCTGGTTCTGGCGCTCGGTATCTTCCTGCCGATGTGGGATCTCGGCAAGGTGGCCATCAAGCGATGAATGGACATGCGACGCTATTACGAATTCGCGTTTGTCATCATCC
Source organism: Pseudomonadota bacterium (assembly GCA_018262245.1). Classification (GTDB taxonomy): domain Bacteria; phylum Pseudomonadota; class Gammaproteobacteria; order Burkholderiales; family Rhodocyclaceae; genus Azonexus. The sequence continues at coordinate 18,920 of JAGTRV010000016.1, read as the reverse complement.
TGATCGGCCTGATGTCGTTGTTGCTAATGCGCTCACTGGAAGCGACGCGGGTCGAGGTGGAAGAGGCCATCGTGCAATCCGAGGTGGCGGCCATTCGGATCGGTTTGGTCGAGGCTGTGGCCCATCGAGAAGGTTTTGGTGGCGAACTGCCGAAAAGCAAAAATCCGCTCGATTGGGTTTCGGTTCGACCAGCGAACTACGTCGGCGAACTGGATGTGGCGCCGGAAAACAGATCGGTCTGGTATTTCGACCGGCCTGCCGGGGAACTGGTTTTTCGCTTTCGCGATGGGCACCGGGCCCGCTTTCGCTTCAGTCGCGAATTGGGAAGCGAGCATTCAATGGCGGTGCTCGCGGGGGTTGGTTTGTCTCGACTTGAAGATCAACGTGAATAAGGCTTGAGAAAGGGAGTTTATATGTCTAAAGTTATAAGATTCGCTGTCGATAATATAAATATGAATAAATCATCTGCTTTTAACAGACAAGGCCAGCGCGGATTCACGTTGATCGAACTGATCGTCGTGATCATCATCCTTGGCATTCTGGCTGCGGTTGCTCTGCCGCGTTTTGTCAATTTGCAACGCGATGCCCGCATTGCCAAGCTGGAAGCGGCACGCGGCAGCGTGCTCGCGGCATCGGCCTTGTCGCATGCGACGATGCTGGCCCGGGCCGGCGTTGCGGATACAGCGGCTTGTCCTGGTGGTGGTGGCACGGCGACCAATGTCGTTTCCGGGGCTGGCACGGTGTGTACCGAGAGCGGCATTGTTAACATGACCAACGCCTATCCGGCGGTCACGGCGATCGGAACTACCGCCGGTATTCTGTCGATGGCCGGCCTGACCGGTGTCTTCAATCCGACTGCGGCTCAACTGCAGACCGAGGGCTATACCTACGGCGGCGCTGCCGGCGGCACGGCCACTTTCGGTGTGGTGGGGGCGACAACCCCCGGAAACTGTGTCTTTACCTACGCGCCTGCCGCACTTAATGCAGCGCCGACGATCAGTGCCCTGACCACGACCGGATGCTAATTTTTTAATTTGAGGAGTTGGATATGAAGAACGTACAAAAGGGTTTTACGCTGATCGAACTGGTTGTTGTGATCGTCATTCTCGGCATCCTTGCTGCGACGGCACTGCCGAAGTTTGTCGATCTGTCGAGCGATGCTCGCTCTTCGGTGATTAAGGGCGTATCTGGCTCCATGGCCGCAGCAAATGCGATGCTCTATGCCAAGGCTCAGGCGGGTGGCCAAGGTGGTGCGACGGGTAGTGTTACGGTGAATGGCACAGCCGTTTCATTGGTGTACGGATTTGCCAGCACTGCAGCTGAACTGGCATTGGTCATGGATCTTAATCCAGCTGCCGATTTTGACACCACGACCCTCAATGAAATCCAAATGAAGAAAGCGCCGACGCCTGCTAGTTGCAAGGTTCTCTATGCGCCAGCAACTTCGACGACTGCACCGACCTATACGATCACTGCATCTGCCTGCTGATCGTCTGTCAATACTCATGATTTTTCGTGATGGAAGGCCTGGCGTCACTGCCGGGCCTTTTGTTTTTAGTGCAGTTCCAGTGCGCAGAGCGGGCAGTGCTGGTTTCAGCCTAGTCGAACTGGTTGTCGTCATCGTGCTGCTTGGCATCGTGGCCGCTGTGGTCATGCCGCGCTGGCGAGGTGGCAGCGGTTTTGAAGAGCGAGCCCTTCACGATCAGGTCGTTGCGGCGCTGCGTTACGCGCAGAAATCAGCGGTGGCGGCGCGGCGGACGGTCTGCGTCAGTTTTTCCTCAAGTCCTTCGAAGGTGGATTTTTCAATTTCGAGTGCTTATCCGGCAGCCAATTGCAGCGCCGGCAGTTTACTGGCCGGACCGGATGGGACGAATCTCAGCGTTGCGGCGAGTGGTTCAGTCGTCATTACTTCATCAACAAGCAGTTTGACCTTCGATGCTGCCGGGCGGCCCAGCGCGGGTGCGAGCATCAGCGTTTCCGGCTTGCCGGCTTCCCTGGCGATCACCGTCGAAAGCGAGACGGGTTATGTGCATTGATCGCTTTCGGTGTCGCCAATTCGGCGTTTCACTGGTTGAGCTGATTGTTTTCATTGTGATTGTCAGCGTCGGAGTGGTTGGCTTGGTGTCGGTGATGAATCCACTGGTGCGTTACAGTGCAGATCCGATGGAAACCAAGCAATCTATGGCCATTGCCGAGTCGTTGCTCAATGAGATTTTGCATCAGCCATTCACGTGGTGTGATCCGGACGATGCTGCGGCATCGACGGCACAGCAGTATGCCGATTGTGCCAACCCGCAGAATGTCAGCGGTGCGACGCCGTCCACAGAGACAAGTCGTTCCGGCAGCGGGCCGGGAACGGCTTACGACAATGTGGCGGACTACGATGGCTTCTCCAAAAACAATATCGATGACGCTTCCGGTGGTAATGCCATGACGGGTTATACGGCAGGCGTTGCGGTTGCTCGGGCCGGAACCGCCTTGGGGCTGGCCGACGATACGGCCGCCTTGAGCGTGACCGTGACGGTGAGTCGTAATGGGCATTCTTTTTCCTTGACGGGCTATCGCTTCCGCTATGCGCCGCGCTACTGATTTTCATCCTGTTTCAGCCGGCGAACGCGGCTTTACGCTGGTCGAGGTGATTGTCGTGATCGTCATCACCGGAATACTGCTTGGTATGGTCGGCATGTTCGGGTGGCGCCAGATCGATGCCTACGTTAATGTGAGCAATCGCGCCGATCTTTCCGATGCCGCCGATACCGCCTTGCGCCGCATTGCTCGCGATCTTCAGTCGGCATTGCCAAACAGCGTCCGGCAGTCAGGGGGCTTTCTTGAGTTCGTGCCGATTCACGATGCAGGGCGTTATCGGGCGGATGTCGATAATAGTGGTGCTGGTAATCCGCTTAATTTTGGCAGCACGACCGACAATGGCTTTGATGTGCTCGGACCGGCGGTAACAATAACGGCGGGTGATGAACTGGTGATATTCAATCTCGGTCAGACCGGTTCGGATGTCTATGCCGGAACCAGCAGGCGGGCTATAGCCACTGCGGCTGGCAGCGTATCGAGTATCCAGTTCACGCTAGGGAGTGCGCCGAATCAGCAGTTTCCACTGGCCTCTCCGAATAGTCGCTTTCAGATTGTTGGAACTCCCGTGACCTACGAGTGCTCGGCAAACGCGGCCAATCCGGAGCTCGGTAGCATCACCCGGCATTCCGGTTACGGTTTCCAAAGCAGCCTTGCTTCCGCACCGTGGCCCTTCGGGGGCGTGTCAGCGGTATTGGTAAACGACGTTTCGGCTTGTTCGTTCAGCTATATCCCCGCCGTATTACAGCGCAACGGACTGGTTGTACTCCGGCTGACCTTGACGCGGAACGGGGAGTCGGTCGATTTGCTGCATCAGGTCGATGTCCTGAACACGCCATGATGCCTTTTTCGGATCATTCCGCTCATGGATCGCGCCAGCAGGGTGCCTCGGTCATCACCGCTATTTTCTTGTTGTTGCTGATGGCGATCCTGGCGGCAGCGATGGTTTCTGTCGTCTCGACGGCACATGTCAATCTCGCCACCGATATTGGCGGTGCCAAGGCCTATCAGGCAGCTCGCGCCGGTGCCGAGTGGGGGATGTTCCAGCTTGACCCCAATGCCCAGTTGTCATCGTTGCCGACATGTGTCGATGGGACGCCGGCAATTCCTGATCACACTGTTACAGTGACCTGTTCGAGCTCGACTTATACCGAGGCCGGGCGCCAGATCGGTATTTACCGGATTATCTCCAAGGCGACCGCGAACGGGGCCAAGGCGCCTGGGATAGAGCGCCAGGTGGAGGTGACACTGGAAAAGTGCCGGGATTCGTCGATTACGGTGGCGCCTTATGACTGTTAGTGGATCAAGGGATATAAGGGGCGAGCGGTGAGAACAATGGCAATCCGGATCAGAAGTGGGCTGTTGGCTACGCTGTTTAGCCTCTCGTGCCTGTTTTCCGGGGATGTTTTGGCGGCGCGCACGGTAACGTCGGCGACGGTCGATGGCGGTTCGGTGACCACTGTCGCCCCAGGTGCGTCGATCACTGCCGTGGTCAATGCCTCGACTTCGGGGTCAGACAATAATTGGCAGTGCACGACGTGGGCTATCGCGGCGTCATCGCCGGGTACGCCGACAGCGGTAAATCATTCCAATCACAATAGTTCTGGGAGCTATTCCGAAACGTTTGCCATGACGGCTCCCTCGGTGGCGGGGACCTATAACGTTTATTTTGTTGCCTACAACAACGATGCATGCACCACTGGCGCGTCAAGCTATACGCTCGCCTCGGCTGTGATTGTCGATGCCAGGCCCAACGTGCTTTCCATCAGCCGTTCCAGCAGTAATCCGGCTGCGCCCAGCTCAAGTGTGACCTGGCAGGTGGTTTTCGACAGGTCGGTGACCGGGGTGGACTCTGGCGATTTCTCCCTGCTTCAGGGGAGTGGTGCCACCGGCGCGAGTATCACGGCGGTTAGTGGCTCAGGAACGACGTGGACCGTGACTGCCAATACGGGGACTGGCACGAGTGGGACGCTGCAACTGAATCTGGTCGATAACGATACGATCGTCAGTAGCGCCGATGGCACCAAGCTGGGCGGAACGGGGGCGGGAAATGGCAATTTCTCCGGTGAGGCTTATACGATCATATCGAGTAGTTGTGTGCCGCCGGCCAATACACCAAGTGGCTTGGTGTTGACCTGTCAGTGCGACAGCTTTGGTCGCAGCACCCTGAATCCGTCGCCGATGTTTACCACCAGCAACTGGGTCGTCTCGACCAGTGATACGACGGGGGTTGTGCCTTACCTGAATACCAGCACCGGCTTTTTGCGCCTGACGGAAAAGACGGGCAACAACGCCAAGGCGGCGACGGCACCGGGCTTCTTCCCGGCGGCCGGTAACTACATATCGGTCGAGTTCAAGCATTATGCCTACAACGGTAGCGGTGCAGACGGGATAGCCGTGACCTTGTCGGATTACACGGTGCCAGCCGTTCCCGGAGCATTTGGCGGGTCGTTGGGCTATGCTCAGAAAACCGCTGGCGGCACAGTTCCCGGATTTGCCGGTGGCTGGATCGGTATTGCCGTCGATGAATATGGAAATTATTCGAATCCAACAGAAGGACGCGTCGGTGGCGTTGGATTCATTGCTGATGCAGTCGCGGTACGTGGCTCTGGCTCAGGCACATCGGGGTACCCCTATCTGGGTGGGTCGGGTTCCACCTTGTCTCCGGGGGTGGATAATGCTGCCTCCACCACTCCTGCATATGGTCATTATTATCAGGTCATCGTCGACGCGCGGAATGCTGCCTCCGGGAAGACACTTGTTGCAGTCAACCGCGATACCACGGGAACGCGTGCCAGCTATGCTTCGGTTGTCCCTTCTTTCGATGCCTTTGCTGCTGCGACTTTGGCTGGTTACACCCAGGCCGCTGTGCCGGCCAACTGGCAGTTGTCCTTTACTGGCTCAACCGGTGGTTCAACCAATATTCACGAGCTCGGCGAGGTTCGAATCTGCGCGCAGAACTATGTTCCTCCCGACGGCGGAACCGCCGGCGGGTTTAGTGCGATTGATGACGCATACAGCAGCACCATTCAGAACTTTTTGACGGGGCACATCTATACCAAGCTCGTTGGCACCGCCTTCAAGCTGAAGGTTGCCGCCCTGTCCAACAGCCAGATCCTGACGACGTATGCCGCCAGCGGCACGAAAAATGTGGCGATCAAGCTGGTTGATAACAGCGATGGCGCATGTGGTACCGATGCGAACCGGGCGACGGCTTGCGCCACCAGTGCCTGCAATGGCAAGACGGCGGTAACGGGTGGTAGCCAGACACTGGCCTATACGTCAACCGACAAGGGTATCAGGACGACCGCCGATTTCACGATCAATACGGCCTATGCCAATCTGGTTGCGGTCATGAGCGAAGGCGCCGTGACCGCCTGCTCCGTCGACACCTTCGCTGTCCGACCGACCAGGTTCTCCAGTGTTACATCGTCGGCAACCAATGCCACCCTGACCGGGGCGCCCAAATTCAAGGCAGGAACGGATAGCTTTACCCTGACGGCAACGGCGAATGCCGCTGGCTATTCGGGAACGCCCAAGGTCAGTAGCAGCGGGATGAGCGCAACGGCAGCTGGATGGACGGTGGGCAGCCTGTCCCCGATCATTTTCCCGAATGCGACGCCTGGTGCATCGACATCGGTGGCTACCGGTTCCTTCACCTATTCGGAAGTCGGGAATTTCCGTTTTCTTGGCTTTGACCCGGCTACCGATACGACATCGGTGCGCGGTGTCTATGACGATGACTGGGTTGCCGTGGATAGCGCCGCAACAAAGAACGATTGTGTTGCCGGCAGCTATTCGAATGCCAAGGATGCTTCAGGCAAATATGGTTGCCTGTTCGGGCTTCTGGATAGCGGTACATCGGCGCCCAATTCGGTATTGTTCGGACGCTTTATCCCGGATCGGATTGCCTACCTTGGTGGTGGCGTTACGTCGTTCTGCAGTTCCGGTACCAAGCCCTTCACTTACATGGGGCAGCCGCAAATGGGTATCGCTTACCGATTGCAGGCGGTCAATGGGGCAGGTGTCGTGACGAAGAATTATTCGCAGGCCTTGGGTTACCCCGTTGTTAACCCGAGTCTCGTGGCCGAGGATCAGGATACGGCCAATCAGGGGTGCGACCTGGCGAGTCGCATCGGTGGACTGGCTACGGCACAGTGGTCGTCCGGGCTTTACGTGATCAATGACGCCAACGCAGACAATGCACCGGATACTTCAGCCGTTAGCTTTTCACGTCCTGCATCGCCTGTCGCATTGAGCTTGGCGACTTGTGCGGCGAATCGTGCCAGCGCGGGCGGGCCTTTCTGGTTGCTCGATATCGGGGTTGCCCTGAACGACACCACGGATGGTGTGGCGATCGACGGTATGGATATGAATTCGGCAACTACGGGTATTTGCTCTGTAGCCGCTTGCTCGGCACGCAAGATCGGAACGACGGGCGTTGTCGATGGGCGTTTGTGGCTGAACAATGCCTATGGCTCTGAAATGCTCCCATTGTCAGTTCCTGTGCTGGCCCAGTATTGGAGCTCGGCAGGCTGGAGGACAAACAGCTACGACAGTTGCACTGCGCTGACCCAGCCAACGAGACAAGACACCGGAAATGCCGGATTGGTCTTCTACGCGCCGCCCGATACGGCCCGTAATGGACTCGCCCCGGGTGAGGCTGTTGCACAAATGAACGGCTCGACAGCCGCGTCGGTTGCCATGGTCAATGGGGATGGAAAGCTGGTGCTGCGTGGATTGGCCTCGTCAAGCATCGGTCCCGGGGTCGGCAACTTTGGATACGTGGACGTCATTGGCAGCAAATTGACGCCATCAGCGTCTTGGCTTCCTGCCACGGGGAATGCCCGTGCATGCTTCGGTTCCTGTGGTCCAAGATCGCCAGTAATCTATTTTCGCGAAAGATACTAAAACTAAAAAACCATTGAAAAATAATGTGTTACTGGCTATCCTTCTGAAAAAACTTAAGGTGTTTGGACAATGTGGCCAAATTTTGGGGTGAAACTTGAGGAGGGGTGGATGTCGGTCGTCAGAAACGGCGATCGCATCGACCTTGCCCATGTCATTCGCCCGGCTGGCAAATGCCCTGAGATCCAGCTTTGCGAATCGTTCCGGATCGAGAAAGATGAGCACGATGCGCTCTCCCGGTTGGCTCAGAGCCGGGGATTGAAACGTTATCGTTGCGCCACCCTGCTTGGCGACGCCGAGTATCGGCTGGTGCAGATCGAGGCCCCGGCAGTGCCGCTTGAAGAGCGTCTGCAGGCCTTGCGCTGGCGCTTGAAGGATGTGGTTGATTTTTCGGTCGAGGGTGCGGCTATTGCCGTCGCCGACATTCCCGTCGAAGGCAGTCGACAGGCCAGCGTCTTCGCTGTTGTTGCGCCGCAGGCCGCGGTTGGCGAAAGGATGTCGCTGTTCCATGGTTCAAAGGTGCCACTGGAGGCTATCGATATCCCCGAAATGGCCGTGCGCAATGTCGCGGTGCTTTTCGAGGAGCCTAACCGGGGGCTTGCCTTTCTGGTGCTGACCAAGGGCGATGGCTTATTGACCATTACCTATCGCGGCGAGCTTTATCTGTCGCGGCGCATCGAGGTTTCGTCGGCAGCGTTGGCCGAGGCCGATCAGGAACGTCGCCAGCAGATGCTGGAGCGTCTGGCGCTGGAGTTGCAGCGCACCTTCGATAATTTCGATCGTCAATATGGCTTTATTTCCGTATCACGTCTGCTGGTCGCTTCGGAAGCGGACTGTGCTGGCGTAGTGGCCGCGCTGGGCCAGAATCTTTATTTGCCGGTTCAGCTTGCCGACCTCGGCCAGGTTGCTGAATTCAATACCTTGCCCGAATTGCGCTCCGCCGAGCGGCAAGCCCAGAGCCTGCTGGCGATCGGAACTGCGCTGAGGACCGCGGTATGAGTCAGCAGATCAACCTGCTGCTGCCGGAGCTGAAACCGCGCGTCGACTGGCTGGCCTTGCCGGTGGTTGCTGCTTTCGCCCTTGTCGGCTTGCTGCTGCTGGTTGGCTTGGCCACGGTGACGGCGATGCGGGCAGAAAGCCTCCGCGCCAAAGAGGCGGCAATCAAGACGCAGCTGCTCGCGCTGCAGCAACAGGTGCAGATGCTTGGCCAGTCTCTGGGGGCGCGACAGGGCGATTCCTTACTGGATACACAGATTGCGGCAGCCCGGCTCGGTGTGGCGCAGCGCCAGGAAGTGCTGAATGTGATCGCCCGGGGCGAGGTGACCGGCAGCAATGCCTATTCGGGGTTGCTGCAGGGTTTCTCGCGACAGGGTGTAGAGGGGGTCTGGCTGGTTGGTTTCGGTTTTGCCGACAAGGATATCGAAATTCGTGGCCGGCTGACCGATCCGGCTTTGCTGCCGGTCTATATCAACCGGCTGAATGACGAACCGGCTTTTGCGGGGCGTCGTTTCTCGGCGCTCGACATGAAGGGTTTCGATCCGCTTGATGAAAAGCGCGATGCGGCTTCGGGCGCCGAGGTACAGACCAAGGTCAAGGCGCGCTATACGGAATTTGTGTTGCGCACGGAGCCGGAGAAGGCACGATGAACGGCATGCGCCAAACCTGGTTCCGGCTGAACAAGCGATATTCGTCGTTGGCCAAGCGCGAGCGCCAGTTGGTGGCTGTTGCCCTGATTCTGGGGCCGCTGCTGATCGGCAACGCCCTGTTTGTTGATCCGCTGCGCGCTCGCCTCAATGGTACGGAGAATACCATTGCGACCGAAAGTGCCTCGGCGGCCCAGTTGCAGGCGGAGGCGGCCAATTTGCAGCAGCAACTGGCGATTGATCCCGATGCTGGCCGGAAGGCTGAACTGGCCGCTCTGAGTGGTGAGCGGGACAAACTGGATGAGCAATTGCGTCAGCTCGGTTCGGCACTGGTCCGGCCGGAGGAGATGAACGCCCTGCTTGAACGTTTGCTGGCCCGTCATCCGGGGCTGCGTTTACTCAGCCTTAAAACCTTGGCGCCACAAAGCGCCCTGAGCCGAGTGGACGTGGCAAAAGAGGGCGAGACTGCCGAGCGAAGCTTTGATCTTTATCGGCATGGTGTGGAGATTCGCCTTGAAGGCAGCTATGGCCAGTTGCAAGCTTATCTGGCCCAATTGGAAAAAATGCCGCAACACCTGCTATGGGGGCAGTTGAGCTATCGCGTGATCGACTACCCGAAGGCGGAGATGACCCTGACGGTTTACACCTTGAGCCCGGATCGCTCGTGGCTGGCGCTATGAAGCTGATCTTTTTCGCCTGGCTCGCGTTTGTCTCATCGGCCTATGCCCAGTCGAACGATCCGACGCGCCCGCCGGCTGCCTGGATGACAGCGGCAGACGCTGGCGTTTCCGGCGTTGAGGGTTCAACGGGTTTGCGCCTGCAGTCGGTTCTGCTCAGGCAAGGTGGCCGGCCGGTGGCGATCATCGATGGCAAGACCGTGACCCTTGGCGACCAGGTCGGCGGCGCCAGACTGGTGCGCCTGACTGAACGAGAAGCTGTATTGCAGGGGGCGGATGGCGTGACGCATCTCTACCTGACCCCCGACGTTGAAAAACAAATGATAGTTACGCCCAAATCCCGCAAGGCCGGGAAAACCGGGCCAGTGAAGGGTCTGCCATGAGCAAGATTTCGATAGTCGCTATGTCGGCACTTTTGCTGGCCGCGTGCAGCAACCAGTATTCGCATCGGGGAGACGCGTTCGAACGGGCCGGTCAGGAAATCGGTGCCGCCGCTGCCGGCAAGACGAACCGCTCGCAAGGCGATGTCGTCGGCCAGGCCATGGTGCCACCACTGCAACTGGAGCAGCCGGTTGCTGCCAAGCCGGAGCCTCGTTTCAATCTGGCGGTCAATAATGCCCCGGTTGGACAGGTACTGAATGCCCTGGTTTCCGGTACCCCTTACAGCATGCTTTTCCCGCCCGAACTGTCGGGCACGGTCAGCCTGAATCTGAAGAACACGACAGTGCGCGAGGCGCTCGATACCCTGCGCGATGTCTATGGTTACGATTACCGTTTCCAGGGCAACCGGATTTACGTGCAGCCCAATACCATCCAGACCCGGATATTCAAGATCAATTATCTGGCGAGTCGTCGGCAGGGCATGAGCGACATGCGGGTGACCGGCAGCTCACCGACAACCTCGAACCCCGGCATGGGCAGCGGGGCAGCTTCCGGGCAGCAGCTAAGTGGCAGTGCCTCGGGGACGACGGGCGGAACGACCAGCTCGTCGGCACAGCGCATCGTCGACAGCGCCCGTGTCCAGACGAGTTCGGATTTTGATTTCTGGAAAGATCTGACCTTGGCACTGACGACGATTGTCGGTCACCAGGACGGCCGCAATGTGATCGTCAATCCAGGCTCCGGGGTCGTGCTGGTCAAAGCAACGCCAGTCGAGCTGCGGGGGGTCGAGGAATATCTGAAGGCGACCCAGCTGGTGGTCGAGCGACAGGTAATGCTGGAGGCGAAGATCATCGAGGTCTCGCTGAACGACTCGTACCAGACCGGCATCAACTGGAGCAAGTTCGGTGGCATAGCCAATCGCTTCTCTCTCGGGATCGCTGCCCCGAGTGCGACCCTGGCCGGCTCCGGGGTGATCAGCGGTTCTGCCGCCGGTGTTTCCGGCGGCACTGCGGTGGCTGCTGTACCGGGCAGTGGCGGCGCCATGGCTACGGGGCCGACGGGGCGTGGTTTCTTCGGCCTGACCTTCCAGTCCAATAATTTTGCGGCGCTCCTTTCCTTCCTCGAGGGGCAGGGTGACGTTCAGGTGCTGTCCAGCCCGCGTATTGCGACGACCAATAACCAGAAGGCCGTGCTCAAGGTGGGGACGGACGATTACTTCGTGACCGGGATTAGCACCAATGTGACGACCGGCACCGGTACCGGCGGCAATGTCGTGACTCCGAATATCACCCTGCAACCATTTTTCTCCGGTATCTCGCTCGATGTGACGCCGCAGATCGACGATGAGGGCAACATCATCCTGCACGTGCATCCGTCTGTCAGCGTGGTCGAGGAAAAGAGCAAGAGCGTCAATCTTGGCGACCTCGGAACCTACACGCTGCCGCTGGCATCGAGCACGATCAATGAGAGCGACAGCATCGTCCGCGTCCAGGACGGCAGTATTGTCGCCATCGGCGGACTGATGAGCCAGGAACAGAATACCAACCGCTACGGTCTGCCGGGGATCAGCGGCGTGCCCGGGCTTGGTCTGTTGTTCGGTCAGAAGAGTGTTTCCAATCGCAAGCGCGAATTGGTCATCCTGATGAAATCGACAGTCATTCGGGGCGAGAATTCCTGGCGCGATGTGGCCGGCGATGCCCAGGACCGTCTGCAGGCGCTCGACCCGCGGCAGCAACGCCACATCGAGTGGCAATGACAGCGCTGACAACGGCAGCAAAGGCAGGTCGCGTTGTATCTTGATCATTTCGGCCTGACTGAATTGCCGTTCGGCATTACGCCGGACACCAGCTACACGGTGATCACGCGCAGCCACCAGGAGGCGCTGAATACCCTGCTCGTCGCGCTGAATAGCGGCGAAGGCTTCATCAAGATCACCGGCGAGGTCGGGACCGGCAAGACGCTGCTTTGTCGGCGCCTGCTGCAAGCCCTGCCGGAAGGCGGGGTTTCGGCCTATTTGCCCAATCCTTATCTTGCCCCGCGCACCTTGCTGCTGGCTTTGGCCGAGGAACTCGGCCTCGAAGTCAGCACCGATAGCGATGACTATCATCTGTTGCAGAGCGTCAATCGTGCGCTGTTGGCGCATGCCGCAGCCGGGCGGCAGGTCGTTGTCTGCATCGACGAAGCGCAGGCCATGCCGCTGGAGACATTGGAGTCGCTGCGCCTGCTCTCGAATCTGGAAACCGAGAAGCGCAAGTTACTGCAGATCGTGCTGTTCGGTCAGCCGGAACTCGATCGCAAGCTGGCCGAACCTTCGGTTCGCCAGTTGCTGCAACGCATTGCCTTCCATTACCGCTTGAGCGGCCTGGCCCGTGAAGAGGTGGCCAAATATCTGGTGCATCGCCTGCGCGTGGCCGGTTATCGTGGTGAAGATGTGTTCGGGCCGCGCGCCGTTCGCTGCCTGCATCGGGCCAGTCGCGGTACGCCGCGTCTGCTCAATATCCTGGCCCACAAATCCTTGCTCTCGGTCTATGGCGAAGGCAAGCATGCGGTAGCGGCCAGCCATGTCCGGCAGGCTGCCTCCGACACGGAAGGTGCCGCCTCGGCGGGATGGTGGTGACATGAGTCTGATCAACGACATGCTGCGCAATCTCGAGACCAAGCGTCCCGATGACTTGGCCCGGCAGAACCTGCAGCGGGAAATACGTTCCTTACCGGCTGCTAGCAGTGATCATGGTCATACTGCCAAGTTGATTTTGGTCGGTGGCTTGTTGCTGTTGATTGGCGCTGGTGTCCTCCATGCGAATGGCCGTCTGCTGCCTCTGTTGGGCCTTGATCATGCGCCGGTTGTGGCGCCTGTTCCGCCTGCCGTAGTTACTCCTGCGCTACCACCAGCGCCCGTTGTGGTCGCGGAACCGGTGGACGACAAATTGCGCCTGGCCTCGAATCTTGAGGCCTTGCCGCTTCCCGCCGCGCCGGTCCTGCCGGTGCCTGATCCAGTCGTGCCGATAGCTGCAAGCGCGCCGAAAAGCGAACCCGCTTCGGCGATTCCGGAAGCGCCGAAGCCGGCATCTCCCGCACCGGTAGGGCCAGTCAAGATCGAGAAGAGTCCGATCGCGGCGACCCCGCGTGATCGGGCCGATGCCGAGTACCGCAAGGCAGAAGGTGCGATGGCTTCAGGCCGGAGCGCCGAGGCCATCGACGGCATGCGGGCAGCGTTGAAACAGGATCCATCGTATGTCCAGGTCCGTCAGGCTTTGCTCCGTCACTTGCTCGACATGCGCAAGAACGATGAGGCGATGCTCGTGCTGCAGGAAGGCCTTGAGCTTCAGCCGGCCCAGACCGGCTGGGCGATGTCACTGGCCCGCCTGCAACTGGAGCACGGCGATCTGGCCGCGGCGGACCGCACGCTGGCTCGTTCGCAGGCTTATGCCGAAGCCAATGCCGACTATGCCGGTTTTCAGGGGCACCTGAAGTCGCGCCTCGGTGCCCAGCGTCTGGCCGTTGGCCATTATCAGCGGGCAGCGCGTCTGGCGCCGAACGAAGGCCGCTGGTGGCTGGGGCTCGGATTGGCTCTCGAAGCGGATGGTCATCTTCCCGAGGCGAAGGATGCCTTCCGACGCGGCATGGCTTCCGGGACCCTGTCGGCTGATCTAAGCGCGATTGCCGAACAGCATTTGCGTTAACAACGCATTTTCCGTCGCCCAGGCAGGACTTTTGGCTGTCACAGGCGCGTAAAATTCCCCCTGTTGGCGGCGTCGACCGCCACGCACAATAAAAGACCAGGGAGAAGAAAATGCCAATCAAACTCGTCCAGTCGACGGTTTCCGCCTATCAGTATCCGCTGCTGATCAAGCAGTTGCTGCTGACGCCGCTGGCCATTGCGCCGGAGCAGGAGATTACCTATCAGGGCAAGCTGCGCTACAACTACCGGACGCTGAACGAGCGGATCGGCCGCTTGGCCAATGTACTGACCGGCCTGGGGGTTGAGTCCGGGCAGACGGTGGCGATGATGGACTGGGACAGCCATCGCTACCTCGAATGCTTCTTTGCCGTGCCGATGATGGGCGCCATCCTGCAGACCGTGAATGTGCGGCTCAGTCCGGAGCAGATCCTCTATACGCTGAACCACGCCAAGGCTGATGTGCTGCTGGTCAATAGCGAGTTCTTCGCGATACTGGCGCAGATTGCGGGGCAACTGGAAACGGTGAAGACCATTATTCTGATCAGCGACGAGGCCGAACTCCCGATTCCTCCGGTGGCGATGGTGGGCGAATACGAAGCCCTGCTGGCCGAGGCTTCCCCAGACTACGACTTCCCGGATTTCGACGAAAACGCACAGGCGACGACCTTCTATACGACGGGCACGACTGGCAATCCGAAAGGTGTCTATTTCAGCCATCGCCAGCTCGTGCTGCACACGCTGGGCTGCGCCGCAGCACTGGGCGGGGCCAACCGGCAGGGGCATATCCACCGCGAAGACGTGTATATGCCGATGACGCCGATGTTCCATGTCCATGCCTGGGGCTTCCCGTATCTGGCGACGATGATGGGCGTCAAGCAGGTTTATCCCGGTCGTTACCAGCCGGAAGTGATTTGCCGCCTGATCAGCACGGAGGGCGTCAGCTTCTCGCATTGCGTGCCGACCATCCTGCACATGATTCTGAGCCATCCGCATGCCAAGACCGCCGATTTCACCGGTCTGAAAATTCTGATTGGCGGCGCTGCCATGCCGGAAGCCATGGCCATTTCTGCCCAGAAGCGTGGGATGGATCTGTTCACCGGCTACGGCATGTCGGAAACCTGCCCGGTGCTCAGTATGGCGCATCTCGAAAGCGCCGACCTCAATCGTTCCTTGGAAGAGCAGGCGGTGATCCGCGCCAAGACCGGGCGGCCGCTGCCGCTGGTCGATCTGCGCATCGTCGATCCGGAGATGGCCGATGTGCCGCATGACGGCAAGGCGACTGGAGAAGTGGTGGTGCGCGCGCCGTGGCTGACCCAGGGCTATGTCAGCGCGCCGGAGGATTCAGAAGGCTTGTGGGCGGGCGGTTATTTGCACACCGCCGATATCGGCAATATCAACCCGGCCGGCTACCTGAAGGTCACCGACCGCATCAAGGATGTAATCAAGACCGGTGGTGAATGGACTTCTTCGCTGCAACTGGAAGACATCATCGCCAAGCACGAGGCGGTCAATGAAGTGGCGGTCATCGGCGTGCCGGACGACAAGTGGGGTGAGCGCCCACTCGCCTTGGTGCTGCTCAAACCGGAGCATGTTGGCCAGATTACCGAGCATGCCTTGCGCAACTATGCGGCCCATGCCATCGAGGCGGCCGGTATTTCGCGCTACGGCGTGTTGTTGCAGGTCAGTTTCGTCAAGACGTTGGTCAAGACCAGTGTCGGCAAGATGAACAAGCGGCTGATGCGGGCCGATCCGGACGCCCTGCGCATGTAAGGAATTGCCCCGGCCTGTTGGTCGGGGCGGGGCCGCTCCATTTAACGGGGCGGTGTGATGGCCGTGGGAAGAGGGACCTCGATCTCGCTGCCATCCAGTTGGGCCTCTATTTTTTCGACGGCGGATTTCAGGTCGGGCAGGTAACGGCTGGCTGCCTCGGCAACGCTCATCGCCTTCTTCAAGAAGACGATGTTGAGGCAGGCCAGCACGTGGTTCTTGTGGCGAATGGGCAGGGCAATCGCAGCGATTTTCTGTTGCTGACTCCATTCGCCCTCATTCGAGGCGTAGCCCTGACGCCGTACCCTTTCCAGCATTTGATTGACCAGCACACGATTGCGGGCAAAATTGGCCTGCTCGTCGTTGCCGGCGACCAACAGTTGAAGTATCTGCTTGCGCTCTTCATCGCTGCAATAGGCCAGATAGGCCCGGCCGGCCGAGGTGAACAGCAAGGGCATGCGCTGGCGAATCATCGCCCGATGGAAGGAGAGCACGCTGAAGCGGTGGGTTGTCTCGCGGACCAGCATGCAGTCGCCATCGAGGGTCGATAGATCCGAGGGCCAGACGATTTTTTGCAGCAGTTCACCGAGTACCGGGTTGGCCACTTCGGAAATCCATTCGTCGTCGGTGAAACCATCGCTCAGTTGGCGCACCTTCTGGTTGAGCCGGTAACTGTCATCGGATGCGCTGCGCCTGACATAGCCTTCGGCCTGCAAGGTTTCCAGCATGCGGCGTACCGTCGTCCGGTGCAGTGCGGTGGCTGCACTGAGTTCGGCAATGCTCGCCCAGCCGTTGGCTGACTGGCTGATGGCCCGCAGGATGGACAAGCCACGGCTCAGGCCCTGCACATTGCGATAACTGGCTCCGCTCTCTGGTCGCATGTTTTTCTTGGTGATCAAGACGATAAGCCAATCAGCCCGTCGTCAATTTGAGATGCTCAAGTAGTGTCCTGGCCACACTATCGATATGCATCTTGGCTTGAGTCCCTGCTTTCTCACATTGATGCTCAGCGATGGCCTCGATAATTTCCTGATGCTCTTCGTAAACCAATCCAAGGTGGGCTTTGAAGCCTTCGGTCTGAACTAGGTAAAAATCCGAGAGCTCAAAATTCGCCAGCTGCCTTGAGCAAACAATCGGCGAGCGCGCCATTGCGTGCAATTGTTTGTGAAAGCGGACATTCAGTTGTTGATATAACTGTGCTGCATCGGGTTTCGTATTATCGATTTCCGCGATCTGCTGGTTGATCGCTCTCAGCTTTGCAAGATCGTCAGGCGTGGCTCTTTCCGCGGCCAACTCCCCGATGAGTCCTTCGGTCGCCGCAAACATCCGATAGAAGTCGCTGATTTCGTCAAAGGTCGGCTCAACGACACGACAACCGACTTGGGCGGTGATTCGAACAAAGCCGTTGTCCTGAAGGCGATACAAGGCCGCCATGATGGGGTTGCGACTTGCGCCGGTTTCTTCGCTGATTTCCTTGACGGGAATAGGGGCTCCAAAACGGTAGCGTCCCTCGAAAAGCCTTCCCAGGATTTCTTCGTAAATCAGATTTTTTTTGCTGGCCATTTTTTGCATTCCTTCCCGCAGATGGTACCAAAGGCGTCGGTTTTCCGGACCAGGTGTTGCCTGATCCAGTCTCGAATTGTTGAACGCATTGTTGTGATCCAAAAACTTGCATGCTAGCATGCAAGTTAATCTTGCTTGTTATACAACATCAGTTCGTTGGGGGATAAATGGAAGACAGCAACAAATTCGATACCGATGTTTTGGTCATTGGTTCTGGCCCGACCGGGGCCGCTGCCGCATTGGCGCTCGCTACTTACGGGATTCGTTGTCACATGATTTCCCGCTGGAATTGGTTGGCCGACACGCCGCGGGCGCACATCACCAATCAGCGCACGATGGAAGTGCTGCGCGATTTGGAGATCGAAGAGGAGTCATATCGCTACGCCACCCCTTGGAAACACATGGGCGATAGCTTGTTTACGACGAGCCTGATTGGTGAAGAGCTTGTTCGCATGCGGGCCTGGGGAACGGGAGAGGAAAGAAAGAGCGATTATTTGACAGGCAGCCCTTGCGAGTTGCTGGATATCACCCAGCCGGTCATCGAGCCGATCATCTTCAAGAACGCAGCGGAGCGCGGCGCCAGCTTTTCGTGCAATACCGAATACTTGTCGCATGAGCAGGATGCGGATGGCGTGACGGTCAGGTTGCAGGATCGTTTGAATGGCCGCGAATACACCATGCGCGCCAAATACCTGATTGGCGCTGACGGCGCCCGCTCCAAAGTTTTTGAAGAACTTGATCTGAAGCTGGAGGGGCAGCTTGCTCGCGCCGGTACGGCCTATGTCATCTTCAATGCCGACCTGTCGAAGTACGTTGAACACCGTCCCAGTATTCTTCATTGGATCGTCAGCCCCCATGCATCATTCGGCGAGATCGGTCTTGGCTTGCTGCGAGCAGTGAAACCCTGGACGCAGTGGATTGCCGGCTGGGGTTTCGATATGTCGAAGGGCGAGCCAGATCTGAGCAACATGGAATACGTGCTTGGCCAGATTCGCACGCTGGTCGGCGATCCGAACCTAGAAGTCGAGGTCGTCAGGACGTCCATTTGGTACGTGAATCAGGCCTATGCCCCGATTTACTCGAAGGGGCGGGTATTCTGCGGCGGTGATGCTTGCCACCGCCATCCGCCATCAAGCGGTCTGGGGCTGAATACTTGCGTTCAGGATTCATTCAACCTGGCGTGGAAACTGGCCTATGTCCTCAAGGGACATGCCGGCGAGGCCTTGCTTGACACCTACTCACCGGAGCGTGCTCCGGTCGGCAAACAAATCGTTACTCGTGCCAATCAGTCTCGACTGGACTATGCGCCCTTGAAAGCGGTCTTCCGTGTTGAGGGGGCTGAAAATCCGGTTGCGGCGGGGATCGCCAGATTCAAGGATCCTGGTCCCGAAGGCGTCAAGGCCCGGAAAGCCGCTCAAGAGGCGCTGGAACTGAAGAACCGGGAGTTCAACGGTCAGGGCGTCGAGATGAATCAGCGCTATGCGTCAACGGCAATCATTCCTGAAGCTGGTGCCAACGAGGAGGTCTGGAAACGGGACCGCGAGCTTTATCTTCAGGCGAGCACCCGTCCCGGCGCGAAAATTCCCCACGCCTGGCTGGTGAACAAGAAGGGGATCAAGGTCTCGACCCTGGATGTCACGGGAAAAGGGATGTTTTCAATTGTCACGGGACTCTCGGGCCAGGCTTGGGTTGAGGCAGCCAAGGCGTTGCAGCTTC